>CAJJDD010000008.1 GCA_905182895.1 Flavobacteriales bacterium UBA4466
CAGGCTTGAATTTCAGTCTAGGAAATTTTCTTGGGGCATCTGATTTAGATGTGAAAAGAGTAGATATCATAGCAGGTGCTAGTTCGGCATTTTATGGCCCAGGTGCATTTAATGGGGTAATAAATATGGAGACTAAAGACCCATTTATGTTTCCTGGCTTAAGTGCCAGTTTTAAAGTAGGAGAAAGACAGCTAGGAGAAATAGCTGTGAGGTGGGCGGACTTCTTTACCAATGATCAAGGTCAGCACAAATTTGGATATAAAATAAACCTCTTTGGTATGAAAGCCAATGACTGGGAAGCCACTAATTATAACCCTATAGACGGTTCGGAGTATGGGTTAGACCATCCTTTCGGATTTGATGCAGTTAATGTTTATGGAGATGAGCCAGTAGCCACTAATAATGATGTGACTGGAAGTATATCTTCGAATAAGGGATTATCGGAATGGTTTAGAAATGGATACAGAGAAGAATACTTGGTAGATTATGATACAGATAATTTTAAGTTTAACACGGGTTTATATTACTATCTGAATAAAAATTTATTAGCTACCTATAATTTTAATTACAGCACAGGAAGCACAGTTTACCAGGGTGATAACAGGTATAGGCTGGATGGAATAAAGTTTTACCAAAACCAATTAGAGCTTAGTAATCCGGGAAAGTGGTTTATACGAGGTTATGCCACTCATGAGGATGCAGGAAAAACCTATGATATAGTTACTACAGCTATAAAAATGCAAGAATCTAGTGGCTCTACAGGTGAATGGAACAGTAGATTTAGAACGCTGTGGAATAATCAGATAGAACCTCTAATAGATGCTAATCCTATAGAGGACGATATCTTTGCTCAAGCTGGCTTAGCGCCAGCTGGTGAGGAATTAGCTTTATACACACAGTTAATGCTAGACTGGATAGCCACAGACTATGACTACTTTAATAACTTTTATGAGCAGAATTTAGATAACGTAAATCAAGCCTCTGGGTCAGTTCTCCAGCCATTCTATCAGCCAGGTACGGCTAGGTTTGATGACCTAAGAGAAGATATTACCTCCAGAACCTTTACAGAAGGAGGAAGTCGGTTTTATGACAAAAGTGCTCTTTATCATGTCCATGGAGAATACCAACTAGATAAGGAATGGGCAGATTATCGTTTTGGAGGAAATGTAAGGATGTACCGTCCAGATTCTAGGGGGACTATTTTTAGTGATACTCTTGAGTATGATTATATCTTTAGAGATGACGGCTCTATAGCTATAGATTTGGATGGAAATAGATTGGTAAGTGATAGTTCTAGGGTTGTAATTACGAATAATGAGGTTGGTTTTTACGGAGGATTAGAGAAGAAATTTATAGAGAATAAGCTAAAGCTTAACCTAACAGGAAGAGTTGATAAGAATGAAAATTTTGATTTTTATTTTTAGTCCTGCAGCGAGTTTAGTGTATTCACCTAATAAAAACAGGGTATTCAGACTTACATTCTCATCAGCAGTAAGAAACCCTACACTGGCAGACCAATATTTATTCTATGATGTAGGTAGAGCTATTCTCCTTGGAAACATAGATGGTAGATTTGAGGAAGGAAAGGATTCTTTGTTCACATGTAGAAAGCTTTGCCGAATATAGAAATACTACCTCTTTAGCAGAAGGGTTAAATAAACTAGAGTACTATAACCTCGATAAAATTAGGCCAGAAAAGGCGAAGACCATAGAGGTAGGTTACCGGGGAACCCATTTTGAAAGGCTCTATGTAGACATGGGGTATTACCTTACTTTCTACAATGATTTTATTGGGTATAATATAGGTTTAAATGGAAAGTTTGACCAAGCCAATGGTTTTCCTGATGGAGGCTTGCAAGTTTTTAGAGTGGCTTCTAATTCTCTAGAGACAGTAACGACCCAAGGGTATAGCATAGGATTGAATTACTATTTTAAAAAGTATTCATTAAGTGGAAACTATTCATGGAATAAGTTAACTAGCTCTAATGAAGACCCTATAATACCAGCTTTTAATACTCCCGAGCATAAATTCAATCTTGGGTTTTCTGGAAGAGAGCTAGTGTTGTTCGACAAAATAAAGAACGTAGGCTTTGGTGTAAATTATAAATGGATTCAAGGGTTTACTTTTGAAGGATCCCCTCAATTTACGGGGTTTATACCTACTTATGATATGGTAGATGCGCAAGTTAATTACACAGTTCCCAAATGGAATTGTACCTTTAAGGTTGGAGGCTCGAATTTATTTGGGTTAATGCCCTTATTTACAAATGAAAACACTATAAATAGAATTGAAGATAATAATGTATTAGACAATAGAAATGTACAAGTATACGGAGGCCCCCAAATAGGAAGATTAGCTTACTTTTCTATCCTATATGATTTTAACCATAAAAATAAATAATCAACAAATAAAAATAAAATGAAGAGAACTTTACAAATTTTACTTTCGGGAATCTTGGTTTGTACGATCCAGTTAGGTTTCGCACAAACTAGATACCTTGATGAGGTATTCACAGATGAGGAAATAATGACGACTACGGTTACATTCGGTACAAACATTGACTTCATGACTTCTGATTTTTCAGACCCAGCCACCTTTGGGCCTAATATATTTGAACTTCAAGTCGCAGCTGCGACTCCAGGTGTTGAGATTCCAGCCGCTTACTTTGATCCAGCTGATGAATCTACTGCTGTGAAGGTTACTAATGTAGATATGGATGTTTATGAGCCAATCCAAGATAATGATGATGTAACAGAAAGGCCAGTAATGATTTATATCCATACAGGAAACTTTTTACCTCCACCTCTAAATGGATCTCCTAATGGTAGAAAGAATGATTTAGCTGCTGTAGAATTATGCCAGCAATGGGCTAAAAGAGGTTACGTAGCTATCTCTGTAGATTACAGGTTAGGATGGAACCCTATAGCAGAGACTGTTCAGGAAAGAACAGGAACATTATTAAATGCTGTTTATAGAGCTATTCATGATGTGAAGCATGGTGTAAGATATTTAAGAAGAGATGCAGCAGCGGATAATACTTTCGGAATAGATGAAAGTAAAATTGTGCTTTACGGGCAAGGTTCTGGAGGATATGTTTCTCAGGCATATACTACACTGGATAATCCTTCTGTAGAGTTATTCTTGGAGAAATTCAGACCTGATCCATTCGATGCAACGGTATCATACGTAGATACCCTTACAGTAGGTAACCCAGAAGGCCTAGATGGCCAACTTACACTGTATCAAAACCCAGATAATATGACATCAGAAGTTCATATGTCTGTAAATGCAGGTGGAGCTTTAGCTGATGAATCATGGCTAGAAGCTGGAGATGTTCCTATGGTTGCTTTTCATGCTGTAAGAGACGATTTCGCACCATTTACAGAGGGAACAGTAATTGTGCCTACTACTAATGAGCCAGTAGTAGATGTAATGGGAAGTAACTTCTTTATTCAGAAAGCTAACGATTTAGGGAATAATGATGTTTTTGCTTCTATTCCTAGTGGTGATGTTTATACAGATGCTGCTAGAGCTCTTTATGGAACTAGTCATGAAGTTTCATTTGGTGAGACAGAGACTGTAAACACTGCAGAAGGATTATATCCAATAGTACTTCCATTAGCTGCTTACCTAAGTAATCAAGCTTCTCCATGGGAATGGTGGGATCCAATGTCTCCATTGGCTACAACAGTCGTAGGGATGATAGGAGATACTCCTATTACAGCTCATATGGCTAGTTTAGGTTCTAACCCAGACATGTCTGAAGCCAAAGGATTATCTTATTTAGATACTATCCAAGGATATTTATTACCTAGAGTTATGTGTGCATTAGATTTAGAGGGAGCTGCCTGTTCTACAGAGGATAGTGTAAATGAGATAAAAGAAAACAATAGTCTGGTTGTTTATCCTAACCCGGCATCTGATGTTGTGTTTTTAGAAGGAGAAGAGAATATTTTATCTGTTGCTGTATATGACATAACAGGTAAACTAGTTGATTCTTTAGTAGGGAAGTCTGGAAACAGATTAGAAGTTTCTATGACAGGTTACACTCCTGGATATTATTCATTCCAAGTGAGAACTGCTTCTGGTATTTCTACAGAGAGAGTAATAAAGAAATAAGAATAGATCAAACTATAAAAAAAAGGGAGGCCAGATGGCCTCCCTTTTTTGTTTTAGACATTTCTATAGATATTAGTTGGTCACTTTTACCCTAACTTCTATCCAATAAGGTGTTTTCTTAGTATTAGCATACAATAGAATCTTTCTATACTGCCAGCCAAATTTTCCTTTTGTATCTAATGAGATATTAATTTCGCCCTTTTCTCCAGGCAGAATAGGAGCCTTCGGGTAAACAGCTTTGGTGCAATCACACTCTACTTCATACTTGGAGATTACCAGAGGTAACTTACCCTTGTTTTCAAAAGTAAACACGTGCTCTAGTTGAGTACCTTCATGTACCTCTTCGAACTTATGAATTCTTTCATCAAAAGAAAACTCCGCATACTGTCCTAAAACAATAGCGGAGTTTAATATCATGATAAAAGCTGCTATAGCTTTTATAGTCATATTTTTTAGTTGTTTACTGGAGCTCCAGAATCTTGAAGAACAGGTGTTCCACTTGAAGCCGCTAAAACAGTTCCTTTAATTCTTACCGTTTTTGTAGGGTCATTAACAGCGTTAGACGTAATAGTCACAGACTTGTTAATTGGTCCAGTTCTTTTAGTGTCATACTTTACTTTAACAGATGAAGTTTCACCTGGAGCTATAGGAGCTTTCTCACACTGAGGAACAGTACATCCACAAGAACCTTTACATCTAGAAATAATAAGAGGCTCAGTTCCGATATTCGTTACTGTAAACTCACATGTTCCGTCACCACCATTTTCTATATCACCGTAATCATGAACATCTTTATCCAACTCGATAGCTGGTCCAGTAATTAACTCTTGAGCTTGAACCCCAAAGCTGAATGCAAGTATCAACCCTAATCCTAAAATTAACTTTTTCATTTTCGTATTATTTTATTAGTTTTTAAATTCTATTTTACGTTTCAAAGATATGTGTAAAGTCCTTAATAGGTTACCATTTTAACAAGACATTAACACACGTTTTTTGGATTATCCAACTATCATGCCTTTTATAGTCACTATTTTTTCTGGCTCGTATACAGAGTTACTGAAAATGGTCTATGCTTAGAAAAAGAACCTACTCTTGGGAGTCGTACCTAACTTTTATAGTAGTAGACGATTTGGGGGATATTGGTGTTTTAGAACATATGGGAGTAGTGCATCCGCAGGACCCTTTGCATTTAGAGATTATGAGGGGTGCGGTTCCCCGATTCGTAACCTCAAATTCACAGAATATAAATGAGCCTTTTTCTGTTTGTGCTACCTCTCCGAAATCATAAACGTCTGCATCTAATTCTATGGCAGCTTGATTAACGTAAAGGGGTGGTTGGGAATTTACTAGTATTGATAACACAGGACAAAAACGTCCAGAATTTATTTTAAATAAGTTTTATATATTTAAGCCAAGAGTACACTACGGCATGGATAAAGGTCAAGAATTAAGAGGGCTTTAAGCTTTTTAACGATAAATTAAACGAATAACGAAAGGTTAAATTATCTTACAATAGTTACCGAACCGTAGATTTTATCGGCAGCTACTCTGTTTTCTATATCCTTACTAGAGTATTTAAGCAAGTAGTTGTATACTCCTAAAGGAACGAAGTGGTTTCCATTTTGATGATCACCTTGCCAAAAGGCGTCTGGATCTTTAGATTGGAAAACAACTTCTCCCCATCTATTAAAGATGAATAACTCGTATTCTACGAAGTCACAGTCATGTGCTACGTAAAAGACATCATTAATGTTATCGGAGTCGGCTGTAAATGCGTTAGGAATATAAATAGTACAGCTACAATCTGTAAGTGCTAGGTCATACTCATATATAAATGCCCCACAGGCGTTCTGCACATTGGCAGTGTATATGCCAGGTTCCGAAACGATAATTTCATCTCCTTCTGTTCCATCACTCCAAGTTACATTGCCGTTTTCTTCAGGAAGGTTGATAGTCCTTGCACTGCCTATACATAGGTCTAATTCAGTTTCAGGAATAAAAGGAATTTCGTGAACATGAATTACTATCGTGTCAGAGGCAGAACAATTCATCGAGGTTACCTCTACCCAGTATTCACCTTCTTCAGAGAATGTTTCATCTTCTTCAGATGAACCAGTACTCCAGGTGATGATAAAGTCATCTGCTATTCCTGCAAGAGAGGCTACAAATGATTGTCCTTCACAGATAGAGATGCTTTCAGGTAGAAGAACTTGTGGGTCAATATATTCTAAATATGTGAATATAAGTGAGTCACACCCTGAAGTGGTACTTAATGAGTCCACAAATCGATTGTTTGGTTCGTCAAAATAGATTCCTAAATCAGGAAGAGGTGCTCCTTCACAAACAGTCATACTTAAATCAGTACTTACGTTTTGATTCACGGTGAGTAGTGTAGTTACCGTAGAGTCGCATCCGTTAACAGAGGGGTAAACATCCGTATATATTCCAGTAGAGGTGTAAGAAGAAGAACCTTCAATATAAGTTTCTCCAGCACAGATGTTAACTGTGTTAGATGAGCTCTCAAGTGGGTGAACTGTTAGATTAGTTATGACTATAGAGTCGCACCCTTGAGCTGAGGAGTACACGTCAGTGTAAAGTCCTGTAGCAGTATATTCTGCCGTATCTTCATATATAAGTTTCTCCTTCACATATAGATACTGAATTAGTGGAGGTAGATATTTCCAACACCGTTAATTCTGTTGTAACTATTGAGTCACATCCAAGTATGGTTTGATAAGTATCAGTGTAAATTCCGTCTGAGGAATAATTGGAAGTTCCTTCACTATAAGTCTCACCTTCACAGATGGTTATTACGTTAGTGAAATATTCTATTGGTAGCACAGTAAGAGTAGTAGTGACTAAGCTGTCACATCCAGAAGCAGTAGAAAGTGGCGTTATAGATGCCAGATTCTGTATATATATCGACACCTTCGTTATACGCTTGTCCCTCACAAATAGTCGCTAGTACTGTATTAGTTACGAAATCACTTATTACTAGAATAGTAATTACCAATGAGTCGCAGCCTTCAGCTGTCTGATAGCTTTCTGTATAAGTCCCCGCGGTTTCGTAAGTCGAAGTTCCCTCGGTAAATGTGCTGCCTAAACATATTTCTACATTGTTAGTCTGTTCGATTTCGGGAAGTACTGTAAGGTTCGTTACCACTAGAGAATCACATCCATCTATATCTTGGTAAACATCTTCGTATGTTCCTGTAACTGAATAGACCGATGTTCCTTCAGAATAACTGCCTCCCAGCACAAATTTCCACATCATTACTAGAAATATCAGTATCAAGGATAAGTAATTCTGTAATTACTAAGGAGTCACATCCACTGGCTGATGTGTACATATTCTCATACGTTCCAGAGATATCATAAGTAGAGGTGCCCTCATCATATACTTCTCCTGCGCATAATACTATGAAATTAGGGGAAATGAAGGCTTCATTTATTACTAGAACAGTTGTTACTAGGCTATCACAACCTAATAGACTTGTATATAAATCAGTATAGGTGCCTGTTTCATCATAGATTGATGTTCCTTCTGAATAAGATTCTCCAGCACATAAAGAAATGTCATTGGTAGTAGCGAGAACATCTACTACTGTTAATTCAGTAATGACCGTAGAATCACACCCTAAGGTGGTAGTGTAAATGTCAGTATAAGTTCCAGTTTGGTTATAGATAGAGGATCCTTCAGTATAAGACTCTCCATCACAAATGGTAATAGTATTCGTTATAATCGGAGATGGATTAACTGTTAGAATAGTAGTAACAGTAGAGTCTGTACCTAAAACAGAAGTATATAAATCTAAATAAGTACCGCTATTAATGTATTCAGATGTTCCTTCTAAATAGATTTCTCCATCACATATACTAAGCGTATTTGTGACATCATAGCTAGCGTTTACCGTGAGAATAGTAGTTATGGTAGAATCACACACAAATATGTTTTCATATACATCTAAATAGGAGCCAGATTCAGTGTATTCATTATCTCCTTCGAAGTAAACTTCTCCATCTGTTATAGTAACGAAATTGGTGAAGTCGTGAATCTCATTCACGCCTACTATTGTCGTGACAGTGGAGTCACATCCATTTATTGTTTGGTAAAGATCGAAATATGTTCCTTCGGCAGAATACACATTGCCTCCTTCAATATAAGTTTCTCCTTCACATAGCGTAATTGTTACTAGCGTTTGCGCTTCAGGATTAATCGTTAAATCTGTAGTTACTATAGAATCACATCCTTGAACTGAAATGTACGAGTCTGTATAAATCCCTGTAACACCATAAGTAGAAATCCCTTCAGTGTATGATTCTCCCTCACATAGTTCTATAACATTAGTACTAGTTATTACTTGGTCTATACTAAGCACTGTAGTTACGGTGGAGTCACATCCATTCACGGAAACATATATATCGTTATAGGAACCAGCTATCGAATATTCAGATGTTCCCTCGAAGTATGAACTTCCTTCACATATAGATACGTTATTAGTAGTAAACTCAAGAGGAATTATGCTCAGGGTTGTTGTAACCGTGGAGTCACACCCATCTGCAGAAGCGTAAAGGTCAGTGTAAGTTCCCGCAGCAGTGTATTCCGAAGCCTGTTCAAAGTAAGAGTCACCATCACATATGGAAACATCGTTGGCAGTGAATTGGTCTATGCAGCAGTTGATAACCGTTAAGTTGGTAGTCACTACAGAATCACACCCAAGAGAAGAAATGTAAGTGTCAGAATAAGTTCCCGCAACAGTATAAACTGAAGCACCTTCAGTATAGGAATCTCCGTCACAAATCTCTACATCTACAGAAACAGAGAACTGCGTATCTACGGTCAGGATTGTAGTAATGATAGAATCACATCCATTGACAGAAGCGTACATATCTGTATACGTTCCAGCTGCAGTATAATCCGAAGTACCTTCAGTATACGTTCCACCTTCACAAATAGTAGGAGAGTTGGTAGTAGCAAATACAGGATTCACTGTAAGAACAGTAGTTACTGTAGAATCACATCCATCTACTGAAACGTAAAGATCTGTATAGGTTCCAGCAGCAGTGTATTCCGAAGCCTGTTCAAAGTAAGAATCACCATCACATATGGAAACATCGTTGGCAGTGAATTGGTCTATGCAGCAGTTGATAACCGTTAAGTTGGTAGTCACTACAGAATCACACCCAAGAGAAGAAATGTAAGTGTCAGAATAAGTTCCAGCAAAGTATAAACTGAAGCACCTTCAGTGTGGGAATCTCCGTCACAAATCTCTACATCTACAGAAACAGAGAACTGAGTATCTACGGTCAGGATTGTAGTAATGATAGAATCACATCCATTGACAGAAGCGTACATATCTGTATACGTTCCAGCCGCAGTATAATCCGAAGTACCTTCAGTATACGTTCCACCTTCACAAATAGTAGGAGAGTTGGTAGTAGCAAATACAGGATTCACTGTAAGAAGTAGTGGTCACCGTAGAATCACATCCAAGAACAGAAGTATAAATCAGTTCAGTACCCGCAGCAGTGTATTCCGAAGCCTGTTCAAAGTAAGAGTCACCATCACATATGGAAACATCGTTGGCAGTGAATTGGTCTATGCAGCAGTTGATAACCGTTAAGTTGGTAGTCACTACAGAATCACACCCAAGAGAAGAAACATCTAAGTGTCAGAATAAGTTCCTGCCACAGTATAAACGGAAGCACCTTCAGTGTGGGAATCTCCGTCACAAATCTCTACATCTACAGAAACGGAGAACTGCGTATCTACGGTCAGGATTGTAGTAATGATAGAATCACATCCATTGACAGAAGCGTACATATCTGTATACGTTCCAGCCGCAGTATAATCCGAAGTACCTTCAGTATACGTTCCACCTTCACAAATAGTAGGAGAGTTGGTAGTAGCAAATACAGGATTCACTGTAAGAACAGTGGTCACCGTAGAATCACATCCAAGAACTGAAGCATAAAGGTCAGTATAAGTTCCCGCAGCAGTGTATTCCGAAGCCTGTTCAAAGTAAGAGTCACCATCACATATGGAAACATCGTTGATGGTATTATACTCCGGATGAACGATTAGTTCTGTAATGACAACAGAATCACAACCCAATGCTGTTTGGTAATTGTCTGTATAAGTTCCTGTAGCATTATAAATCGAAGTTCCTTCTATGTATGTTTCTCCTTCACACATTGCAACGCTTACAGTGCTTTCAAAAGTTTCTCCTACAGATAAAACCGTAGTAACTATACTGTCACAACCAAGAGTGCTGATGTATATGTCTGTATATGTTCCTGTAGCATCATAAATCGAACTTCCTTCAGTGTAAGTTTCACCAGCACAAATGTTGATGTTATTGGTTACTTCATACTGAGAGTCGACACTTAGAATAGTGGTAATAATAGAATCACAGCCGCTTATTGTGGTGTAAGTATCTGTGTAAACGCCTTCTTCGGTGTATTCGCTAGTGCCTTCTAAATAAGCGCCTCCTACACAAATGCTCGATGTATTGGTTATATCATAGATAGGATTCACAGTAAGAACAGTAGTTACTGTAGAATCGCATCCTGCTGCAGAAGTATATGCATCTGTAAATACTCCGCTTGCTGAATAAACAGAAGAACCTTCTGAATAAGTATCTCCATCGCAAATCTCCACTGTATTAGTTACTTCATACTGAGAGTCGACACTTAGAATAGTGGTAATAATAGAATCACAGCCGTTTATAGAAGTGTACATATCGGTATACGTTCCAGCAGTAGTATAATCCGAAGTACCTTCAGTATACGTTCCACCTTCACAAATAGTAGGAGAGTTGGTAGTAGCTGTATTCTGGGTTTACAGTTAATACGGTAGTTACCACAGAATCACACCCTAAACTAGACGTGTAAGAATCGGTAAACACTCCAGAGACAGAATAAACAGAAGCACCCTCGGTGTAATCATCACCATCACAGATAAATACATCATTAGAAATGCTGTAAATAGGATTTAAGGTTAGCTCAGTAATGATGGTAGAATCACAACCTAATATAGATTGGTAAATGTCTGTGTATGTTCCAGAAGCATCGTAAATCGAAGTTCCTTCTATATAAGTTTCTCCTTCGCATATAGATACAGTATTGGTAAACTCGAAATCCTCACTAACGGCCAGGATGGTAGTTACCACAGAATCACACCCAATAGTGCTAGGATAAGTATTCTCGTATGTTCCAGAGGTATTGTAAACAGTAGTTCCTTCTGTATAAGATTCTCCTTCGCAGATGTTCACTGTATTGGTAACTTCAAACTGTGAAGCCACAGATAAGATACTGGTTACGGTAGAATCACATCCATTTATGCTTGAATAGACATCTATAAAGGTTCCAGGTTCTGTGTATGTGTTGGTTCCTTCCTCATAAACTCCTCCTTCGCATATACTTGGAGAATTCGTAACACTATAAACAGGGGCTACTGTAAGAATCGTAGTTACGATAGAGTCGCATCCGTTTACTGTGGAGTATAAGTCGGTATAAACACCTTGATCAACATAAGCTGAAATTCCTTCTATGTAAGTTTCTCCATCACAGATAGTGATTGTATTGGTCTGCGTTGCAACGCTAAACACTTCTAATACCGTGATGATAATAGAATCACAGCCGTTTGCTGTGAGGTAAACATCTGTATAGGTTCCAGTGGTAGTATAAAAAGAAGTTCCTTCGATGTGCGTTTCCCCATCACAAATAGCTACTTGATTAGTGCTAGCATAAACTGGATTCACTGTGAGTTCTGTGGTTACAATAGAATCACATCCTTGAACAGAAGTGTAAACATCTTGATAGCTTCCAGTGGTCATGTAATCACTAGCTCCTTCTTCATAAACATCGCCTTGACAAATAGAAACAGAATTGGTTACGCTTAGAATTGGGTTTACTGTTAGAAGAGTAGTGATAGTAGAGTCACATCCATTTATAGAAAGGTAATCATCTGTATAAGTTCCAGAAGTAGTTATTGGCTAGTTCCTTCTGAGTAGGTTTCACCTTCGCAAATAGTAATAGAATTAGTAGCAGTAAATTCAGGATTAACTGTAAGAATGGTAGTTACTGTAGAATCACATCCATTCACTGTAAGATATTCATCAGTGTAAGTTCCATTGGTGTTGTAAATACTAGTTCCTTCTGTATACGTTTCTCCCTCACAAATAGAGATGCTATTGGTCACAACTGCTACTGGGTTTACTGTTAGGATTGTGGTAATTATAGAGTCACATCCGTTTACAGTGAGGTAATTATCTGTGTAATTTCCAGAAGCGTTATAATCAGAAGTTCCTTCAGAATAAGTTTCCCCTTGGCATATTACTGGTTCATTGGTAATGTCAAACGTAAGGTTGACAGTAAGAATCGTAGTAACCACAGAGTCGCATCCAGCAGCTGATGTGTAAACGTCTTCATAAACTCCAGAAGTAGTGTAAGTAGAAGTCCCTTCTGTATGGGTTTCTCCATTACAGATGCTAGTATTTATGGTGTTTAAAACCACAGGAATCACAGTAATAGTAGTGGTCACCGTAGAATCACATCCAAGAACAGAAGTATAAACATTCACCACATCCTGAGCCGTAGTGTAATCGGTTCCATTCACTGTAGCAGTTTCCCCATCGCATATCGTTACTGATTCATTAAAGGTCACCAGAGGATTTACCACAATGGTAGTGGTCACCGTAGAATCACATCCAAGAACAGAAGGATAAACATTCACCACATCTTGAGCCGTAGTGTAAGTCGGTTCCATTCACTGTAGCAGTTTCCCCATCACATATCGTTACTGATTCATTAAAGGTTACCAGAGGATTTACCACAATGGTAGTGGTCACCGTAGAATCACATCCAAGAACAGAAGTATAAACATTCACCACATCTTGAGCCGTAGTGTAATCGGTTCCATTCACTGTAGCAGTTTCCCCATCACATATCGTTACTGATTCATTAAAGGTTACCAGAGGATTTACCACAATGGTAGTGGTCACCGTAGAATCACATCCAAGAACAGAAGGATAAACATTCACCACATCTTGAGCCGTAGTGTAATCGGTTCCATTCACTGTAGCAGTTTCCCCATCACATATCGTTACTGATTCATTAAAGGTTACCAGAGGATTTACCACAATGGTAGTGGTCACCGTAGAATCACATCCAAGAACAGAAGTATAAACATTCACCACATCTTGAGCCGTAGTGTAATCGGTTCCATTCACTGTAGCAGTTTCCCCATCACATATCGTTACTGATTCATTAAAGGTTACCAGAGGATTTACCACAATGGTAGTGGTCACCGTAGAATCACATCCAAGAACAGAAGTATAAACATTCACCACATCTTGAGCCGTAGTGTAATCGGTTCCATTCACTGTAGCAGTTTCCCCATCACATATCGTTACTGATTCATTAAAGGTTACCAGAGGATTTACCACAATGGTAGTGGTCACCGTAGAATCACATCCAAGAACAGAAGTATAAACATTCACCACATCTTGAGCCGTAGTGTAATCGGTTCCATTCACTGTAGCAGTTTCCCCATCGCATATCGTTACTGATTCATTAAAGGTTACCAGAGGATTTACCACAATGGTAGTGGTCACCGTAGAATCACATCCAAGAACAGAAGGATAAACATTCACCACATCTTGAGCCGTAGTGTAATCGGTTCCATTCACTGTAGCAGTTTCCCCATCACATATCGTTACTGATTCATTAAAGGTTACCAGAGGATTTACCACAATGGTAGTGGTCACCGTAGAATCACATCCAAGAACAGAAGGATAAACATTCACCACATCTTGAGCCGTAGTGTAATCGGTTCCATTCACTGTAGCAGTTTCCCCATCACATATCGTTACTGATTCATTAAAGGTCACCAGAGGATTTACCACAATGGTAGTGGTCACCGTAGAATCACATCCAAGAACAGAAGTATAAACATTCACCACATCTTGAGCCGTAGTGTAATCGGTTCCATTCACTGTAGCAGTTTCCCCATCACATATCGTTACTGATTCATTAAAGGTTACCAGAGGATTTACCACAATGGTAGTGGTCACCGTAGAATCACATCCAAGAACAGAAGTATAAACATTCACCACATCTTGAGCCGTAGTGTAATCGGTTCCATTCACTGTAGCAGTTTCCCCATCACATATCGTTACTGATTCATTAAAGGTTACCAGAGGATTTACCACAATGGTAGTGGTCACCGTAGAATCACATCCAAGAACAGAAGTATAAACATTCACCACATCTTGCGCAGTCGAATAAGTAGTTCCATTCACTGTAGCAGTTTCCCCATCACATATCGTTACTGATTCATCAAAGGTTACCAGAGGATTTACCACAATGGTAGTGGTCACCGTAGAATCACATCCAAGAACAGACGGATAAACATTCACCACATCTTGAGCCGTAGTGTAATCGGTTCCATTCACTGTAGCAGTTTCCCCATCACATATCGTTACTGATTCATTAAAGGTTACCAGAGGATTTACCACAATGGTAGTGGTCACCGTAGAATCACATCCAAGAACAGAAGTATAAACATTCACCACATCCTGAGCCGTAGTGTAATCGGTTCCATTCACTGTAGCAGTTTCCCCATCGCATATCGTTACTGATTCATTAAAGGTTACCAGAGGATTTACCACAATGGTAGTGGTCACCGTAGAATCACATCCAAGAACAGAAGTATAAACATTCACCACATCCTGAGCCGTAGTGTAATCGGTTCCATTCACTGTAGCAGTTTCCCCATCACATATCGTTACTGATTCATTAAAGGTTACCAGAGGATTTACCACAATGGTAGTGGTCACCGTAGAATCACATCCAAGAACAGAAGGATAAACATTCACCACATCTTGAGCCGCAGTGTAATCGGTTCCATTCACTGTAGCAGTTTCCCCATCGCATATCGTTACTGATTCATTAAAGGTTACCAGAGGATTTACCACAATGGTAGTGGTCACCGTAGAATCACATCCAAGAACAGAAGTATAAACATTCACCACATCTTGAGCCGTAGTGTAATCGGTTCCATTCACTGTAGCAGTTTCCCCATCACATATCGTTACTGATTCATTAAAGGTTACCAGAGGATTTACCACAATGGTAGTGGTCACCGTAGAATCACATCCAAGAACAGAAGGATAAACATTCACCACATCTTGAGCCGTAGTGTAAGTCGGTTCCATTCACTGTAGCAGTTTCCCCATCGCAGATCGTTACTGATTCATTAAAGGTTACCAGAGGATTTACCACAATGGTAGTGGTCACCGTAGAATCACATCCAAGAACAGAAGGATAAACATTCACCACATCTTGAGCCGTAGTGTAATCGGTTCCATTCACTGTAGCAGTTTCCCCATCGCATATCGTTACTGATTCATTAAAGGTTTCCAGAGGATTTACCACAATGGTAGTGGTCACTGTAGAATCACATCCAAGAACAGAAGGATAAACATTCACCACATCTTGAGCCGCAGTGTAATCGGTTCCATTCACTGTAGCAGTTTCCCCATCACATATCGTTACTGATTCATTAAAGGTTACCAGAGGATTTACCACAATGGTAGTGGTCACCGTAGAATCACATCCAAGAACAGAAGGATAAACATTCACCACATCTTGAGCCGTAGTGTAATCGGTTCCATTCACTGTAGCAGTTTCCCCATCGCAGATCGTTACTGATTCATTAAAGGTTACCAGAGGATTTACCACAATGGTAGTGGTCACCGTAGAATCACATCCAAGAACAGAAGTATAAACATTCACCACATCTTGAGCCGTAGTGTAATCGGTTCCATTCACTGTAGCAGTTTCCCCATCACATATCGTTACTGATTCATTAAAGGTTACCAGAGGATTTACCACAATGGTAGTGGTCACCGTAGAATCACATCCAAGAACAGAAGGATAAACATTCACCACATCTTGAGCCGTAGTGTAATCGGTTCCATTCACTGTAGCAGTTTCCCCATCGCATATCGTTACTGATTCATTAAAGGTTACCAGAGGATTTACCACAATGGTAGTGGTCACCGTAGAATCACATCCAAGAACAGAAGTATAAACATTCACCACATCTTGAGCCGCAGTGTAATCGGTTCCATTCACTGTAGCAGTTTCCCCATCACATATCGTTACTGATTCATTAAAGGTTACCAGAGGATTTACCACAATGGTAGTGGTCACCGTAGAATCACATCCAAGAACAGAAGTATAAACATTCACCACATCTTGAGCCGTAGTGTAATCGGTTCCATTCACTGTAGCAGTTTCCCCATCACATATCGTTACTGATTCATTAAAGGTTACCAGAGGATTTACCACAATGGTAGTGGTCACCGTAGAATCACATCCAAGAACAGAAGGATAAACATTCACCACATCTTGAGCCGTAGTGTAATCGGTTCCATTCACTGTAGCAGTTTCCCCATCACATATCGTTACTGATTCATTAAAGGTTACCAGAGGATTTACCACAATGGTAGTGGTCACCGTAGAATCACATCCAAGAACAGAAGTATAAACATTCACCACATCTTGAGCCGCAGTGTAATCGGTTCCATTCACTGTAGCAGTTTCCCCATCGCATATCGTTACTGATTCATTAAAGGTTACCAGAGGATTTACCACAATGGTAGTGGTCACCGTAGAATCACATCCAAGAACAGAAGTATAAACATTCACCACATCTTGAGCCGTAGTGTAATCGGTTCCATTCACTGTAGCAGTTTCCCCATCGCATATCGTTACTGATTCATTAAAGGTTACCAGAGGATTTACCACAATGGTAGTGGTCACCGTAGAATCACATCCAAGAACAGAAGTATAAACATTCACCACATCTTGAGCCGTAGTGTAATCGGTTCCATTCACTGTAGCAGTTTCCCCATCGCAGATCGTTACTGATTCATTAAAGGTTACCAGAGGATTTACCACAATGGTAGTGGTCACCGTAGAATCACATCCAAGAACAGAAGTATAAACATTCACCACATCTTGAGCCGCAGTGTAATCGGTTCCATTCACTGTAGCAGTTTCCCCATCGCATATCGTTACTGATTCATTAAAGGTTACCAGAGGATTTACCACAATGGTAGTGGTCACCGTAGAATCACATCCAAGAACAGAAGTATAAACATTCACCACATCCTGAGCCGTAGTGTAATCGGTTCCATTCACTGTAGCAGTTTCCCCATCGCAGATCGTTACTGATTCATTAAAGGTTACCAGAGGATTTACCACAATGGTAGTGGTCACCGTAGAATCACATCCAAGAACAGAAGTATAAACATTCACCACATCTTGAGCCGTAGTGTAATCGGTTCCATTCACTGTAGCAGTTTCCCCATCACATATCGTTACTGATTCATTAAAGGTTACCAGAGGATTTACCACAATGGTAGTGGTCACCGTAGAATCACATCCAAGAACAGAAGTATAAACATTCACCACATCTTGAGCCGTAGTGACCCCCTCAATGTCTATCGTTTCTCCATCGCATAAGTCTAGGTTGATAGTTGTAGTTTGAGGGAAAGCAAAGAATATATTTAAAGTTACAGTGGAATCTTGAGTGCAGTATTGACTGTCAAAGACATCTGTATAAGTTCCAGAAGTAGTTATTGGGTTCCCATTAAAGATGTAAGGTGTCCCGAAGCATGCTATTACGTTTGAGGTTGTTGTGGTTGGGTCAACTATGGTTAAATTAGTGATTACTGTTGAGTCACATCCTGATGCTGTAGCGTTAATATAAGTGTAGCTGTAGGTTCCTGCCTCAGTGTAATAATCCCCATTTTCATTGTGGACTAATCCATAACAAAGTTGAATGTCCTGTTCTGTTACAATTTCATTGAAATCTAAAACAGTTGTGAGTAAGGAGTCGCATCCATCTGCAGTTTGAAGCAAATTAGTAAAGGTCCCTCCCGTCCAATAGGTGTTGCCTGCCACTGTATAGGTAGATCCAATACAGGTAGTTACAAATTCAGTATGCTCTATGAGTGGAATTAATGTAATGTTCGTAACGACTGTAGAATCACACAGGCTTGAAGTTAAGTAAGTATAAGAGTATGTTCCATCAGTAAAATAGGTTTCAGGCCCTTCAACATGAATTTGTCCTTGACAGAGTTCAATATCATTGACCGTGTCTGGGATTATAGGCAGCACCGTGATTTCTGCTGTTACTATAGAATCACAGCCATTTACGGAAAGAAAGGTCTCTACCACCGTTTGACTAGTGAAATAGGTGTTCCCGTTATAGTCTACAGATGCACATCCTATTAGCTCTTCGGTTAAAATTGTTAGATCTTCAGGATTGTCTAGTTGGAACGAAACTTCTGTAGTGCAATCTTCAACATCAGTGACATAAATAGTGTACTGACCTCCGCACAAGTTACTGAAGGTTTGTTCTGTTGAACTATTAGTAATAGAAGCTATTACAGAGTTGTCGATTGAGTTTTCTAGGGAGTAATCAAATGGAGCAGCACCGTTTCCTTCAATGACTATTTGCCCATCACATTCATCGAAGCATGATATCTCGTCAACTGTATAACTTGGATCTTCACAGCATGGAGATGGTGCTGTGAAATCTTCGGAATACTCACAGGCAGATTCGTCAGTGAATGATGCGGTTAGAAAGCATGGTGATCCATCTGCGCTTAAGCCAGTGAAATTAAAGTTATACGAGTTACTAAAAGGCGCATTATAAGTCATCGCGTTTCCAGAGCAATCTTGAAGAGTGAAAGATCCAGAGGATGGAGTGTCCTCTAGTTCAATTTGACCAGAAAGTGTATAGGTATTAGCATTATCAGCACAAGGTGTGATTGTGTAGTTTATGACTATTTCACATAAGATATCACAATTGGTAGACCCTGTTCCTCCGGTTTGTTGTAAAGTAATATCCTGAACTACACTTGCGTAATTAGTGATTAACATTACGTAAACATCTCCTGTTTGAGCATTTGGTATGATAGGATATTCATCTTCCGTGGGGTCAAAACTACAATCGATAAGGCTTCCATTGGCAGAAGTAGGTGCTTGACCTAAGCTACCACATGCCCCCTGGGCATCATCTAGATCATCAAAAGGGCCCCATATAGCATAATCTATATCTTGCGGAGCATTAAGGTTCATGTCAATATTTCCAGAATCTTCTATTTCCAGATAATACCATGTCGGATTAGGTGTTAGGAATAAACAAGCATAATTATTTCCCGGATCTAAGAAATCGGCATACCCTCCATTAGAAGTTGCTGTAAAGGAAAGACCATCATCTGTACAGATAGGATCCATTCCTAAACAGCTAGTTGGGCCCTCCGACTCAACCTCAAAATCACAATCAGCAGTGGCGTTGTAATTAACACCTGAGCTTGGCAAAAAATCTGAGGAATAAATTTGAGAACCGTTTAAGGTAAGTAAATAAGAAACCTCATTCTCATAAATCCCTCCACCGTTGAAATAGACAAGTGAAATGTTATCACTTGTACATGCTTCAAAAGTTAATGCTGCTGAATCGAATAAAACCGTACCTGAAGCTACCGTAGACCCATTTACTTGCACTGTTACCGTTGATCCATCCCATCCATCCCCCCAAGAATCATACATGAAAATGTTGTATGAACAACATTGGGCCCCTAAATAGTTGATGCCACCAATGCAGAAGAATAAATTTAAGAAGACAATCGCCTTTATTGTAGCTCTGAAGTGGGAAAAGTAAGACGGTATTTTAATTCGTTGAAAAATGGTTAACTATGGTTTGAGGTCTACAGCAAAAGTATAAAAAAAATCATCTAAATATGCATTATCACGTAGCTTACGTGGATAATTAAAATGATTTTGGATGTTAATGTACTAGCTGGGTTGAGTTACCTTTGAATAATAATTTTGTGAAATGGAAATTCCGAGTAAATACGACCCGAGAGAAACAGAAAGTAAATGGTACGAGTTTTGGATGAAAAATGATTATTTTCATTCTGAACCAGATGATAGAGAGTCGTATACGGTAGTAATCCCCCCTCCAAATGTTACTGGGGTTTTGCATATGGGGCACATGTTGAACAATACCATCCAAGATGTTCTGGTTAGAAGGGCTAGGTTACAAGGGAAAAATGCTTGTTGGGTTCCAGGAACAGACCATGCGTCTATAGCTACAGAAGCCAAAGTAGTTAAGCGATTGAGAGAGAAAGGAATTAAGAAATCCGATATAGGAAGAGAAGAATTTTTAAAACATGCTTGGGAGTGGAAAGAAGAGTACGGTGGGATAATCTTAGAGCAGCTTAAAAAGCTCGGTGCTAGTTGTGATTGGGAAAGAACCTCCTTTACCATGGATGAGACTTACTACCAAGATGTAGTAAATACGTTTATTAGACTCTACGAAAAAGGGTTGATTTACAGAGGTGAGCGAATGATTAATTGGGATCCAGCTGCTTTAACAGCTTTGTCCGATGAAGAGGTAATTCATAAGGAAGTAAATTCAAAATTATATCATGTAAGATATCAGATAAAAGACTCTAAAGAATATGTAACTATAGCTACCACTAGGCCTGAGACTATATTAGGAGATTCAGCTATTTGTATTCACCCAGATGATACGCGTTATACGCATTTACATGGTAAGCATGCGCTAGTTCCGTTGATAGGTAGAGAGATTCCTATAATTCTGGATGATTATGTAGATATGGAGTTCGGTACAGGTTGTCTTAAGGTTACTCCTGCTCATGATGTGAATGATTTTGATTTAGGCGCTAAGCATAACTTGGAAATTATAAATATTATGAACCCAAATGGGACATTGAATGAGAATTCGGTGCTGTTTGATGGTGTGGATCGTTTTAAGGTTAGAAAGCAAATAGAGAAAGACTTGGAGGAGTCAGGAAACCTTGTTGAGGTAGAATCTTACCAGAATAAAATCGGCTATTCAGAGAGAACTGATGTGGTTATAGAGCCTCGCCTTTCACTGCAGTGGTGGGTGAAGATGGATGACATTGTTAAGCCCGCGTTGCAAAGCGTAAAAGATGGTGAGATTAATTTCTATCCAAGCAATTTTGTAAACACATACAATCATTGGTTGAATAACGTCAAGGACTGGTGTGTTAGTAGGCAGTTATGGTGGGGGCATCGAATTCCAGCATGGTTTTATGGACAGGGAGATGATGATTTCGTGGTATGTGTTACCGCGGAGGAGGCTTTGGAAAAAGCTAAATCTAAATCTGGAAATGAAGCACTAACAGCAGAGGATTTAAAGCAAGATGAAGATGTAATTGGATACTTGGTTCTCTTCTTGGTTATGGCCTATGTCTGTATTCAATGGTCTCCAAGATGAAAAAGAAGTATCTTACTATTACCCTACTGCTGATTTAGTTACAGGCCCTGATATTATATTCTTCTGGGTAGCTAGAATGATTATGGCGGGTTATGAATACAGAGATGAGAAACCTTTCTCTAATGTTTATTTCTCTTGGTATAGTTAGGAGATGAGCAAGGGAGAAAAATGAGTAAAACACTAGGGAATTCTCCTGACCCTATTGAGTTAATAAAAAAATATGGAGCTGATGGAGTGAGAGTAGGAATGTTACTCTGTGCGCCAGCAGGAAACGACATCCCTTTTGATGAAGGGCTTTGTGAGCAAGGCCGTAATTTCTCTAACAAAATATGGAATGCTTTTCGTTTAATAAAAGGATGGGAGGTGTCTGAAAAAGAACAACCTTTAGAGGCCAAACAAGCAGTTAAATGGTTTAACTCTAGAATAGGAACTGTATTAGAAGAAATAAATGACAGCTTTACTAAATTCAGACTTTCTGAAGCTTTAATGTCTTCTTATAAACTGATTTGGGATGATCTATGTTCGTCATATTTAGAAGCTGTAAAGCCAGCTTATGGAGGGAAGATTGATCCTCGGAGTTTGAAAGAAACAATTGAATTTTTTGAGACTACACTGAAAATAATTCACCCATTTATGCCTTTCTTAAGTGAAGAGATCTGGCATAGATTAGCTGATAGGCCAGAAAAAGAAGATGCGCTAATCGTGGCTAAATGGCCAGAGCAGGAGAAGGGTGATGAATTATTGCAACGCGAATGGGAAGTGCTAAGTGAGATTCTCTCAGATGTAAAGAACCAAAGAAACCAATATGGCATAAGTCCAAAAGAGGCATTAACAGGTTCTGTGAATATTAGCGGAAGATTAAATCAAGATTTCTCGAGGTTGTTTAAGAAATTAGGAAATTGTACCATAGATATTATCTCTGATGGTGGAGATACATCGCCAAGAAAAAATGGAGTGGTATCTTTGGATTTAGGAGATAAGCTTCAGGAAGAGGAAAAAAAGAATTTAGAAAAAGAATTAGAATACTCCAAAGGATTTGCTAAATCAGTCGAAAAGAAACTATCTGATAGCGATGTTTTATTATGGGCCCACTCAAAAAGAAGAAATTCTGAAAGAAAAAAATTAGCAGATGCCTTGGCTAAGATTAGTCAGATAGAAGAGAAATTAGAACAAATGAAATAAAATCGAAATGAAAAACATTTACTTATCGTTCATAGCGCTGTCTTTAGTGATCACCGGTTGTAAAGATGATTTCGAAGATCTGGAGTTTGAAGATTGGAAACCAATTATTGCTATTCCACTGGTGTCTTCGGAGATAACAGTAGATGACGTGTTAACAGAATTAAATCATCCAGAAGAAGTTTTAATTCTAGAAAATGGCTTGGTAGCTCTAAACTATAAAGGAGAGTTGTTTTCTTTTAGTGCTGAAAGCATAATAGCTATTCCAAACCAACTGTTTTCTGAATCTATAGTTTTAGGTGAAGCAGAGGCGCTCATTTTAGACAATACAGGAACAGTAACTCCTCCTGCTTTTGATCTCCCTGTAAATTTAAACCTCTCACCAGCAGATGTAATGGTGTCGGAAGTTAAGTTTTTAGCAGGAGATTTGACAATGAGCCTAACCCGTGAACAAGATGAAGGTATATCTGGTGTGGTTTCGGTAAATGAGTTGGTAGATGGAGACGGCCAAGTGGCTTCTTTCAGTTTTTCAGGTTCAGAAGCTTTAGGTGTGCCAGAGATAGTAGGTATAGACTTAACTGGTTACAGATTAAGTCCATTGATCGAATCTTCTAATCAGATTAATTTATCAGCTTCTATCACATTCACGAATAATGAGCTGAATACAGCTGTAGAAGGTGATTTTGTCTCTATAGACTTTGATTTATCTAATCTTCAGTTTGAACATATCATAGGAGACTTCGGGAACCTCTCTCTTTCAGCTGATAATGACTCTATTAGTATAAATCTGTTTGAAAACATCCAAGGAGGCTCTTTCGCTTTAACTAATGCCATTTGTGATCTTACAGTTACTAACTCGTTTGGTTTCCCCTCAGATATTGAGCTTGGTCAAGTAGTAAGCATAAACGAAAATACTGGAGTACAAACACCGTTAATTCTAGACGATATAAGTCTGCAAGGACAGCAGGAATTGGGAGGAGCTCCAGAGGTTGGGATCTTTAGTTTTGACAATGAGAATTCTGATGTCACCTCTTTGTTCGATCCCGCACCGTTATTGGTCGTGTTTAATATGTACTGCAGTGTCTAACCCAGAGTGGTCCGCCTCCGCCTGAATGATCTTAATCTTTATTACGAGTGAAAGTGCTTTCGATGTAGGCATTGACTTAATTCTTACCTCTGGAAGGTTATGCGCTGAATATGTCTGGTCGTAACAGATACCATGCCTGCCATTCAGTATCTCTTTTGATGCTCATGAACGAAGAAATAGACTCCATTGAGTTTAAGTTCCAGATGGACAATGCGATTTCCATTAGATATTGCTTTCCAGGCATTAATTCTTAGATAGTAATAAGGACATGGTGACTGATAGCCTTTGTTTCTAGAACAATCCTACTAATTATGGCGTCGGCACTGGTAACTGACTGCCGATGGAAATGTAACTTCTCCTTCCCAGTGCGGTTAACTTCATCTTATTAGAGGATGAAAGAGTTACAGAGGGTATTCAAAGGACACGAAGATTGTGTTTTGTTCAGAGTCTATATTCAATAGTCTCCTGGGTGCTGAGAATCAGGATGTGATTACGGGTCAAAGAGACGCAGAAAGTGGATATTACATTGGGAGCTAACATAGTAGGGCTTTGGACATATAGCCTTTTGAAAGTACTGATATTCCTCTTCGCCATCCTCGTGTTCTTTAGAAGGACTGAGGTCAGGTAAATACATATTACTTCAGTGACTGGTCTGCAGAAAGTCAGTGGAATTATAATCCAGCGTTGCAAAGCAAAGAAAAGTTATTTATTTATGTTCCTGTAATCTCTGGTATACATGTTTCTACTGGGCATACGGGATTTGCCTATGAAGATGGTATCCAAAATAAAAGCGTAGACTTTTCGAGTTTAATAAATGGCCTAGACCAAAAGAATCATCTGTTAAATGAGATTAATACCACACTTTTCGCATTGGGAGTGAAGTTTGGAAAAGTTCAATTAAGAACTGGTGTCAGCACTCATCTCGAGTCTAGATTTTCTTATACAAAGGATTTGTTAGAATTGGCATGGAAGGGAAACGGTCATCCTGATGTTATAGGCAGAAGACTATCTATGGATGGAACAGGTTTTAGCTCTGTTCTTTACTCAACATTTCTTCTTAGGAGGTTCTGTGAGTCTGTTAGACGATAAGCTGAATCTGGGAATAAATGGGAAATTCTTCAATGGCCTAGCTACTGTTTACACAGAAAACAGCACTTTCGGTTTAAGAACTAGTGCAGATGATTATACCGTAACTGTAGATGGAAGTTTTGACTTGAGAACATCAGGGCTAAATACCCTTGGAGATAGCCTTGAATATAACCGATTCTTACCATTTTCAGCAGAAGGAAATAGAGGGTTTGGAGTTGATTTAGGCTTCACTTATTCACCTGTAGAAAAATTCACATTGGAAGCTTCAGCCACTAATCTAGGGTCTATTAATTGGAAGCAAGATACCGAAGGGTACAAGCTGAATAATCAAGATATAGCTTACTCAGGATTTGATTTAGATCAGTTTTTATCCGCACCTGACTCTGCAGAGTCAACTATAGAACAGTTTGCAGACTCCATTACTGATTTATTTATACCAGAAGAAAATTCAGATAATTTTTCTACTAAAATGAACAGGAATATTTTCCTTGCAGGAACTATAAATTTCAGTAAGAAATCTAAGGCTACTGTTTTTTTCAATAGTAGAAATAGTTTTGGAGAAACATTTAACTCTCTAGGAGGTATTTACTCCAAGAACTTTGGAAGAACCCTTCAATTAAGAGGTGGGCTTCAGATTTTCAATATGAAAGACATGTTGATTCCTGTTGGTTTCATGATAAACGTGGGGCCGGTTCAGCTTGGATTGCATACTGATAATGTAGCATCAGTGATTCAAAGAAAAAAGGCCAAGTATGTATCAGGAATGTTCTCGATAGGATTAAGGTTCGGGAAGGACGAAAGAGTGAAAATCACAGATTAATTGGGCTATTATAATAGAGAATTAAGTTGGCTATCCTTTAACGAAAGGGTTTTACAGGAAGCCGAAGATAAATCAGTTCCTCTTACAGAGAGAATGAGATTCTTAGGTATATTCTCTAATAATTTAGATGAGTTTTTTGAAGTTCGCGTAGCTGGGATAATTCAACAAGTTGAGATTAGCGATCTAAGACTAAAGCTAAATTCGATGAAGATCCAGCAGACGTTTTAGCAAAAGTAGGAGCTAAAATCAGAACACTTCAGACTAGGAGGGACGAAGTCTACACAAGGTTAAAAAAGGAATTCAATAAAGAAGGAATAGAAATCATCTCCCATGAGAATATTCCGTCAGAAAACATCGAAGAATTAAAAGCATTTTTTTATCAGGTACTTCGACCTAAGCTTGTGCCTATAATGCTTGACCAGGTAAACGAATTTCCAAGTCTAGAAGATAAAGAGATTTATCTATTAGTGAAATTAGAATTAGAAAATGGGGGTATTAATTTTTCGCTCATAGAAATACCTGATTCTATTGATAGATTTTATGTTATAAATTCTTCCAATGGAACTTCCAAGGTCATTTATATAGATGACATCATTCGCTTTAAATTGAGTAAACTCTTCAGAACATTAAATTTAAAGCAAGTCAGTTCCTATACCATTAAAATCACAAGAGACGCTGAGTTAGATTACGATGATGACTTCAGTAAGGGGGTAATGGAGAAAATGGAGAAGTCCGTAAAAAAGAGAAAAAAAGGGGATTATGTACGACTTCTTTATGATAAAGAAATGCCTGAAGATATGGTGGTTTTTCTTAAAAGTAAGCTTAAGATAAAAGGAAAGTCGAACATTATAGCAGGGGGGAAATATCATAATAAAAAGGATTTGCTTTCGTTCCCTTCGTTTGATAAAGGAAAGCTTTCATTCAGAAAAAAGGAAATACTCAGACATCCAGACTTTAAGGGAGAACACAGCCTATTTAATGTGATCCTGAAAAAGGATGTGATGATTCATATGCCTTACCAGAGTTTTGATTACATCACTGCTTTTTTACGAGAGGCAGCCATTGATCCCTTTGTAAAATCTATTAGTATTACACTTTATAGAGTAAGCAAGGATTCCGATATCGTACACGCCTTAATTAATGCCGCTAAAAACGGAAAAAAGGTAACGGTAGTTATTGAATTACAAGCCAGATTTGACGAAGAAAACAACATCTATTATTCAGACTTACTGAAAGATGCAGGCGCTAGAGTTATATTCGGTGCTTATTGCTTAAAAGTTCATTCAAAAATAATTTTAATTCAATAACCGTAATTAATTTCTAGGCACATGGGATATCTAGGCACTGGGAACTTTCATGAAGGGAACTCTAAAATTTATGAAGACCTAGGAATATTTACAGCCAGTAATCTTATCGTCTCTGATTTAAAAAAGCTATTCAGTCTATTCGAAAATGCCTTCCAAAGAATAAGGTTCTCGTCTCTTGTCGTTTCGCCATTTGACACTAGAATTAAATTTTCTGAGCTTATTCTAAACGAGATACTTCATGCGCAGCGAGGCAAAGAAGCATACATTAATTTAAAATTAAACAACCTTGTAGATAAACAAATGATAAATCTGCTTTATCAAGCCAGCAAGTCTGGAGTAAAAATAAAGCTAACAGTACGTGGGATTTGCTGTCTAATTCCTGGGAAAGCAGGGCTCAGTGAAAATATAGAAGTTCGAAGCATCGTAGGACGTTATCTTGAACATAGCAGAGTTATTGAGTTTGGTAACGCTGGAAATCCCCTTATATACATCTCCTCTGCAGATTGGATGGGGCGTAACTTAGATAAGAGGATTGAGGTTAGTATGCCAGTGTTAGACAAGAAGCTTATTTCGGAGTTGAGGTCTTATTTTGCGTTGCAATGGTCAGATAACCAAAAGTCAAGAATTATAGATGTAGACCAAACCAACCCTTACTTCATAGAAGGAGAGGCCAAGATAGATGCTCAGCAGGTGAGGTATAATGAACTAAAAGAATTATTATGAGATTAGCAGCTATAGATATAGGGTCCAATGCCATAAGATTATTAATAGAAGAGGTGATAAGAACAGAAAGTCAAAATTATGTTCGAAAGATATCCTTAACAAGAGTCCCTTTGAGGCTAGGAGAAGATTCATTCAGCGTAGGGAAGATTACCACTAAAAAGACAAATCAATTAGTTCGAACCATGGAAGCTTTTTGGAATCTGATGGATGTTCATGAAGTCTCCGATTTTAGAGCTTGTGCCACATCGGCTATGAGAGAAGCTTCTAATGGAGTTAGTGTGGCAGAAATAGTCAGGTTAAGAACCAATGTAGATATCGAAATTATCTCAGGTACAGAAGAGGCTTCATTGCTCTTTTCTAACTTCAAAGACTCTAGGCATATAGAGGCTCTAAAATCCTATCTCTACATAGATTTAGGTGGCGGAAGTACAGAGATTACACTTATAGAAAAGGGAAAAAGAACCGCAGCTAAATCATTTAAAATAGGAACGGTAAGAGGATTAAATAGGTCTAATATTGAGTCTATATGGGAAGAGTTAGAGGACTGGTTGATAGAGAATAAAATTAGAGAAAAGAAGCTTATAGGGATTGGAACTGGAGGAAACATAAACAGATTACATAAAGAGTCTGGTTTAAAATCGGTTGAAAATCTAGAATTGGCTGTATTAGAAAACACCCATGATTACCTCGCTAGCTACACCTATGAGGAACGAATTAGTAAATTAGGCCTAAAACCTGATAGGGCAGATGTAATAGTAATAGCCGCAGAAATTTACACGAGAATTATGAAGTCGGCATTAGTTGACGAAATCAAGGTGCCTAAAGTCGGTTTGTCAGACGGGATAATACTGGAGTTATATAAAAATTGGGAGAACAAAATCTTTAATGAATGAAGATGATATTATTTACAGAGTTTTTTTAAAGGTCTAGTTGAAATTTTCGTTCATCCATTTCTCCAGCTTGAAAGCTCTGTCTGGCTTCAGTAATAATTCACCTTTAGAGTCTAAAAGGAACATCACTGGAGTAGTTGCAATTCGGTAATCCCTAGCTACATCACTTTGCCATCCTTCCAGTTGACTTACGTTGATCCAGTTACACTGTTTCGCTTTTATTCCGTTCAGCCATGCATTCCTTTCCATGTCTACAGAGACTCCTATTATCTCGAATCCTTTAGCTTTGTGAGCATCATATATTTTCTTGATTACTGGCATCTCTTGTTCACACTTGTGACACCAGGAAGCCCAAAACATAACTAGAGTTAGATCATTTTTAGCTGCCACCGTTCTTAGGTTTACGCTTTTTCCGTTTTCATCCAAAATGGTAAAATCTGCAGGGGTATTTCCAATTTTAAGACTCTTTAAATCCTGTTTCCTGCGCTTCATAATATTGGCTACATCTGAATCACTACAAGCATTATCGTTCAAATAATTATCAGCTATATAGAATGCCTCATCTTCCATTCCGCTTGTGTAAAATCCTTCCATCATAGTAAACAGCATGAAGTATTTGACCTTATCGTTAACCGATGCTTTATCTTGAATTTCATCAGCAGCATTGTAAAATCCATTCTCTCTATCCTTACTAGCATGAATCCTCATGTAATCTTGTATCCTATCATTAAGGGCCATACTTCTCACTAAAGACTCATCAGAGAAGTCGATGTCCTTCCAGTAATTTCCTTGGTCAAATCTATTCGGGCTCTGCATTCTTCTAATCATCTTAGCGAAGAATGTATTCGGATAACTTTCAGCCATAGCGTCTTGCTGAACTTTAAGCGTTTTTTCTTGCTCATAAATTAATTTCAGTTTAACATCTGTAGATGCCTTCATCCCTCTGATTTTTTTCAGTTCAGCCTTGTGCTTATTTGAGGCGCTCTTATGTTCTGTAAGCGCCTTATTTTCCTCTGAATTCGTTATTTTAATTGTTCTCTCTATATTGAAAGCATTTCCAGAAAGGTTAATGCTCTTTTCATTGGGATTTAGAATGAATTCACCTAGCTGATATTTTTTAAACCCAATTTTATGAACACCTATTTTGGCATCCTTGAGGTTCAGGGTGAAAGCCCCGTTTTTTACTATAGTACTGTCTAAGATGAAAATATCTTTTCCCTCAGTTTCATAAATTCTCACAAGTTTTCCTTCCACAGTGGCTCCATTGGTAATAGTTCCATTAATAGTGAAATCACCTGAAATATCTCCTATTTCATTTTTATCTGTGTAATCAATAGATGAAGATTTAGAAACTTGCGAAGAAGAAGTATCCTCTGCATTTTTAGTAGAAATTGATTTCTCATCATTCGAGGCATCAGAAGCTGCAGATTCGCAGCCCGCGGCCGTTAATAAGAATAAAGTTAGAAAGCTAAAAAGTATTTTCATTTCGTGCTATTTTTGATGTACAAATATACAAAGTAGGTTAGGCTCATTCAAGGTTTAACAGTTCTCTAACAAAAATAAGATTAACTATTGGAAATTTCTCAAGTATTAAATACCCTTCAGTTAACAGAAATTCCGCCAAAGGATGTTTTAGAAGAGATAGTCGAAGACCATATATTTCAGTTGCGTGATTATTTTCTTCGAAACCCTGTAGTTAAACAGCTTTACGCTGCTAGGATTAGAAAGCTGAATAGGCTTTTCGAAATACAAGAGCAATACATAAACAACAAAGAGCATAAATCTTTAGATGTATATGAGGATATTAAGTTGATCGGTTCAGATTTCCTTGACCTATTGAAGGACTTCGAGAAAAACCAATCTATTTTGAGAGGTCAGCTAGCATCCACTTTATGCATTAGACGGCTTATAAAAACAGTAGAAACATTAATCCAGCTGCAGCAGGAGTATGAACTGCAATTTAAATTAATCTTTGAAAAAAAATTCTCTGGGTTTAGCGATTTAGTGCCAGTTAAGTTATCCGAGCATCTAGCTACTGGAGAGGTCATTCGTTTTCTTCAGCAGAAAGATTTAGAGGCTGCTAGGCCTTTAATAGAAAAAGAATATTCCAGAATTTTACTCATACCTTAGAGCATCTATAGGGTCAAGTTCAGACGCTTTTTTAGCAGGGTAATATCCGCTAACTACACTAACCACAAAACAAAGAGCGACACCTATAAAAAGCCACATCCATGGCACTGTAAAACCTGTGCTTAAGAAAAGAGCAGTTATATTTCCGAATAACACCCCGAAAACTATTCCTACTATACCTCCTATTTGACCTATGATTATAGCCTCGATTAAAAACTGCTGCTTAATTAAAGAAGCACTGGCTCCTATAGCTTTTCTCACTCCTATTTCTTTAGTTCTTTCGGTTACTGAAACCAACATGATATTCATTAACCCTATGCCGGCCCCCAAGAGAGTTATAAAGCCCAGGACAGTGGCAGCCACGGTGACATTACTCAGGTTTTCTATAACCATATTTGCAGTACTATCGGCTTTGTTAATTTGAAAGGACTCTTCGCTAATGCCGTCTTTTCTAATAAGTTTCATGTTGCCCATAGCCACTTGGATGGCGTCATCTAGCTCTCTCGGGTCAGTCACCATCACATTTGTTCTGTACTCTGTAGATTTAGTTTCGTATGATTTTCTAGTAACGCTTACAGGAATTAGACATTGATTGTCACCACTTAAATTCAGAGTATTTCCCTTAGAGGCCAAAATTCCTATGACAGTGAACTTTCGAGAGTCTATAGATATGTGGGAGCCGACAGCTGTTTCAGGGTTTGTAAATAGCTTTTTCACTATATCTGAGCCCATCACTACTACATTGTTCCCTAAAGAAATTTCAGTCCTAGAAAAATTCCTACCAGATTCTATAGAGTAGCCAGAGAGTTCTAAATAATTCTCATCTACTCCATTAACCATTACGTTAGGGTTTGTTAATTCAGAAAGGTGTTTAACCGTAGCTCCAAATTTGGCCATGGCTGTAATGCTTACTAGATCTTCCCTAGGATATTCTCGTTTGAATTCTTTGGCTTCAGAGTAGCTAATATCGGTATACTTTTTATTGACTTGACCTCTTCGTCTTCCTCTGGTGTTATTTGCTTTAATAATAAATGTATTGGTGCCTAGAGAGGTGAATTCACTGCTTATTTTCTTCTCTAGTGCAGTGGTGGCAGTGATTATGCTTATTAAAGCCGTGATACCTATCGCTATAATAAGAACTGTAAGAGTAGTCCTTAGAAGTTGTGCTCTCACCGACTTAATAGCCACATTTATATTCTCGATAACTGCTTTTCTTTTCACAAGAGTAAAATTAAGGTTTGATCACATAGACCAAAGTGAATAAAGCATAAGATTTCGGCTAAGAAATAGATGAGTAAATCTTCGTTTTTTTTCGAGAAACTAGAACTTTGAAAACTCCGTGTATTAAATACACGGTATAAGGGTTTGTTTATTAACTCATTAAGAGATTGCGTTGCAACACTGAATTCCATAGTAATGAGTACTTTTGAGCACCGATAAAATTTAACAGAATGGCATTTGACATAGATATGATAAAAGCGGTCTATGACCGTTACCCTAGTAGAGTAGCAGCAGCGAGAAAAGCTGTTGGAAAACCGCTGACTCTCTCAGAAAAAATTCTGTATTCCCATCTTTGGGATGGAGACGCTAGTACCGTTTTTCAGAGAGGTAAATCATATGTAGATTTTGCTCCAGACCGCGTAGCAATGCAGGATGCTACAGCTCAAATGGCACTTATGCAATTCATGCAAGCAGGAAAGAAAAAGGTTTCTGTTCCTTCTACAGTGCACTTGGATCACTTGATTCAAGCTAAAATGGGAGCAGATAAAGATCTTCAGAATGCAATTAATCAGTCTAGTGAAGTATTTAACTTCTTAGAGTCTGCATCTAATAAATACGGGATAGGATTCTGGAAGCCCGGAGCAGGAATCATTCACCAAGTAGTTCTAGAAAATTACGCATTCCCCGGAGGAATGATGATAGGTACTGATTCTCATACAGTAAATGCAGGAGGACTTGGTATGGTAGCCATCGGAGTAGGTGGAGCAGATGCCGTAGATGTAATGGCAGGAATGGCTTGGGAGCTTAAATTTCCTAAACTAATAGGAATTAAGCTAACAGGAAAACTTAGCGGATGGACAGCTTCCAAAGATGTAATCCTTAAAGTAGCAGGTATTTTAACTGCTAAAGGTGGAACAGATGCTATCGTAGAATACTTCGGAGAAGGAGCTATAGGATTATCTGGAACAGGAAAAGGAACTATCTGTAACATGGGAGCAGAAATAGGAGCTACTACTTCTACTTTCGGTTATGATGATTCTATGGAAAGATACCTAAGAGCTACAGGACGTGACGAGGTGGCAGATGCTGCTAATGGAATTAGAGAACATTTAACAGGAGACCCAGAAGTATATGCTAATCCAGACGAGTACTTTGATCAGGTAATAGAAATTAATTTAGATGATTTAAAGCCACACCTAAACGGACCGTTTACTCCAGATTTAGCTACACCAGTTAATGAAATGAAACAAAAGGCTAAAACTGAAGGCTGGCCTTTAGATGTAGAGTGGGCGTTGATTGGCTCGTGTACCAACTCCTCTTATGAAGATTTATCTAGGGCAGCTTCTATTGCTGAAGATGCAGCTAGATCAAGGGACTTAAACCTAAAAGCTAACATTAGGAATTAACCCTGGTTCGGAGCAAGTAAGATATACAGCTGCTAGAGATGGTCTTTTGAACATATTTGAAGATTTAGATGCCACTATTTTCACTAACGCCTGTGGTCCATGCATAGGTCAGTGGGCTAGATACAGTGACCCTAAAAATGCTCCTAAAAACAGCATCGTTCACTCGTTTAACAGAAACTTTGCAAAGCGAGCAGACGGAAACCCGAACACACACGCATTTGTGTCATCACCAGAAATGGTAGCAGCTATAGCTATTAGCGGAAGATTAGACTTTAACCCACTTACCGATACATTAGTAAATAAGGATGGGGAGGAAGTAAAGTTAGATGAGCCTACCGGTTTTGAGCTTCCGCCTAAAGGATTTGATGTTGAAGATAATGGTTATATAGAGCCCGCTGCAGATGGGTCTCAAGTGCAGATTGTAGTAAAAGATGACTCTGAAAGATTGCAGGTTTTAAGTCCATTTAAGCCATGGAATGGTGAGAATATAACAGGAATGAAACTGCTAATTAAAGCACATGGAAAATGTACCACAGACCACATTTCTATGGCAGGTCCATGGTTAAGGTATAGAGGACATTTAGATAATATTTCTAATAACTGTCTGATAGGAGCTGTGAATGCATTTAATATGGAGACAAACAAGGTAAAGAGCCAGTTAACAGGTGAGTACGGTGAGGTTCCAGCTACAGCGAGAGGATATAAGGCAGACGGGGTTTCTACTGTTGTAGTGGGAGATCATAACTATGGTGAAGGTTCTTCTAGAGAGCATGCTGCGATGGAGCCAAGACACTTAGGTGTTATGGTAGTTGTAGTAAAGTCTTTTGCTAGAATTCATGAAACAAACTTAAGAAGCAGGGAATGTTAGGTTTAACATTTTCTACCGAGACTGATTACGATTTAATTCAGGAAGACGATACGCTTAATTTCTTAGATCTTAACACATTCACGGCAGGGAAACAGTTAACGCTAGAGGCAGTTCATAAAGATGGATCTAAAAATGAAATCAAGTTAAACCATACTTACAATGAATCTCAGATAGAATGGTTCAAAGAAGGTTCAGCGCTTAACTTAATAAGAAAGAATGAATTTCTTAATTACAGGGAAATTTCCAACATGAAGAACATTATTAATCTCTTTTTTTGATTTAAAAGAATCGCTAAGTTTTATCCAGGCATTAAAATTTGTTTTTTCAAATAATAAAGAATCATTTACACTTAGAGATTATTCAAAGTAGAAAAAAAGGAAGAGTTTATTTTACACATGAACCACAATCAGCCGGGGATATTCTATTCGCTGTCAATCCCATACTGCTATGAGATTAAAAAAAACACGTCAAAACCTGAAGTTGCCATGTTCTCAATTCGGGAAAGAGATGTTTTTATCACCTGCGCTTGGCTAGTTTTCAGGAATTTAGAATGTTAAAACAGAGAGGTGTTTTGTAATAGTAAAGGAAAAATCATAGGCTTTAGTTAATCGAAGTCTTGCTGACTAACACTCCTCTTGTATAGATGTACTCGGTGTGCTTGTCACCTAATTTATCATAGTCATACATGGTGCCTTCTTCAAGACCATTTTGATAAAACTCTTGAGATTTCATTGAACCGTTCTCCCAGTAATAGGTCCAAAAGCCGTGCTCTACTCCACTCTCATAACTTCCTTCATAGTCTAACTGACCATTCTTATAGAATACTTGTTCTTTAAGAATTTCTTGACTTCCGGATTCTAGAAAATACACTACCATGGGGTTTCCATTCGGCCAAGAACGAGCGAGGTATTCATTTTGAGCACTAATATCATTAGTAATGATACTGATAATGAAGATGAAAGATATGTTTAAAATGGTTTTCATAAGTGTAATGTGCTTGGATACGTCAGTTTTTCTAAAGCGGTTACCAAAAACACGCCAAACTTTTTATCTGATCTCTAAGCAACTAAAATAGAGGAGCTACGTAAAAGATAAATCACACAAGCTATTGAAAAGTTTATTTACAATATTATTCATTTTATTCCTTTCTGCGTCAGGATGTACTCAGTCATTTTTAAATTCTTCATATTTTTTCCAAGCAGATATAGAGTTTTTATTTAGTCATTTACAGGAGATTCATCCTAATTCCTCGGAAGTGGATTCATCTAAGGTTGAAATAATAAAGAGTGGATTAAAGTCAGAATATTACTCTGAGAGTGATGCCTTTTTCATTTTTAATGGATTCTTGAAGCTTCTTAATGATGGTCATAGTAATGTTAAATTTTCTTCGGAGAGAACAAAGGAAATTATTCAATATGGAGAGTTTTTTCCCTACCAATTACAGTTTTTCGATTCTACAGCTGTTGTTACAGGTACTATTGGGTTGCGGTATGAAGAAATTCAAAGAAGAGAAATATTCAAAATAAATAATATTCCTATTAAATCTATTCTAGAAGATTTGGCTATAGTGTCTATGGTAGACGGAGAACATAACACCTCTAGCAGTGAGTGGCTGTCTGATGATTTTTGGTTCTATTTCACACTTTATATTAAGTTTAGAAGTTCCTACAGTATCTAATAGAGAGATATTAAGCGTTAGAAGGTATATGACAAGTGCCTCTCTCAAAGAATTTTTAAAAACATCTTTTTTAGAGGACTTTAATTCGGGGCCATTTGATCTAAGTTGTATGAATGGAATAACCGTGTTATCTGTTTCTAATTTTAATCAGAAGTCTCCATTATGGTGGAAAATAAAATTGAAGTCCATATTTAAAGAACTAGATAAACAGGATATTTCTGAACTCGTTTTGGATTTAAGAGATAACGGAGGAGGACAAGAAAATCTGCAGAATATTCTTTTAGAGTCTTTCGGAGTATCAACCTCCGAGAAGTATGAACTGGAAGTAATTAAGAAGATTGATTTTAGGACAGTCAGCGGGATTCAAAACGAACGGAAGGAGAAATTGAAATCGATGGGCCTAGAAAATTTCGTGTTTAGGGAAGATTATGGAGATGATTTCAAAGGGAGAAAAGGAGCTCATTATAAATCAGCCAAACAGCGCTACTCTGGAGAGTTATTTATTCTTATAGATGGGACTACATTTAGCTGCGCTAGTGATGCTGCTGCTATACTGAAAGAAAATTACCCTCGAACAAAATTAATTGGCACCGAAACCAGAGGAAGCGGGAAAGTTAATTATGCAGGTTATTTTGTGCATGTAGAATTACCTAAAACAGGTTTTGTTATAAGAGTGCCCCGAGTAAAGTATATTTTGAATAACAAGTTGTGTTCTGAGTATTCAGGTATTATTCCTGATATTCATGTGGCCATGGATAAGTCAGACGTTCAGAAAGATGTAGACTCTCAACTAACGTTTCTATTCAACTATTTGAGAGAGAAAGAAAGTGCTTTAGAAGAGAATTAAAGTTCTTCTTTATCAGCTAGAAAACTACCGCTGAAAGAAGATGAGGTGGTCAAAGGAGTTAACCCGTCTAATGAAGGGGCTATATCTAATTGAAATGTAATATCATCAGCCACTATGCCTGGCTCACCTTGAGTCAATTCAAAGGCTCCAGCAGTAACGACATATTTAGTTAAAGGAGAAAGAGAATTGAAATTTACCTCCTCAATTACAAAAGTCACATTATTAGAATCTGGATGAGCTTGGAAGAATCTCACATTACTTAAGCCTAAAAGATCACCCTCACTGAGCGCTGGAATAACTACTCTCATATTTAAATGATGAGGCTCTACTTCTCCTTCTAATTCTATTTTAGTAGTAGTGTAATAGTCTTTCCCCGTAATAATATCCGATCCAAAATCATCTGTATCATTGGCTAAAGTTACCCAATGAGCATCGGTAAGCTGATATTCAGTGCCATCAAGAGATAAGCTTCCACATTCACATGTATAGGTTAAATCGTTCAGGGGAACTTCTTTTTTACAAGAAGCGAAAAGCAGCACATCAAGGATTAAAAAAATGAGAATTTTCTTATACATAAGTCTAATTTAGAATTTGTGAAATTACCGATTTTTAAGGGTATAGAAGGTATTTCGATCGTGTTTTTTTAAACTCTTGAAGTCCATCGTGCCATAATTCTCTTATTTGCGCCTCATTTTTTCCTTCTGAAATTTGTTTTCTTAAGTTATCACTTCCTGCCAATAAATCGAAGAAATTAGGCCTACTGAATAAATCTTCACCTAAAACTTCATGAGCCTCCAGTATACTATTTAAATTGAGTTGAGCTGAGCAGATATAGTTTTCAGTGTCATTGTCATTAAAAGAATAAGCGTTACATCTTATGCCCTTTAGCTTTGGGGTAGGAGCCTCTTTTCGAGGTTCGGGAGTGAAGAAAGTTCCGTCTCCTCTAAGTTTTGGATGACCGTAAACCTGAAAGGGATTATCTGTACCGCGCCCTACACTAACTGAGGTCCCTTCAAAAAAGCACAGTGAAGGATATAGAATTACACTTGTGTAGTTCGGTAAATTGGGGCTTGGTTTTACTGGTAAGAAATACCTGGTAGAATGAGTGTATTCTTTACATGAAATAATTCTCAAATCACAAGAGAGTCCTTTCTCTAACCACCCTTCTCCGTTAATCATAAGAGCATATTCCCCTATAGTCATTCCGTGACAGACTGGAATCGCGTGCATTCCTATAAATGATTTGAAATCAGGATTTAGAATAGGTCCATCTATCACATGTGCATTCGGGTTCGGTCTATCTAGCACCAGTACTTCTATCCCAACTTCAGCTGCTGCCTCCATAATGTAATGTAGAGTAGAGATATACGTGTAGAACCGAACTCCTACATCTTGAATATCGAAGACGAGTACATCTAAGCCTTTAAGTAATTCTAACGAGGGTTTTTTATTTTTTCAATAATATTTCTGATGAAGAAAAGCTTGTGGCTTTAGAGTCATTAATTATTGCGCCCGCAGCGCCTTCACCTCTAAATCCATGCTCAGGGCAGAAAATGCGTTGCAATGCTATTCCATGAGCCATTAAAGTGTCCACTAGATGAACACCATTTATCTGTGAGGAAGGGTTGCCTACTAGGCCTACATTTTTATCTCTTAGCAGCTCTACTACTTTTATTATCTGGTCTGCACCAGTTTTGAAATTTTCCGAAAGTGGCGTTAAACAATTTTCTCTTTTAGGAACGTGCACCGCGTCATTTTTAAGTTCCGAAACTGAGGTGGAATCAGTATCCACCTTAAGGGCGCATGAAAGAATGAGAAGAGAGATAGAGTATAAAATAAATTTCATGATAAGGTCGATTACAAAAACCGTGTCAGCTTTCTTCAAAGATCAAAAATGTTTCTAACCAATAAACTAGAATTTGAATTCTCTTTGAATAAAATGTTGTTCACTACAGCTTAGCTATTTTAACTTTGATTAAATTAAGATAGATAAACCAAGAATTAGCTATTCTAATGTAGCTTGGCTTACTTTTGCAGGCGACTTTATATGACGAACTTTTACTGGTACATATCAAAACGAATTAGCTCGGGAAAGGGCTTTAAAAAAGGCTTTTCACGGCCTATTATTCATATAGCCACAGGAGCTGTGGCTCTGGGGATAGCAGTGATGCTTATAAGCATAGCTATAGTGATAGGTTTTCAGAATGAGGTTAGAGATAAAGTAGTCGGTTTCGGTTCTCATGTGCAGATAAGTCAAAACTCCGGAGCTCAAAGCAAAGAGTCCATTCCTATGTTAACCAATGATTCACTTGTCAGTGAAATCAAAAAAATAAGCTGTGTTAAGCATGTCCAGAAATTCGCTATTAAGCCCGGGATATTAGAAACAAAAAAAGACGTAGAAGGCGCTATAATTAAAGGTGTTTCTTCGGATTTTGATTGGACTTTCTTCAATGATAAATTAGTGAAGGGGACTACGCTGTCTGCAGACTCTTTAGAGGTAAAGAAGCACATAATGCTTTCCGAAACCATAGCTAAAAGGCTAAGAATAAGCGTAGGAGAGAGGTTGACTGTGTATTTCGTGCTTAACCAAGAGGATTTAAAACCTAGAACGTTTAAGGTGGTAGGAATATATAACTCTGGATTTGTAGAGTTCGATGAACAATTTGTTTTTGTGCCCTTAGACATAATGGCCAAAATCAGCAAATGGGGTATAGAGTCTCAAGTAAAAGTAACGGAGGAAAAAGAGAAAAACAGATGGAAAGGTTCTGAAAGTGGCTTTGGGGGTGAAGGACTTTTAAAATTTGAATGGAGTAAAATGAAATGGCGTGGATCAGGGCCGCATTATTTGAGCTACAAGGATACTTCCATAATAGAGTTGATCGTTAGAGATAGGTTCGAAACCATTCCGGATACGTCTAGAATTATGTTTTCGGTTGACGGTGAAGACCCGCTTAGATTGCTTCCATTAGTGGTTAGTTCGGGTGCTACTCATTCTGAATACTGTGGCGGATATGAAGTACTGCTCACGGACTATGAGTCGATATTAAATGCGGATGACGCGTTAACTTTTTCTTTGCCGTACTACTACCGAAGTGATACTATATTGTCTCGGTTTCCAGAGATCTTTAATTGGCTAGCTACACTGGATATAAATGTCATTATACTAATTATTCTTATGATATTCGTGGCTATCATTAATATAGCGAGTGCTATTTTGATAATCATCATAGAAAAAACGAGTTTGATAGGATTGTTTAAGGCCTTTGGCGCGAGTACGACTAGGCTTAGTGGTCTTTTTATAGTGCTTGCTGGCAGAATTCTTGTAATCGGTTTAATCGTGGGGAACATCTTAGGCTTAGGGTTTTGTATTCTTCAAGATAAATTTGGGTTGGTGAAGTTAGACCCTGAAAAATATATTTTAGATAAAGTTCCGATTGACTTAAACTGGACTTATGTCTGTCAGATTAATCTTATAACACTGGTTATATGTGTTTTGTTTATGATTCTCCCAGTATTATATGTCTCTCGAATAGACCCTGTAAGGGCCATTAAGTTTGACTAACTCCGCAGAACGTTTAACTATTGTTACTTCTAAAAGAGTACTTTTGCAACGCTAAAAAAAGACAAATATGAAACGCGTTTATGATAACATTCTAGGAGCTATAGGTGATACTCCATTAATAAGATTAAATAACATAGCCAAGGATATTCCAGGTGAAGTTTGGGCTAAAGTTGAATATTTTAATCCTGGCCATTCTACCAAGGATAGAATGGCTTTGCAGATGCTAGAAGATGCCGAAAAAGCGGGGAAAATAAAGCCTGGAGGAACTATTATAGAATGTACTTCTGGTAATACAGGAATGGGATTAGCACTAGCAGCATGTGTTAAAGGGTATAAGCTGATCTGTACTATGAGTGATAAGCAGAGTAAAGAGAAAATAGACATTCTAAGAGCCATGGGAGCAGACGTAAGAGTGTGTCCTACGAATGTAGAAGCAGATCATCCTGAAAGTTATTATAGCGTGGCTACAAGATTAGCCAATGAAATTCCTAATTCATTTTATCCATTTCAGTATGATAATCTTTCTAATAGAAAGGCTCATTACTTAACTACTGGCCCAGAAATTTGGGACCAAACAGATGGGAAAATAACTCATTTTGTAGTAGGGGTAGGGACTGGAGGGACTATTTCAGGTGTAGGTCAGTATTTAAAAGAGCAAAACCCTGAGGTGAAACTCTGGGGTGGAGATACGTATGGATCTGTTTTTAAGAAATACCACGAAACTGGAATTTTCGATGAGAATGAAATTCATTCATACATCACCGAGGGTATAGGAGAAGATATTCTTCCTAAAAATGTAGATTTCGATTTAATAGATCACTTCGAAAAAGTAACAGATAAAGATGGTGCTTTAGTAGCTAGAGAATTGGCTTTAAAAGAGGGATTACTTTTAGGTTATTCATGTGGATCAGCATTTCAGGTAATTCGTCAAATGAAAGATCAGCTTACGGAAGATTCCGTTACTGTAGTATTATTCCACGATCACGGAAGTAGATACGTAGGTAAAGTCTTTAATGATGAATGGATGAGAGAGCAAGGGTTTATAGACTAGGCCTGTTTTTTACGGTTCCATTTATAAAGTTGAAATCGAGTTTTAGCGCTCTTTATTGAATTCGTTTACAACAGAGGTCTATTCCCTCCTTGATCGACAAGCTATAAATTTCCAGCAGAATCCTAGTACGTTTCGAGTAGATTAAATTGCGGTTAGTTCATTCTCTGAGCTGTTTGTTTTGAGTTAACTAGCTTAATGTAATCCTATGCAGATGCTATGATTAGCCAGAGTGACAATCTGAAAATCAGCAGTTTTTACAGATACGATTTTAAATTAATGTTATTTGTGGTCTTAACCCTTAGTTATACGGATGGTGTCTAGCGAATAATCAAAATGTGACCAAACTGCTCTTCCCCTTTTGTGCCTTTCTCGTCCTCAAAAGTGAATAACAATCTCCAAGTGTAAATACCGTCTTCTACATAATGAGTTCCCTGCTGAAATGAACCATCCCAGTATAAATCTGGAGATTGACTGGTGAACACTACGTCTCCATTTCTATCCATTATCCAAAAGTTATAGTTGTTGAAATTACATTTGGAAGCGCTCACCTCAAAAATATCATTTATCCCATCATTGTCAGGAGTAAATGTGTTAGGTACATATATTCTGCAATCTTCACATTGCTCAAATTCTAGAAATATTTCATCTGTCTTGCTTTCACAAGAGCTTATCACTTCAATTTGGTAAAGACCTGTTTCTGTTACATCACGTATGCTGTCATTTATTTGGTCATTCCAATTTATTTGAACTGGGTAATTGAATGATTCGTCCCACGCGTCAATAGTGTAAGTGAGTCCAGTACATAAAATCAGATCATCACCGAGATAAAGTTCAAAAGGTGGAATGATTTCAATGTAAATTTCATCTGAGAAAACACAATTATTGAGTTGTGAAGTAGCGGTGTACGTACCTGTTAATGTAGGTGAAATAGCCGCTGTATTCTCTCCGGTTGACCAAATGACTGATGCGTTAGGGCTTGATGCTAGGGCTTGGATTTGAGCATTCTCATTGTAACAAATTATTCTATCTGCTCCCAAATCAAAATAAGGTATTGGATTCACAACGACTGAGACCTCATCTGTTTCTGCACACCCGTTTTGAATCACCTCCACTGAATATGTTCCAGACTCATTTACTGTATATGAGCTATCTGTTGTACCGTCTTGCCAGGTATAGGAATCACCTACATTGGTTAGATTTAGAACTAATATTTCTCCCTGGCACAGCTGGGTATCGATTCCTAGGTTAAATGAAGGCAATGGAATAACCTCAAGAGCAACACTTTCTGAGAATTCACATCCATTTATTTCGGCTGTTAATTGGTAAACACCTGATGAGTTTGTAGTAATGGATGGAGTGATTTCCCCTGAACTCCAAATAAATTGATCTGCTAAGACATCTGTATTAAATATCACTTGCTCTCCTTCGCAAATACTTTGGTCAGGTCCTAGACCGATTACGATAGGAGATACATTATCAATTAAAACGGTGTCAGTAGCGTTACAGTTGCCTAGGGTTACTATTACCGAGTAAGTACCTGAAATTTCGGCTGGGTAGGTTGTTGAAGTCGAGCCGTTATTCCATAGATATGAATCTGCCACAACATTAGGTTCTAGTGTTAGAATATCGCCAGGACATAGGGTTTGATCAGGACCTAAGTCGACACTTTCTAGTGGGCTGTAGTCTACCACTATGTTATCAGTAAACTCACATCCATTAATACTAACGGTTAGAGTGTATGTATCTTCAGACTCTACAAGTAAAGTTGGGTTAGTTGAACCGTTTGACCAGTTGTATATTCCATCTTGAACGGTTGCGTCTAGAAGTAGAGACTGTCCTATACAAAGAACCGTATCCATAGGCAGTAAACTTGCTATTGGTGCCAAGACCTCTAGTGCTCCAATATCTGAAATGCCACTTCTTCCCTGACCGATTTGATCAAGGTTGCTGGCTAAATCATCGTTGCCTGCATTGATCGCTGGGCTAATAGGGTCGCAAGATTCCACCTGGTGAGTGTCAGTATTCCCTCCATTGTTAGTCAAAGGAAAAATAAGTGGATTTAAATCCAATAAATCACCAGTTGTTACCCCGATAAAAGTCACCTCAGCGTCTGAAGTTTGTACCAGATTGTGACCTCCTGTTGAACTCATTTCACCAGCCAAATGTCTTCCAGAATCTGATGAAATGTTTTCAGCTGAAAGACAATTGTTAAGGATTACAGTTCCATCTAGATTAAAAATGGCACCACCGCCACCTGAGCCAGCAGCACCGCCACCGCTAAACCATCCACCGCCACCGTTTCCGCCTAATGCTTCATTAAAAGCGAAGGTGCAATTTGTAATGCTAAAATCTCCTGAGTTATTAAATAGCCCACCTCCAAGACCTGCTCCTCCGCCACCTCCTGAGCCTCCGCTGCAGCATCCTTGTCCTCCATTCCCTCCATAAAGGCCGCCATCACCTGATGGGCCAGAGTTTCCTCCCCAGGAATTTGCACCACCACCACCACCGCCACCACCAAATCCACCATCACCTCCAGCTCCTGAAATTGATCCACCACCGCCACCACCACCGGCCCAGTTTCCAACTCCTCCATTCCCATTTTGACCTCCTGCACTACCTCCATTTCCACCTCCAAGTCCACCAGGACTAGAAACCACACCTGAACCTTGGTGATGGGTGCCGCTACCTCCGCGACCACCAATGGCAATGTTTCCGCTAATTGTTGAATTAACCATTACACCAACTGCATCAGTTGTATTGTAAATTGCGCCACCAAAACCGGGGCCACCACCACCGCCACTTCCACCTCCAGGGGCAATGCCGTTGCCTCCTTTTCCACCTAAAGCCATACAGTCATTAATGGTTGTGTTTTCAATAGTGATAATTCCTTCGTTTGCAATAGCTCCCCCCATTCCTCCAATCTGTGCCCCCTGGGTGTCTCCTTCGGTCATTGAATTCCGAATACCAACCTCAAATAAGCTTAAATCACCTTGATTCAGAATAGCTCCTCCGTTTTCAGCGAAAACAAACCCCTGATGTATTTCAAGGTGTTCAATAGTGACTATTACACCAGGCAAGACATGGAACACACGATCTAGTGAGTCAGCGTTTATAATAGTCTCTCTTGTTAATTCTCCTTGGATCACAAGATCCGAAGTGATATCCAGATCTCCTGAAACACATCCGTTTTCCGAGGATACATTGAGCGTAATTAAGTACTCATTGTTAGGGATAAATATATTGTTCAATCCAGTTATTGCGTTGGACTCCATAATTGCAGCGCGCAATGAACATTCGCCATTTGAGTCGGCACAAATCCCATCACCTGGGCTAATATCTATAGAGTCAGATGAAGTGTCAACTGTAAACTGCCCTTTCGAATGTAGAGCACCAAAAAGTAAGGCAACTAATAAAACAATCTGTTTCAGTACGTTCATAAAATGTAATGTAAATAACCCTTTCAAAGCGAGCTAATTATTTTTTATTATGGAGATTATTTAAGTTCATAAATTTAAGTCATTTTTAAAAAAAATCTCAATTGTCCCATGACTTAAAATCGTGTGCTAAAAAGAAAATTTTTGTCTCCCTAAATCATTCTTTTGATTAAAATCTAGATTTAACATTTACGGTGAGAAAAGAAATTGGCTAGTAGTCAAAGTGCTTTTGAGCCATGTCTGCTATCTGAGACCCTATGGCTAAGGATGCCGTAGCTGCTGGAGAAGGTGCATTTAAAACATGAATAGAATGATCGGTGTACTCTATTCTAAAGTCATCTCTAGTGTCTCCGTCTTGGCCCAGAAGAAGTGCTCTTACCCCCGCTCTTCCTGGTCTAATGTCATCCATGGTAAGAGAAGGGACCATGCGTTGCAATGTTTCTAGAAACAACTTTTTACTAAAGGCTCTTTTGTATTCGTTGATTCCAAACTTCATATTTTTCATGAAAAGTTTCCATGTTCCAGGATAGCTTAGGGCATCTGCAGTATCTTTTAAATTGAAGTCTGTTTTTCCATATCCTTCTCTTTTAAAAGTGAATACCGCATTTGGTCCGCACTCTATTTCTCCATTAGTCATTCGTGTAAAGTGAACACCTAAAAACGGAAACTCTGGATTAGGGACAGGATAGATAAGGTGCTTCACTTTATGCTTCGCTTGATCAGTTAATTCATAGTAATCACCTCTAAAACCTACTACTTTTTCTTTAAGCTTTACATCATCTTTTCGAGCCAATCTATCGGCTTGAAGACCACCGCAAACTATTAATTTATCACAGCTGTAAACAGATTTGCTCGTTTGTATAGTTGTGAACTCTCCATTCTTTGTGAGGTTTAGTACTTCTTCTCCCAGTTTTAATGAGTTGAATTGATTGGCGGCTAGGGCCAAATCGGTCATCTTTTCAGTGGCTCCTCTGTAGTCTATAATTCCAGTACAGCCCACCCTTATTCCTCCAATTGAATTACAGTTTGGTTCTATTTCACGAACTTGGTCTGCCGTGATTTTTTCCATGTCTTCAATTTCATTTTGAAGTCCCGTTTGGTAGATTTTCTCCATTTGGGGAAGCTCCCATTCTTCAGTAGCTACTACGACTTTTCCGCAAACATCATGAGCCACCTTATGCTCTTGGGCGAATTTCACTAACTCTCTTCTGCCTTGGATACAATTCACTGCTTTTAGTGAACCAGGTGTATAGTAAAGGCCAGAATGAATCACCCCACTATTATTTCCTGTTTGGTGAGCTGCCAGTCCTTTTTCTTTTTCTATGAGCACGATACTCTTATTTGGGAACCTCTCAGAAAGTTTAAAGAACGTTGCTGCTCCTATGATTCCTCCTCCTACTATAGCTATATCAAAATGTTGTTTCATTGCAGAAAATAAATTTTCAACGCAAATTTACAGCTTTTAATACCTTCTAATTTGGTGAATTAAACACCTTATTATAACTTTCCCCCCTGATGAAGACCTACTCCAAGAAAACCACTCAGAATGCATGGGCCATGTATGATTGGGCTAACAGCGTATACTCACTGGTAATTACCTCAGCGATATTTCCGATTTATTATGAGGCCTCAACTAAAAAAACTATTCTCATAGATGGGGTCGAGACTATTTCTAATACAGTAGAGTTTCTAGGAAGAGAATTTGTAAATACTGCTTTAATAGGTTATACGGGAGCTATAGGATTTGTGATTATTTCTTTATTGATGCCTATGTTTACTGGTGTGGCGGATTATTTAGGTAGAAAAAGATTTTTTCTGAGGTTGTTTTCGACAATAGGTGCAGTGTCGTGCATGGGTTTGTTTTTCTTTGATGCTAATACTACTAGTGGCCTCTTCGCTACTATCTTGTTTTACATAATGGCCCAAATTGGGTTTTGGTTGTCAATCGTTTTTTATAATTCATACTTGCCTGAAATAGCTTCTCCCGAAGAGCACGATAAACTTTCAGCTAAAGGCTTTTCATTTGGCTATGTGGGGAGTGTAATTCTCCTTGCTACTATTCTAGGATTATATTTAGGGAAGATAATGGAAATTAAATGGGCTTTTGTAATGACTGGCTTATGGTGGCTTGTATTTACCCAATATTCTCTTTATGTGCTTCCAGCCGGCAAATCAAAGGCTTTAGTGGATGCCAAAATTTTAGTTAAAGGTTTTAGAGAGTTGAAGTATGTATGGCAGAAGGTTAAGAGTACGGTAAGGCTTAAAAGATACATTCAAGCATTTTTCGTTTACTCTATGGGTGTTCAAACGGTGATGTTGGTAGCAGCTTATTTTGCGGCTAAGGAAATAGACTGGCTGGATGATACATCTAAAACTAATGGGTTAATTATTAGTATAATGCTAATTCAGTTGATAGCTATACCAGGGGCTTATGTTATGAGCAGAATGAGTGCCAAATGGGGCAACGTAAAGGCTTTAGTGATAGTTAATATTTTTTGGGCTTTTTTAAGTGTAGGCGCTATTTTCATTCATTCACCAACCGAATTTTATGTAATGGCAGCCATCGTAGGTTTTGTTATGGGCGGGATTCAGTCTTTATCAAGGTCTACTTTTTCTAAGTTTATTCCTGAAGTTAAGGATACAGCTTCCTATTTTAGTTTTTACGATGTTTCTGAGAAAATAGGTCTAGCCATCGGTCTTTTTATGTTCGCTTATTTGGAAGAAGTGGGTACTATGAATTCTGGTGTGTCAGATACTGCTTTAAGTGGGATGAGGTTGTCTTTAGTTTCGCTAGTGGCCTTCTTTGTTTTGGGAGTGCTTTTATTGCTTAGGGTCCCTAAAAACGAGGTAACTAGTTCTTCTGAGGTTTAGCATGTACGACATAGCTTTTCTCTAGAATTTCAAAGGCTACCCTCCTGTTTTGAGCCCTTCCTTCTGTAGTTTCGTTTTCTGTTACTGGGGAAGTGCTTCCATGAAATTGTATTTCTAGTCTATTGATGTCTAAACCTTTATTTTCGATAAACTGCTGAACATTTTCGGCTCTTTCCCTGCTGAGCTTTTGGTTGTAACCCTCTCGTCCTATAATATCCGTATGTCCGTTTATTTGAATGAAGAGGTTTTTGTTGCGGAGTAATTTTTTAGAAATGTCATTTAGCTTAGCCTCTGCTTCAGAGGTTAATACGGAAGAGTCAAAGTCAAAAAGAACAGATTCTAGTTTTAAAGAAATAGCTTTAGATAGCTGAGCAGGGGGATTCACCACGAGTTCAGCTAAAAGTTCATTTACACAACTGCATTCCTTCTTTTCTTTAATGGGTTTTATCACTAAACTATCTAGGTATACATAAGCCCAGTTATTAGCTGATATGTCTTCTTTGGTTGTTCTTTTTAAGACATTTAATTTACTGTCCGGCTTGAAGTTTCCGATGGTAATATATGCCTCTCCTCCTTTGGCTATAAACTCATTACTTAAAAGGGTCCATTGTTCATATCCATCTATAAAATGAAGCTCAGGTGATTCCATGATAGGAGTGGTCTCGAGAACTTTATCTAGCGTGTATTTAAGTGGCTTTTTACTAAGAGAAACACCTATTCCGTCTGTAACGTAGCGAGAGTGATCTGCAGGGCTTACATAAAGCTCTACACAGACCATTTCACCTGCATTTAGCTTTCTGCTAAGTGGAGCTTTTATGTACTCTCGATAGTCTCTTTTAGAGGCAGAGAATGTCACTAAACCTAAATAAGCTTCTCCAGCTTTGGCGTTCTGTTCACCGAACATATTCTCAGGTACACCTGCTTTATCACTACAGGAATTAAAGTAATCTGGAGTTCCGTCAGAAGCTTGTCTCCAATTATCCACTAAGGTTAACGAGGTCTGATTATAGGTGACGGGACAATATTTAAATTTCTCGAAACTAGGATTGGGGACTAGGTTTTGGGCTAACAAAACTAGGGCAGATAGGGTTAAGAAAAATGACAGAATAATTTCTTTCACTGATTAGATAACTAAATATGGAGTTATTTATTTTGTAAAAAGCCCTCAAAGGTTCACCTTGAGGGCTTAAGAATTTAATTTTTTTAATGCTGCTACTGCACAGAGAATTCTACTCTTCTGTTTTTAGCCAATTGCATTGGTGTTTTGTGCTTAGAAAGAGGAACGCTTGCGGCTTTGTCTTTAGAAGTAAATCGCGATTCTTCCAGACCTTTAGACACAAAGTAATTTTTTAGAGAAGCGGCTCTCTGAGCACCTATATCAGAAAGTCTGACTTTTACCTTAGACTCATCAAACTCACTTAAATCCATGTGCCCCGTTAGCTTCAGTTTTATAGATGGATTTTCTTTTAAGTAAGCGATTAAATTTTTCAAGTCTCTTTTAGCCACTGAATTAATTCTGGCAGACTCTTGAGCGAAATAAATCGTGCTTTCAGAAATCTTTTCTTCATCAGTTAATTCATACAAGGCGGTTTTCCCCTTGAGAATTTTTCTTCTTCAACTCCGCCATTTCCACAGTCACACTGAGAAGCCGCTACTATTTCGTTTACTTCTACATTTTCTAGGTAGTAATATGCATCCAAAGATTGGGTAGCAGTAAACCCTTTGGGTTTGTTAAGTTTTTCTATCTGTAGATTTTTATCCTCGTCAAAACATCCTATAATAATAGCTCCTTCTCCACCATTAGCGGTGTATGTTCCGCATATAGTAGTCCATCCTTCTCTCTCATTAATGACAGGGTTTAATGTGTTTTTAATCTGAAAAGAAGGTTCTATTATTGACTTTGAATCTCCCTTTTGAACTTTATTCTTAGAGACGTAAACACCTATGCTGTTAACAGCGTATTTAGACAAATCTGCTAGACTTACTTGAGCTTTAATACAGTATGTCTTATTCTTTTCCATCTGCTTCAGCAAATTTCTTCCGATATATGTCCTTTGTTTTTTAGAGTCTTTAGTATACGCTCTGAATCCAGCGTAATTAGTTCCGTCTATAGATTCTTGTTTTCCATAGGCGTTTTCAGGAATTCGAAGTAATTCAGATTTAGCAGATTCGCTAAACAAGTCTGCTTTTACATAAGTAGCAGAAAACCAGCCATCTATATGGTCGTCAAAATTCTCGGGCTTTTTCATTCCATCTGTTTTAGCCAGTTCGAAAGACCCGTTATCGATTAAGCTTTTTTCCTTCCTGTCCGCTATCTGAATCTTCTTTTTCTTCCTGTGTAAATGCTGAGTTTGTAAGCATTAATGCCATACATATCATAAGAAGATAATTCTTTAAGTATTTCATGTCTATTCTCTTTTAAGTACCCGTATAAAGACAATGGTCGTGCCATTTCTTCCTTGTCACGCGAATATCTGAAAAAATGCGGACTATTTAGGGTCGTGAAGTATTTTATAAGTAAGCTCTTTGAGAATTTGTTCAGCTGGTGTGCTCGGGTTGTTCACTCCTTTAGACATGGTGTCGGCTTTTCTGAGGTGCCCTATAATCCTAGCCAAACTTCCCGCGTTATAATTTCTCTTGGCTAGGTTGAAGTCATTTAATCCGTATGGACTCACCCCTAGAAATTGCGCTGCATTTTCTCCTGGTGGAAGTCTGTGAAGTTTAATCAGTCTGGTGAAGTATTTATAAAGGATGGGCAGGAGTAGTTGTAAAGGGTAGGTTTTAGGATTAGCCGAGTAGTAATTTATAATTTTATTCGCTTGTAGAACATTTTTAGTTCCGAGTGCTTTCTGAAACTCGAAAATAGTATAATCCTTACTTATGCCTATGTTTTTCTCTACATGAAGAGAGGTGATTTGCTCATTTTCTTTTACTAGAGTTAGGAGCTTTTCTAAAGCATTTACTATTTTACTAAGATCATTTCCTAGGTATTCTGTCAGCAATGCAGAAGTGGCTGTATCTATATTTCTGCTCTTAGATTTTACGTAATCAGTTATCCAGTTAGGAACTTTGTATTCGCTTAGTTTTTTACTCTCGTAATAAACTGAGTTGGATTTTATGGTCTTAGTTATTTGACTTCTGCCATCTAAGGTTTTGTGCTTATGCTGAAAAACGAGAATAGTTGATTCTAATGGAGCTGCTAAGTACTTTGCTAGAAGGGCCGTTTTATCTTTATTTTTCCAATCTTGTATTAAGTATTTCATGATGACCACTTGCCGTTCAGACATCATAGGAAACCTTTTCGCAGAAGAGATAATTTCATCCATAGAGGAGTCTCCTCCGTAGAATATTGAGAGATTAAAATCTCTTTCACCCTCCGCTAGCACATTATCCTCGATATAGTCTGAGATTTCATCTATGTAATAGGGCTCATCTCCAGTAAGAAAGTATACCGGCTTGTAGTCTTTGTTTTTAAGTGATTTTAAAATACTTAACTCGCTCATTATTTAAATCTAAGGTGTCTTACAGACCTTCCGTTATTCTTTATCTCTTGGAGAGATTTTATTCCTATTTCTAGGTGGTCACTTACATAGTTAGCAGTAACCCCTTCATCACTTTTACTGGTTTTTACGCCTTGAGGAATCATTGGCTGGTCGCTAACTAAAAGCAGTGCTCCTACAGGTATTTTATTAGCAAAACCAGTGAAAAGCGTAGCAGTTTCCATATCGACAGCCGTAGCCCTAAGTTTTCTTAGATACTTTTTAAATTTATCATCATGCTCCCAAACTCGTCTATTCGTGGTGTAAATGGTTCCTGTCCAGTAATCTTTCTCGAAATCACGGATGGTCGAAGAGACAGCGCGTTGCAATGCAAAAGAGGGCAATGCAGGGACTGCTTTAGGCATGTAATCGTTGGATGTTCCCTCTCCTCGTATACCAGCTAAAGGAAGAATAAAATCACCAAGTTTATTTCTCTTTTTAAGCCCACCACACTTCCCTAAGAAAAGAACTGCTTCAGGTTTTATAGCAGATAATAAATCCATAATAGTAGCGGCCATAGCGCTTCCCATTCCAAAATTAATAATGGTAATGTCCTCAGCGGTAGCGCTAGGCATAGCTTTAGTAAGACCATTCACCTCCACTTTGTATTTCTCAGCAAACTGATCTACATATTTATTAAAGTTAGTCAGTAATATATAGCTACCGAAATCCTTTAATTCAACTCCTGTATATCTGGGTAGCCAATTGTTTACTATTTCTTGTTTTGTTTTCATGGACTCCAAAGATGCTAAATTAGCGTTCAAAATTGAAGATAATTAGACAAAGTTATGAATGACGCCCTACCCGTTTTAAATTTACCCGAAACACCTTTAGAGGTAGTAAGGGTAGAGGGTGTCTTAAAGGTTCAGTTGTCTTGTTAGAAAAAAGAGTATAATTCTAACTCCTGAAGAATGGGTTAGACAACATTTCATTTACTTCCTGTATAAAGAATTAGGTTATCCGCTGAGTTTAATGAAAGTCGAAAAGCAGATTTTAGTGAATAATCTCAAAAAAAGATTCCCGATATACTTAACTACAGATGCTAGCGGAGAAATGAAAGTGTTGATAGAGTGTAAAGCCGCTAGAATAGAGCTTGACGCATCTGTTTTCGATCAAGCTGCTCGATACAACCTTAGCCTTAAAGTTCCTTATCTAGTGATTACAAATGGGATGAAACATTACTGCGCTGAGGTCAATTTAGAGAGCAAAGCCATTTCACATTTAAACAATATACCTACTTATAAAGAGGTTAAGCGTTAGATTTGCAACGCAACAAAATAAAGATTTATGGATTTAAAAGATTTACTCGCTATTACAGGAAAGCCAGGGCTATACAAAACAGTAGGGCAGAACAAGAGTAGTTTAATAGTGGAGTCACTGACAGATGGAAAGAAAACACCAGTCTATTCTGCTAATAAAATTAGTGCGTTAGAAGATATAAGCGTCTATACATATGAGGAGGACATTCCTCTCAAAAAGGTTTTCGCGTTAATAGCTGAAAAGGAAAGTGGAGGAAAAGCCATAACTGCCTAAAGCATCGTCTGAAGAGTTGAAGAAGTTACATGAGAGAGGTGCTTCCTGATTTCGATCAGGATAGAGTTTATACCTCTGATCTAAAGAAGATCTTTAATTGGTATAATAACCTGCAGGAACATGGTTTAATCACATTAGGTGCCGAGGTGGCCTCAGAAGAGGTCTCTTCTGAGGTCAAGAGTTGAATAACTAGCCTGATAGAAAAAATGCTTGTAGAAAAAACGAAGAGAATATACCTCCCAAAAGATTTTAATATTAGTGACTGGGACTCATTGGAGCCTATTTATGATGAGTTATTGGCCAGGAATATTTCTAGTTTTGATGAATTCAGATCTTGGCTAAATGATTTGAATGAGTTAGAGTCAGCTATGGAGGAGGAGTATGCCTGGTGTTATATAGCGTATGACTATCAGTTACGTCTAATGAAGAGCACTCGAGTAATTACAACCACTTAGTGACTGAAATCTCCCCTAAATTGAGTCCACTATCTAACCTGCTCAATAAAAAGTTAAACTGCTCAGAGTTCAAGTCAGAACTGAAGGGTAAATCCTATGAGATTTGGTTTAAAGGTGTCAAGAACGCCATAGATCTATTCCGAGAAGAGAACATTTCTTTGAATGCTGAAATTCAAACTCTGACCCAAGAATATGGATGTATTACTGGCGGGTATGTCCGTGGAAATAGATGGTGAAAACCTTACTATGCCTCAAGCCGGTAAGCGGCTCCAGAGTGAAAAGAGAGAGATTAGAAAAGCAGCATTTGATGCTATAAATCGAAGTTCGGTTGGAGTCTAAAGAAGAGATGCATTCTATCTTCGATGAATTACTTTCAAAAAGAACTCGAAGTGGCCAGAAATGCTGGTTACGCGAATTTCCGAGATTATAAGTTCGTGAGTCTTGGGAGGTTTGATTTTACTAAGTGAGGACTGCTTTAATTTTCATGATAGCATAGCCTCTGAGGTTACTCCCTTAGTAAATAAGATATACGCTGAGAAAAGAGAAAAGCTAGGGTTGGATAAGCTAAGACCCTGGGATACCAATGCGACTCTTCCGGGGAAAGTCGGAGCTTAAGCCGTTTTCAAGTGCTGAAGAACTCGTGACTAAGAGTATTAAATCTTTCGGAATGATAGATGAGTATTTTGGTCAAGCGTTAGCTGATATGAAAGAGTTAGGTCATTTAGATTTAGCTTCTAAGCCAGGCAAGAGCCCTGGAGGCTATAATTACCCTCTTTATGAGAGCGGAGCACCTTTTATTTTCATGAATGCTGTTGGGACTCCGAGAGATTTAGTGACTATGATGCATGAGGGAGGCCACGCTGTCCATTCTTTCTTAAGCCATGGTTTAGAGTTTAGTGCTTTTAAATCGTGTCCGAGTGAAGTGGCGGAATTAGCGTCCATGAGTATGGAGCTAATGAGCATGAAGCACTGGGATGAATTCTACTCCATAGGAAGACTGTGAAGCGCGCTAAAAAAGAGCATTTAGAAGATAGTATAATGGCATTGCCATGGATAGCTATGGTAGATAAGTTTCAGCATTGGATTTATGAAAACCCTCAGCATACGGCTGAAGAAAGAGATTTAGAATGGGACGCTATAAATAAATTTCACTTGGATATAGTGGGGCACCAACTGGATCAGTTCCTGTTGAGAGGTGAGGAAAAACACTTGGCAGAAGCATCTTCACATATTTGAACTTCCTTTTTATTACATAGAGTACGGAATGGCTCAGTTAGGAGCTATAGCGGTTTGGAAAAACTTTAAGGAAAACCCAGAGAAAACCATAGCTCAATACAAAGAAGCTCTCAGCGTTGGCTATACATTAAGCGTTCCTGAGATTTATGAAAAAGCAGGAATTAAATTTGACTTTTCTCAAGGTTATATTCAAGCATTAATGACGTTCATGATGAATGAACTGGAAAATCTTTAAAGTTCGCAGTACATTAATTTATGAGGCCCTATATTTTTAACGTTATAGAAATCTCCTTTATTATTAAATCCTAGCTTACCGTAGAAGTCTAGCGCCACCTCTCTGGCATCGCACCACAAGACAGCTGTGTTGTTTGCCTTTAGAATGTTTATCGCTTCTAGAACTACTTGCTCTGACCAGCACTTTTCCCTCTAAAGTCTGGATGCGTGGCCATAGCTCTCAATCTGTAATGATCTCCAGGTAACGCCAATACAGGATTAGTAGTTTTGAATAAGGAGCATATACTTATAATCTGACCATCCAATACAGCTCCTAGATGAATAGCATCTTCTTGCTCATCTATATCTATGATACAGTCTTTTTCATATGGAATATGCGGCCATAAGACTAGATGTCTTAGCCTTTTACAATCAGTCGAAGTAATCTTCTTCACTATCATCTTCAAAATATTTATTAATGGCTCTTCTTTCCTTTTTAGTCGGCCTTCCTAGCCCTTTGTCTCTTTGTGCTCGGTTAGCTTCTCTTATGAGTTCTAATTTGTTTTTTTCTTCTTGAGGTGTAATATCCTTCACGTATAGCTCTACGAGTTTAGCCCCTAATCTGCTTTTAGGGAAGTCGATTACTTTATATGTAAAAAAAACAGGTCCTTTCTTTAATATTATCTCATCATTAATAGCTAGAAGCCTGGACGGTTTTACCAGTTCATTCTTAACTATTACGTGATTTTGTTTACACTCCTTAGTAGCTAGACTTCTTGTTTTGTATAATCTTACTGTCCATAGATATTTGTCGACTCTCATTAGTTATATTTGAAAAGCATTAATTGGAGATGGTTTTTATAATATCTTCGTAAATAAGTATATAAAACAAATTTAAAATGAAAAAAATAAAAATAACCATTCTAGCTTTAGGTGTTTGCTTCGCGGTTTCAGATTTGGCTGCACAAGATACTAAACCATCTTCTAGTACAGAGGTCGTAATCAATCCTAAAGAAGTAGCCCTTAAAAAGGTGAAAAATGATATTGGAGAGATATCTGCAGCTCTTAAAATAAAAGATGAGAAGAGACTGTCATATATAGCGAGTGCTCTTAGTCAGTATGAAGTAGCTTTATCTAAAACTATGGCTAGTGATAAAACGGCAGAGCATAAAGCTAAAGCTAAGGAGGGTTTAGAAATGGGTAGAGATAAAAGATTAAGTGCGCTTTTAGATCCTTCTGAATTAAAGCTTTACACTAAATGGAAAGAGAGTAAGGAAGAGGAAGATGCAGTGTTAGAAAACAAACCTAAAGAGTCAATGGGAACAGGGTCAAAAGCTGCAGTAAAGAAATAATCTTTAGTTCATATAAAATACTTAAGCCCTGTTCAGTTATGAACGGGGCTTTTTATTTGAGGTCCAAATCAAACATTTCTTTAAGTTTTCCCAACTGAGGGTTCTCTTCTCTTTTCTTTTTTAAGACTTCTACTTAATTGTATTTCTTTTTGTAGCAGCTCCGCTTGAATCAGTAACACCTTCAGACCTTAAGCTAAGATGAGTTACGGCAAGTTTTCCTTTTAAAAAGACAGTTAAATCTTGTCTTACATCATTAAAGTAGCTTTCATCAGTTTCACTTCTTACAGGGAATATAATCTCATTCTTCTCATTTATTTTAGGCTCGGTATGGCTTAAAACTGCGAAAAGATTTTTCTTTCCTGATTTACCTAAGTGAGAAGTGAATTCTTTCCAGCCAGCATTTACCTCGTTTAACTCGAGTTTATCAAGCAGTACATCATCTTTTCGCTCATTGACTTCAGCTATCCTAGCCGCTTCTGTGATTTTCTTCTGATGTTGGTCTTCAAGCTTTTTTATTTCACCGTTGAGCGATATTCCATGAGTAGCATGGACGTAATTATTATTTTCTTTATTGGAGAGAGGTGCAGATTTAGTTACAATTCAAAGATTATTGGGGCATGCTAGTATAGCTACAACACGAGTTTATCTTGAAATAGGGGATCAAACCTTACGTGAAATATTTTTTTCAGCCTCATTATATTTTTTTTGCAAAAGTACATTAAAGTAAGCTCCACTAGGAGCCGTTGGTTTTTGCTAGTTCGATAGCCAACATCACAATTATTGATAACGCCTAACCCTTGGATTATTAGGTTTTGGTCAATTTCCAAGCACTGTTCAGCGTATTTTTTCTTAATGGAATCAGTTACCTCTAACAAGCTCACGGTAACTTCATCTTTACTTACCAGTAGATTTCTGAAGTGTTCCGCTAGTCCATTAATGAAAATATGACCGTCAAATCCATTTTTAAGGATATCGTTAAAAATTACTAGAGAAGAGCTAATGTCCTCTTTGATGATGCAGTCTGCAGCTCTGAAGTAATAATCATAGTCCAATACATTGAGGTTCTCAATGACTGATTTATAACTTAAATTCCCATCTGAGAACGATACCATTTGGTCGAAAATAGAAAGTGCATCCCTAAGAGCTCCGTCTGCTTTCTGACCTATAATATGAAGGCCTTCTTCTTCGAATTTAATGTTTTCTTTTTCTGCTATTTGAACTAAGTGTTTCACTATGGCAGGAACACTAATTCTATGGAAGTCGAAAATTTGACACCTACTTAAAATAGTAGGTAGTATTTTATGCTTTTCTGTGGTAGCTAAAATAAAAACTGCATGAGCAGGTGGTTCCTCTAGCGTTTTTAGAAAAGCATTAAAAGCACTCGCTGATAACATGTGAACCTCATCGATCACATACACATTATAGCTTCCTATTTGTGGCGGTATTCTAACTTGGGTAGTTAGTTCTCTTATGTCGTCAACAGAATTGTTCGAAGCAGCATCCAATTCGAAAATATTGAACGAAAGGTCTTCCGGTTTTATTCCGTCAGCCTCATTTATTTTATGAGCAAATATTCTAGCACAAGTCGTTTTCCCTACCCCTCTAGGGCCACAGAAAAGATAAGCTTGGCCAAGTTTTTGAGAAGCTATAGAGTTCTTCAGGGTAGATGTTATACTATCCTGTCCTACTACCTTTTCCCAGGAGTCTGGTCGATATTTTCTAGCTGAAACTACGAAGTCACTTGACATTGTTCAAATATCGTTAATTCCTTAGAAATCGAAGTGAATTTCCGCACCTTTTTGTTCACACAAAACGCACAAATAAAATTCAATTTTTTATAATATAGTTTAGTGAATAAATAAATATTCAGGGCTTTAAATTTCTATTAGAAATAATAAATTAAACATGATATTATTTTCTTTCTTCTATTACCTTAGACTTGCTGCATGATTTAGAACAAGACTTAGAACATTTAGTTTTTTTAGCTGAAGTATCTGCTCCACCTGCAGCAGTTGTTTTAGAGTTTGACGCATTGATTGTTGCCGTTTTCGCATTATCTGCTTTATCACCTTTAGCCGCTTTTTCGTCAGCTTTAGTGCATGTCTTTCCCATTTTCTTTGAACATTCCTTAGAACATTCGGTTTTAGCTTTAGTCTCTTTAGTAGCAGACTGAGCGTTAGAGTAGCTGATTCCAAATGTGAAAAGAGCCGCTAGTAAAAATATTTTTTTCATCTTTTAATTTCTTTTGTAAATCATCAATTACCGTATGCTTCAGGGACGAATCTAAGATGAACTTGTTCCCAAATTATGTGCCAAGTCGATCAAGTTATGTTTATATCCTTAATTTTAACGTATGAATAAACTGAGTCTATCGCTGGTGTTTTTAATATCATTAAGTCTTGTCTCTTGCGAAAAGGCTATTAAGGGAGCAGGACATATCGTTGATGAAGTTGTTGAGGTTAAAAGCTTTGATGAATTAGAATTAAATGAATTATCAATGCGAGCTTCAAGCAAGTTAAATCTACAGATCTAGATAAAGTAGTTGTTTCTGCCCAAGAAAACTTATTGCCATATATAAAGACGACAGTAGACAATGGGCGATTAATTATAAATATTGAAAGAGCTATTCACACAGATAAAAAAGTTTTAGTGGAAATTTACGGACATCCTTTTCGTTCTTTAGTGAACAACGGTTCTGGTGATGTGAAGTCTGATGAAAGAATAGTGCTTCAGGAGTTGGCATTGTGGGCGGACCTGGCAAGCAATGGTTCTGGAGATATTTTTTTAGCCTTCTAGACCAAAAGCATAGAAGTTGAACTTAACGGAAGTGGAGACGTTTATTTTTCTGGATCTACAGATTATCTAGAGTTAATCAATAATGGTTCTGGGGATTTAAATACAATTGAAATGAGAAGTTTTGAAGTGGATGTTCTGTCAAATGGTTCTGGGGATGTTTCTGCACATGCTAAAGAATCATTTGATGTGGAGATAAATGGTTCTGGAGATGTCTATCATGTTGGAAAAGCTGAACTCACCAAATCCCTCAGGGGGACAGGTTTACTAAAAACGAAAAAGTAACAGTTTATGCCAGAAAACTTTTCTCCAAAAAAAACTTCGACTGTATTGGAAGCTATAGTTCTGGCTCTTACGATTCATGCTATTGTTTTAATTGTATTGTTTTTTGCAGATGAAGGGATGTTCACTTTTTCTGAAAAACAGACCACTGCTCAAGATGTAAACGTTGAATTTATAGAACTCACAGAAGAACTATTAGCACTTTCTGCTCCTGAAGAAAGAGATATTTCGGAATTACTAGATAAGTATAAAAATGTAACAGCTAAAGAGGGCGCCACCACTTCAGACGAAGTGAAGAGTTACCGATTCGATAAAAACCAAACAGATGAAGAGGTGTTAAAAGAAATCTTAGCATTTGAACAAAACGAGTTCGATAAATTGAAGAAGGAAGATCATTCGTTAGAATCTACCGACCCAATAGATGACCCTTCTGGAGATAGTAAATCAGCAGACAACTCTAAAAGCTCTTCTAGCTCTGACTCAGATACGAGTTATTCGAAAGCTACAGCTAAATTTGATTTCTCGAGAGATCCAGAATACCGAAAAGCACCGACTTACATGTGTCGTCTCTTTGGCCAAATAGTAGTGGAAATAGAAGTAAATGAACTGGAGATGTAACCTCTGCTAAAGGAGTAAGTGGAGATTTAGCCAAGATTGTCTATTGTCGCAATCTGAAGAATAGCAAAAAATGGAAGTTTAAGTCATGCCTCAGGGGCTTCCAAATCTGAAAAAGGAACGATTACTTTTACCTTTTTACCACAAAAAAAGTAGTTTTTTATACTTTTCCGTCTACGTAATCTTGCAGATAGCTAAATTTCTTTGATAGATTCCCTTCTAGTGTGGTCTCCGAAGCTCTTTCTATAACAGCATGTGGATCATCTCCAATTAGACAAGGCAGTATTTTATCAATGATAACTCTCCCAAAATCTTTACTGGCATCCTTAGGAAGTTCACAGGGAAGATTATCTACTGCCATTACGGCTATAGCATTTGGGTCACTTAAATCACACTCCTGTTCACTTAGTTTATGGTATCCATACGTAGGGTCTGCTATAGTAGATGGCCTTATAGTGCTAGCGACTGGCCCGTCTATGTCGCAGCTAATATCAGCGACTACAGAAATGTTCCATTCTGGAGTTTTCATGTCCTCTCTAGTGAATATAAACGGAGCACCCTCTCCCCAGTAATGACATGCGATATACATATCGGCTTCTGCTGCATAATCTGGAAATGTACTTTTATATAACTCCGGTTGGTTGTAGAAATCTTTTTTGCTAAATCCACCGTCACTTATTCTTTTATTATAATCATCCACATCTAAATGAGTGAATACAGGTTCATTAAAAGTGTTGTTTAAGAAATCTGATTTAGAAACCTCCTTAATGGGCAAAAGTTTTATAATCTCCCTCGCTCCATTTCCAACTCTTCCTAATCCGGTAAGTACACATTTGAAATTAGATGGAAGCTTTGCTTTGTGCAAATAACTCTCCATTTCGTCTCTGTTATCGCACTCTGTAAAAAAAGCGTTTAATCTAAGATTTTGATTTAATACCAAGTGTTCTAAATGCGTTATAACATCCAACTACACCTGCATATCTTCCAAATCCGATTAATCTATTGTTGTTCTCATCTTTTAGAACCTCATAATCTACTAACTTTATTTTTTTAGCTAAAATCTCGCGCAGCAATGGTGCATTGTAAGGTTGAAGCTTGAACGTATGGCTAAAGAAAAAGTATGTTTTATTCGGAATAAGCATCTCCACAGGAACTTCCTTAACTCCCATAAGCACTTCACAGTCAGACAAATCTTCTTGAAGTTCGATTCCGTTAGCTGTATATTCTGAGTCTGAGAATTTACGGATAGGGCTTGGCTGAACTACTAATTCCACATTAGGGTATTTCGTTTTTACTTCTGCACACTGTTCAGGGCTTAGTGGAACTCTCTGGTCTGGTGGTGTTTTGCCCTCTCTAATGATACCTATTTTCATGGAACGATGTAATTAGTAAACGAATTATTTATTGCACCGCGAAAATAAGAAGTACTACTTATAAAGTAGCATAAGTAGAAAGGTACTATTTTTGTAAACCCATTTACAATTAATGTAACTGGAGTTCTTTACATCTGGGGCCGATTTGGTTTTGACAATACGGCCGATTTTTTAGTAAGCATGTCGAGTGTGGAATGTATACTCGTTAATAAATGTGTTCAAACTTTTAAGTGGAAACACTTCTTACGCTCTCGCGGCTTAATCTGACTTAGTTAGATTACCTAATTCCAGCTACTAGGTAGCGGAACGAGATGCCTCGCTGCTGGTTTCGTCTTTTTGCGGCAGACTTGAGGTATCGTACAAATTGACTAGCTAGTTCTGTGTCTAGGTGCACTAGCGAAATTTAATAGACTAAGCCATAATTTTGCAGTTCTTAGTGTGATTATGGTCGAAAACCAAATAAGAACTACACATGTAGAAAGCTAACGAATCCCATATCTGGACGAGGGTTCGAGTCCCTCCGGCTCCACAAAAAGAACCCCACTCAAATGAGTGGGGTTTTATTTATTCAAGAATTATTTTCTGTCTCAACAGATCCATCATCGTAACGATAGAAAAGTGGAATATTTTTCAACTCCTTTATATTTCTTCCTAACATATCAGTTATGCGAAGTAACTTTTTGTTTTGAATAATATTAATTTCATGATTACTTGAAGTATTACAATCAATTAATCCATTTATATCATATCGGGAAACAAAATTCCATATTTCTTCAGATGCATTAATATCCATATTGCCAAAAGTACCAGGCCAATCATGATCTCCGCCGATTACCTTTAATTCTTCTACTCTAACACAATTATCTCCTCCTTCCCATACTCTTCTTTCAACAGTACTACCATCAGAAGTATTAATATTTGGTAATTGAGAAATTATAGGATTAATATCGGTATTATTATAACTTGACCAATAAGTTGTAATCTCATCAGCAGACATATAATATGGCTGAAATCCACTATATGTAGAATGAGGGCTCATATCATTTGTACCAGGAATTAACATTACTGCAGTTGGATGAATAGGTGAGCAAAAGCCTAAATTATAATAACTATCTCTAAAAGCATCTACCATCATACTTCCTGAAACAGAAGCAAAAGCAGCTATTCTGTTATTAAGTCTACACCCTAATTCATAAGAAAAAATACCTCCCTCTGAATAACCACAAGCATAAACTCTGTTTTCATCTACTAAATATTCATTTGCAAGTGTATCAATTATTGCAGCAATAAAATTAATATCATCATGAGTTGTAGGGGCTTTATGTATCCAGGAAGTTGAAGGATCTTGACCAGGTTCAGCTCCATCATAATCAATTGCACCTTGCGGATATATTGCAATAAATGCTGCTGTATCTGCTATGGGTCTCATATCATTTATGATAATATGTCCACCTGAGGTTCCGCCCCCACCATGGAAACTAAATAGTAAAGGATAGTCTGTGCTAGCATCATAACTTGCTGGTATATACACAATATACTCTCTTTCAATACCGTCATAAATCATGGTTTTATTAATTTGCTGTTGAGCAGCACTAATTAATGGAAAGCATGAACTAAGGAGTAAGTAATTTTTTCATAATTATTGGTTTAATTTAAAATAAAACTAGTAAAATAGAATTTATTCGTTATCGAGTCCCTTTTCTTTAGCCTCTTTAAGATTTCTTAAGAATTAATTAGCATCCTCCATAGTCATACTTAATATATATCTTTTCCTCATCTTCCGAGATGCTAATCCATATAGAGGCTCCCATTTCGGAAAATGAAATGCTCCATGAATCTTTGCTAATATTTAAATTCCGAAAAGTATGTGAATTTAAATATCTCAATAAGTTATTTGATAATACATAAAAATCATCTCTTGAAGCTATAGGTAATTCAATTGTGTTGGTTCGAGTGTATTTTCCATTAAAATCTTCAGTAATTCTAATATTATTTTCGTAAGTTTTAATTCTTGTCCAGGACATTTCCTCTCTAACAACACCTTCATAATATTCCTCTGAAATCATCATTGTTGTATCTTGATCTTTGAAAATTATACCTCCTTCTCCTGTAGTTTGGTCTGTTGAGACTTTAAAAAACATTGAAAAGTCAATAGGTTTTTTCTCAGACAATAACCCAAAATATACATATCCCTTCACTCCTTTATAATTGGCCTTCACATAGTATGATTTTATTGTATGCGTGTTATAACTAATATTTCTGCGGTTAGCTTTAAAGTGAGTAGAAAAATTAAATGTTAAATCATGTTTTGTTAATGGTCCGTCAGTTACAGTTAATTCATCACCATATTTAATTCTATTTAATACTTTACTATGAACATTAGGTTCTTCTCTAAATAATAAGGGGGCAGATGAATTTGAGTAATACCTTGTATTTGTAGATCTTTGCCTACCTTCTTCGGGCATTAGTCGCGTCCGCTTAGTTACTCTAGGAGATTCATTATTTGTTACTTCAACTTGTACTAATTGATTCTCTTGTATATAAAAAGTATTCACTCTTAACTCACTATTTCCAAAGTCATCTGTTGAGAAATGATCTACTATTAAAGAATCTTTAGTATCCAAAATAGATTTATAAGAGCACATACAACATTGGACTCTTACTGGATTTAACTCCTTAGTACTATAATTATCTTTATCTAAATCTATATAGAATATATACGAACTAGATGTTACTGCCTTGTAAGAATTTCCTTTAGTATCTAAAGACTCGAGAAAGCTAAGTGTATCTGACCCGTTTGCCCACTTAGAGTTATTAAATTGTTTGATAAAAGTATTTTGTCCTAACAAAAATAATGGTGCACACAGGAATACTAGTAAGAGTTTTCTCATACGACAAAAATACTCAATAATTTTGGTGACGTTCTTAGCCTAAACGGTTTAAGGGCAAACTGTCTAAATTCTAACGAAGAGTTACTTGAAATATTGATAAAGGAAAGAACCCATCAATTCAGGTATGAATGCACTAAAAATGAGGCCACCGCCTAATGTGACCTTTAGCCAAAAGCTAGCCCTTGTGAAATGAGCTTTTTTTATGTCGGATTCCCTCAAACTCCATACGGATAATAAAAAAGGAACAGCCACTATAATTCCGAATAAAACACCCCAAATAGCGATGTACTCAGTAGTTATATAGTGAGTGATTTTTAGTAATATGAGAAACCATAAACTCATAGAAACTAACAGTACTCTCCTTGTCCTATTCCATCCCCAGAGTATAGGGAGTGTTTTGTAGCCGAACGCTTTATCTCCTTTTATATCCTCGGCATCTTTTGCTATTTCTCTGAATAAAGAAATGATATAAGCTTGAATGGTATATGCCAAAACGATTAAGGCAAAGAAGATATAAAAATCGGATATGAGAGATGAGTTTTCATTAATACCTGCAGTGGTAATCAGAGGTTGAGTAATAATACCGTAAGTAGCCCAAATAGGAACAATACTTACCACTAAAGCCACGAGTACATTACCAAGTAAAAATGTTTTTTTTAAGTAGAAAGAATAAAGCCAAAGCGCACCAGCTATGAAAACAGGAGTGAAAGCATAAAACCAAATTTGTTCAACCCAGCCTAAATACAATCCTATAAGAACAGCTATTCCGTTCAGGGTATGATGGGCCGCCATAGCCACACGTCTTTTTAATCCGCGGTCTATAGTTATGCGGTTAGGTTTGTTTATGCGGTCTACCTTGACATCGAAGTAGTCATTGATAATGTTTCCAGAAGCCGCTAGAAAAACCATGACAAGAGTGAGTAGAAAGAAATGACCTTTAGACATATAGCTTATAGCTAAACCTCCTCCAGACTTAGAAGATAATTCTAAGGCCAATAAGATGAACGGGTCTTTTACGCAGCATTTCATAGCATACATAGTAACTGCTATGATCAATAGATTAACCGGTCTAGTGGTTTTTAAAAATGCCAGAATAGGTTTCATGTGCGTACGTATACTTTTTCATTGGCTAAGATAACTCCAGAAGGTATATTTGCACTCTTTAATCGTAATCAATATGCCAAACATTTCACAAAAAGGGCGCATCATGCCGGCCTCTCCAATAAGAAAATTAGGCCCTTATGCTGATAAAGCTAAGAGCGAAGGGAAAACTGTATTTCACCTAAACATAGGGCAGCCAGATATAAAAACCCCTGATGTAGCTCGAGAAAAGATTAAAAATCTAAAGATGGATGTGGTAGCTTACTCTGATAGTGCAGGTATTCTCTCATACAGAAAAGGATTAGTGAATTATTATGCATCTGTAGGAATTGAGATCCATGCTGAAAATGTAATGGTAACTACTGGAGGTTCAGAGGCTCTTACTTTTAGTATGATGAGTTGTATGGATGCTGGGGATGAAATCATTATCCCAGAACCATTTTATGCCAACTATAATGGGTTTGGAGTATCAGCTGGAGTGAATGTAGTCCCTGTTACTTCAAGCATAGATGATGGATTCGCACTTCCTCCGATCTCGGCATTCGAAGAAAAAATCACGGATAAAACCAAAGCCATTCTTATCTGTAACCCTGGGAATCCGACAGGTTACATGTACTCTAAAGGAGAGCTAGAACAGTTAAGAGTATTGGTCTTAAAGCATGATTTATTTCTAATAGCTGATGAGGTTTATAGAGAGTTCGCTTATGACGGATTAGAGCATTACTCAGTAATGAGCTTAGACGGTCTAGAGAATAATGCTGTAATGATAGATTCTGTATCCAAGCGTTACAGTATGTGTGGAGCTAGAATAGGAGCGGTGGTTACTAGAAATAAGGAACTCTATGGCACTATCTTGAAATTTGCGCAAGCTAGACTTTCACCTCCTACCTATGGTCAGGTAGCTGGAGAGGCAGCGCTGTCTACCCCTCAGTCATACTTCGATGAGGTAAAAGAAGAATATGTGAACAGGAGAAATACGCTTGTGAATGGACTAAACGAAATTCCAGGTGTAAAATGTCCTATGCCTAAAGGAGCTTTTTATTGCATCGCAGAGCTTCCCGTAAAGAATACAGAGCATTTCTGTCAATGGATGCTCGAAGAGTTCTCCCATAATAACCAAACCATAATGATGGCTCCTGCTGCTGGTTTTTATAGCACTAAGGATTTAGGGATGAATCAGGTGAGAATTGCCTATGTGTTGAATGAAGCTGACCTTACATCAGCATTAGAATGTCTTAAAGTAGGGCTTCGTGAGTATGCTGCTGTACCAGCTTAAAAACAAAAAAAACGCCCTTGGTTATAGATGTCGTAATTCCCGCTTTTAACGAACAAGATAGTATTCCATTAGTCTTAGCAGATTTAGATAGGAGTCTAGTTCGAAACGTGGTCGTAGTAAATAACAACTCTACAGATGGAACTGTGAGTGCTGCTTTAAAAGGTGGCGCTATAGTAGTAGACGAACCCCACCAGGGTTACGGAGCTGCCTGTTTGCGAGGGATTGAGTATGTCAATGAATCTATTCTACCTGCAGATGTCATAGTGTTTATGGATGCAGATTATTCAGATTATGGAGATGAGTTAGAGCAGTTGATACGCCCTATTGTAAATGGAGAGGTAGATTTCACTATTGGTTCTAGAGCCTTAGGGCAGAGAGAAAAGGGAGCTATGATGCCACAGCAGCTCTTCGGAAATTGGCTAGCTACTGGACTACTGAAGCTGTTCTACGGAGTTCGTTTTTCGGACCTTGGGCCATTCAGGGCCATTCGGTTAAGTACGTTGAATGCCTTGAAAATGAAGGATAAGGACTTCGGGTGGACAGTGGAGATGCAAATAAAAATAGCGAAACAAAAAGTACCATTCATAGAGTTTCCTGCGCGTTACAGAAAAAGAGTAGGAGTATCTAAAATCACAGGCACGCTTAAAGGAACTATTTTAGCGGGCTATAAAATTATTTACACCTTAATCAAGTATCGATAATATGGAGATCATCCTCATCATATTATATGCCTTTTTCCTACTGTTCATCTTTGCATATAGTATTATGCAGTTGAGCTTAGCATTAGCATATTCCAAACAGAAAAAAGCTATCAAGAAGACTAGCTGCAGCATGGAAGGTAAGGAATGGCCTAGAGTCACTATTCAGCTTCCGGTGTATAATGAACTTTACGTAGTAGAGCGATTGCTGGCATCTATAGCTAAGATCGACTACGATAAATCGAAGTTGGATATCCAGCTTTTAGATGATTCTACAGACGAATCATTTGAAGTAGCTGCCGTAAAAGTAAAAGAACTTCAGGCATTAGGATTTGATATTTCGCATATACAAAGGCCTGAAAGAAAAGGGTATAAAGCAGGGGCTTTGGCCTACGGAATGCAGAGGATTAAAGGCGAGTTTATAGCCATTTTTGATGCCGATTTTATTCCGGATCCTTTATTCCTTAGAAAAACCATTCCTCACTTTTATGCTTCAGATGAGATAGGAGTAGTGCAGACTAGATGGCAACATCTAAATAAGAATTATAGCTTTCTAACTAAACTACAGGCATTCGCATTAGATGCGCATTTTACGGTAGAGCAAGTAGGAAGAAACTCACTAGGACATTTCATAAACTTTAATGGAACAGCTGGTGTATGGAGAAAAACCTGCATAGAAGATGCAGGAGGATGGCAGAGTGATACTATTACAGAAGATTTAGACTTGAGTTATAGAGCTCAAATGAAAGGTTGGAAATTCACTTATTTAGAAGATGTACTTTCTCCGGCAGAACTTCCGGCAGAGATGAATTCTCTTAAAAATCAGCAGTTCCGTTGGACCAAAGGAGCTGCAGAATGCGCAGTAAAAAACCTCCCTAAAGTAATGAGAACAAAACAGCTCGGGTGGAAGACTAAAGTCCATGCTGCGTTTCATCTGCTGAATAGTTTTGTGTTTATCTGCATCTTTTGTACCTCCATATTAAGTGTGCCTGTTCTTTTGATTAAGCATAATTTTGAAGGATATGATTCGATCTTCAAACTAGCGAGTGTCTTTGTTTCTAGTTTTCTTGTTCTAAGCTATTTCTACTGGTTAAGCATGAGCCATTCGGAAAAAGGTGGGATAAAAAGCTTATTGAAGTTCATCGTAAGATTTCCTCTTTTCTTGTCAGTAAGTATGGGGCTTTCTCTTCATAACAGCATAGCAGTAATCGAAGGGTATGTCGGAAGGAAAACACCATTTGTAAGAACACCTAAATTTGCTCTAGAAGAAAAGTCGGGAACTTGGGCTAATAAGAAGTACAGAGCTTTTAAGGTGAATCCGCTCACCATTGTAGAAGTATTTATAACACTTTACTTTTTAGCAGCTATAGGATATGCTATTTATCTGGGAGATTACGGACTACTTCCTTTTCATGTGATGCTCACAGTAGGTTTCGGTGTCGTAAGTTTCTACTCGGTAAAGCATACCCAAATGTCATAAATCTGCATTGGAAGCATGAGTTCATTTTGGCGTGTGGGCATTGTGTTTCTAACCTTTGCAGCGCACATTTTAGTATTTCTAACAGCCAGAGAAGATTTTTATATGCTTCTCGGATTCTTTACAGGAGCATTCTGGCTTTATCTATTAATCATAGATGAGTATGACATAACAGATGTCTTTTATATGGCTATTGCATTAAGAGTGTTTTGGCTTTTTTCTACGCCTACTTTATCCGATGATTATCATCGTTTTCTCTGGGATGGAGAGGTCACGCTGAGCGGTAAGAATGTATATGGGCATACGCCTTCAGACCTAATCGTTTTGAGTGAATTCGATACCTCATTAAATGGAGATTTGTATAAGCAGATGAATTCTCCAGATTATTTCTCGGTTTATCCACCAGTTAATCAGCTGTACTTTATAGCTTCAGGTTTATTCACAGATTCTGTTTATGGAAGACTATTAACTCTTAAAATCCTCTTTTTTCTTACTGAATTTATAGGGTTATTTACATTGTTTCGGCTAGCTCTCAGTAAGGGCGTTGCAATAGGTAAATTCTCACTCTGGGCATTAAATCCATTAGTAATAATAGAAGGAATGGGAAACCTTCATTTCGAAGTGGTTATGCTGACCTATGTAATATTGGCAGTTGTCTATTTTAAAAAGAGTTGGCTGCTGTCGGCCATCTTTTTCGGAATAGCTATTAGTACGAAGCTGCTTCCGTTGATGTTTTTGCCGCTACTTATTCCATATCTCGGATGGGGCAGAAGTATCAAATATGGAGTTATCGCTGGGCTAACATTTTTGATTACATTCCTTCCTTTTTTAAGTTTAGAAGTCCTCCTAAACATCTGGAGCAGCATCGATTTATATTTTCAAAGCTTCGAGTTCAATGCCAGTATATTTTACATCGTAAAATTGATAGGAGAATTAACCGTAGGCTGGGATATAGTGGAAACAGCTGGGCCCATTATGGCAGGAATTACAGTGTTGGTGATCGCTTCGCTCAGTTTTTTCCCGCAGAAGACTTGGAAGTTAAGTCTGCCAGCAGCAGCATTAATTGTGAGTACGGTGTATCTGTTAATGAGTACCACGGTTCACCCATGGTATGCGCTTATTCCTTTCGGTATATCGTTATTTTCTAAGCACAAGTTCCCCTTCTGGTGGACAGGATTAATATTCCTCTCGTATTCCTTCTACATTAATGGAACTATAGAAGAAAAACCGTTATTTTTATTCATTCAGTATGGGGTATTATTCTTATTAATAGGGAGAGAGATGGTTAAAAAGAGCAGGATGAAAAAGGGAATGGGTGTGCAGGTTGAATGAGCTTTTTATGATGTATGAGTAATTAAACGATAAGTTTTTTTACTTCAAGTGACCTTGAAGAAGCGTAAATGGGTGTCGTGAAAAGTCTAGCAGATTCAGTCGGACTATCTCTTGATCTTAGAGTAATTATTAGAAGAATAAAGAATAAAACGAATCTTAAAACACCCATAATCATCCAGAATGAAGAGGTTTGATGCCGATTCAATTGAAGAAATTCACGTGTTCAATTCTTGACTTTCAATTGCGTTATAGAAGCTATCTTTGCTAAGCCAATGAAATTCAAATTACATTCAGAATTTAAGCCCGCAGGAGATCAGCCAGAAGCTATAAGACAGCTAACAGAGGGGATAGAAAACGGAACCGAACACCAAACACTTTTAGGAGTTACTGGTTCTGGAAAAACATTTACTATAGCTAATCTGATTGAGGAGACTCAACGTCCAACGCTTATTCTCTCTCATAATAAAACATTAGCAGCCCAGTTGTACTCTGAGTTTAAGCAGTTCTTTCCTGAGAATCAAGTGGAGTACTTCGTGAGTTATTATGATTATTATCAGCCAGAAGCATATATTCCAACTACAGGGACTTATATAGAAAAAGACCTGCAAATCAATCAGGAAATTGAAAAATTAAGGTTGGCCTGTTCATCTGCTTTATTAAGCGGAAGAAGAGATCTTATTATAGTGGCATCTGTATCGTGCATTTATGGGATAGGTAATCCAGTAGAGTTTCATAAGAGTGTGATTTCTGTGACTAAAGGAGAAACTATTTCTAGAAATAAATTTTTGTACAAGCTGGTTTCTAGTTTGTATAGCAGAACCAGAGATCTGTTTACCAGAGGAACTTTCCGCGTGGTAGGTGATCAGGTAGATGTGTTTTTAGCCTACGCAGATCACGCACTTAGAATTGTTTTTTGGGGAGATGAGATAGAAGAAGTATATACATTTGACCCTGAAAGTGGAAGCAAAATCCTAGACTTCGAAGAGACCAAAATCTATCCTGCCAATTTATTCGTGACCGGAAAAGACACCATGGAAAGCGCCATTTGGGAGATTCAGCAGGAAATGGTAAAACAAGTAGATTTTTTCAAATCTGAAGGAAAGTTTTTAGAAGCCAAAAGACTTCAAGAAAGAGTAGAGCATGATTTGGAAATGATGCGTGAGCTAGGTTTCTGTTCAGGAATAGAAAATTACTCGCGTTACTTCGATAAGCGTCAGCCTGGAGAGAGGCCATTCTGTTTGATAGATTATTTTCCAGACGATTTCCTTTTTGTTATAGATGAAAGCCATGTTACCATTCCTCAGATAGGAGCCATGTATGGAGGGGATCGAGCTAGAAAAGTAAATTTAGTGGATTATGGATTTAGACTTCCCTCTGCCATAGATAACCGTCCCTTGAAATTTGAAGAATGGCAGGGCATGCTGAACCAAGTGGTTTATGTAAGCGCTACTCCTGCAGATTATGAGTTGGAAAAATCTGAAGGAGTAATAATTGAGCAGGTCGTTCGTCCTACGGGGTTATTAGACCCACCTATAGAGGTGCGCCCGAGCATTAATCAGATAGATGATTTACTCGATGAGATTCACCGAGTGATAGCTAAAAATGAGAGAATTTTGGTTACTACGCTAACCAAAAGAATGGCTGAAGAATTTTCCAAATATTTAGATAAATTGGATATTGCCTGCAGATACATTCACTCCGAGGTGAAGACACTGGATAGAATAGAGATTCTAAGAGATTTAAGAGAGGGAGTGTTTGATGTCCTAGTTGGTATAAATCTTTTAAGAGAAGGGTTAGATTTACCCGAAGTATCACTCGTAGCAATTATGGATGCAGATAAAGAAGGTTTTCTGCGCTCGTGAAACGCTCCCTAACGCAAACCGCAGGGCGAGCAGCTAGGAATGTGAACGGAAAAGTAATCATGTATGCAGATAAGATTACGGGTTCTATGCAGACGACTATGGATGAAACGGACAGAAGAAGAGAAAAACAGGTGGCTCATAACATCAAGCACGGAATAGTGCCACAGCAGATAAATAAAAAGAACGAAACTTTATTCGAAAACTCTGGTGTAGTATCTAGACCAGACAATTATAGTGATGTAGATACTTCCGCAGCCATAGCTGCGGACCCATTAGTTCAGTATATGAACTCAGATGATTTACAGAAAGCCATCCAAAAAACTCAGAAAGCCATGGAGAAAGCCGCTAAAGATATGGAGTTCATGGAAGCTGCTAGATTAAGAGATGAACTAATCGAACTTAAAAAGTTATACGAATCTAAAAAATAGAACTCCAGTAGCCAGTATCTTGGCATCGTTGTAGCATTGTAACACTAAATAGCAAACAAATGAAAAGATTGAAAGTGGTTCTAATTTTAGTTGGAGCATTAATAATGATATCATCCTCATGTAAGAAGAGGAAAGAGATAAAAAAATCTGCGGAAGATCAGACAGAAACGTTAAATACGAATGAAGGAAGAGGCGACCCTTGTTGTGGAAATAGACCCCACATATAAGAATATCAAGACGGACAGCTTTACACTTTTAGAATCTAATGTAGAGGGGGATAATCTAATTTTACTTGTAGAGTATGGTGGAGGGTGTAGAGAACACGAATGGAAACTGAAAACGAATGGTGCTTATGCTAAGAGTCTTCCTCCTCAGATTACGCTAAATTTAGAACATAATGCCAATGGTGATATGTGTAGAGCTCTTTTAACGGACACCATAGAGTTTAATATAAAGCCGGTGAGATATCCAAGCACTATAGAGTTGGATGTGAGGATACTAGGGTACGAAAAAGAGGTTAATAGATATACGTATTAGAAAAACAAAAAAAATGAATAGAATTTTAATTGGCCTAGCCGCTTTGATTTTTATGACGAGTAATGCCACAGGGCAGATTTCTCAGGGAGGGGAGCCTTATAAGTGGGATATAAAAGATGTAGAAAGATTTAACATAGACTTCCTAGAGTTCGGAGAGTTAGATATGAATTTAATCAGTCTTCAAGATGCTATAGGAGATGCAGAAAAAGACACTCCTTTTAGATTTGGAATAGAGCACGATGTAGCTTCTTTCTAAGGTAAAATGGTTTTAGAGCTAGAGAATGGAGATAAAAAATCTTTTGATGTCAGTAAAGGCTGCAGATGCCAGTTCTTTTTCTTTCTTGTTTGACAGATTCGTTCTCCATAAGGGAGCTGAATTGTTTATATGGAATTCAGAGCGAACTGAGTTCTTAGGTTCATTCAACTATAAGAATAATAAAAAGGCTGGAGTATTACCAGTAAGTCTCTTACACTCAGAGGCGGTGGTTATCGAATATTTGGTTCCAGCTGGGGTTGGTGAAGGGGAGTTAAGTCTTGGGTATGGTAGTTCAGGGTTATAGAGCTATAATTAACCAATACGACGATCCAGAAAGAGGGCCTTACGGTAATTCAGGAGCGTGTAACATAAACGTCAACTGTCCTGAAGGAGACAGATTGGCAGATTGAAAAGAAATCAGTAGCGCTTATTATTAATGGAGGTAACGCAGTTTGTACCGGAGCATTAGTCAACAACACTGCAAACGATGGAACACCTTACTTTCTTACGGCTAATCATTGCTTAGGAAACCCTAGTAACTGGGTTTATCTGTTTAACCATGAGTCTACAAGTTGTGCGGGGAGCAGTGGTCCTACACTTCAAACTATCTCTTCAGGGGATTTAGTAGCAAGCAATGGTGGGAGTGATTTTGCTTTAATAGAATTAAGTTCATCTCCTCCTGCCAGTTACGACGTACAATATGCAGGTTGGGATAGGTCAGATGATGAAAGTGTAACTGCAACTACAAGCATTCATCATCCATCGGGAGATGTAATGAAAATCTGTTTTGATGAAGATAATCCTTACCATGCTAACCAAGGAGGCGCTGCCGTTTGGTATATAGATGAGTGGGAGGATGGTGTTACGGAGGGAGGCTCTTCAGGTTCTCCCTTGTTTGATCAGAATCACCGAATTATAGGCCAGCTTTATGGAGGATATGCCGCATGCAGTGGGTCAGTAAATAATGGACAAGCTGACTGGTATGGAAGGTTTGGAGTCTCGTGGGATGGGAATAGTCCTCAAACTAGATTAAAGGACTGGTTAGATCCACAAAACAGCAGTCCATTATCTTTAGACGGATGGCCAGAAGGAGCTCTTAAATAATTATTTTCAGTATCAATAAATAATGAAATAGAAGAAAGAGAGTCAAGCTACTATATATCCAACAGCCACTATCTTTAATAACGGTGAAGAAAATCTTACCGAGGCATTGGTAACTGTTCAATTAAACGGGAATACTTTAGAGCAAGTGAACTGGTACGGAAGTTTAGGGAGTAACCAGAGTGCAGTGGTGAATTTAAGTCCACAGGCATTACAAAATGGTGAGAATACGCTCGAGGTATCAGTAGAAATTGAAGAGGATGAAGACGAATCAAATAATTCAAGCTCGTTTACTTTTAACGCCGTAATAATAGAAAATCCTTCTATTTTTCAGTTAAACTTAACTTTAGATGAGTACCCAGAAGAAACTACATGGGAAGTGAGTGATGGAGCCACTGTTATAGCTAGCGGAGGTCCTTATACAGAAGAAAGTTCGTTGGTGATAGAGGAGTTTTGTCTTCCTGAAGGCTGTTTCGTTTTCACTATTTATGATGAGTATGAGGACGGTATCTGCTGTGTATACGGTGAAGGAAGTTATACGATAGAGAATCAAGAAGTTGTAGAAGTAGCATCTTCTAATGGAGAGTTTACCTCTGAGGAATCTCAGGATTTCTGCGCGTCGATAACAGCTGTAGAAGAAGAAAAAGGCTTACAACTTCAATTTTTTCCTAACCCATCTTCAGTTAGATTAACTGTAATGTTAGACCAAGACAATTCTATGATTACGGTTTATGATATTTCTGGAAGAACAGTAATACAAATAATGAATTCAGCTTCAGGAATTCTAGAGTTGGATACAGAACATTTAACTTCTGGAACTTATGTGCTAAGCGTAAGCTCGAATAAAGGAGATTCTAGAGGAGTATTCCTTAAAGAATAGAATGTTAAAAGTATTTATAGAAAGCCCCTGTGAGTTTAGTCATAGGGGCTTTTTTTGTATACTAGATTCTTAACTTATAAGTCTTTCTATATTATGAACGAATTACTCTCTGAATTGTCTAATTACCAGCAGATACTTTGCGTTACGCTAATAGCAGCAGTAGCAGTTCAGTTGTTTTATCTATTGTTTTTTTACATCAGATTAGTAGTATACAAGCCTAAGAGTTCTCTTAGCAGCGAGCCACCTGTTAGCATAGTGATTTGTGCTAGAAATGAATCAGAGAACCTGATGAAATACATCCCTATGGTAATGGAGCAGAATTACCCCTTATTCGAGGTGGTAGTGGTGAATGATAGTAGCTGGGATGATTCAGAAGATATCTTAAAAGCACTGCAGATACGTTATCCTTCTCTTAAAGTAGTGAGGCTAAATGAAGACCTTCATAGAATGACAGGCAAAAAATTCGCATTAACTATGGGTATTAAAGCAACTTCTCATGAGAGGTTATTACTCACAGATGCTGACTGTAGCCCTCTGTCTAATGATTGGATAACCCATATGCTCACTGAGGTAAAAGAAGACGAGATAGTTCTTGGGGTCAGTTTAATGGCCAGAGAAAAAGGCGCTTGTAAAAACTTTTTTCCGATTCGAGTCCGTTCATACTGCAGTAAATTACTGCTCGCTAGCATTAGGCGGTTTGCCTTATATGGGCGTAGGAAGAAATTTATCATATACCAAGGAAAAGTTCTTTTCAGTAGGTGGGTTTAGAAAGCACATGCACATCACTGGAGGGGATGATGATTTATTTATTAATGAAATAGCTCCGAAATCTACATTTATAGTAAGGCAAGATTTAGAAGCTCAAACAACTTCACGTAGCCCTGATAAATTAAGTAAATGGTGGGAGCAGAAGAGAAGACATTTAAACACCTCAGGTCTTTATAAATTCAAGCATAAACTGGCCTTAGGGATGGAGCCGCTTAGCTGGTGGTTCATGTGGGGAACCGCACTAGTCCTTTTAGTTTTACCCACACCTGCCTTGTTAGTAATTACTCCTATAGCGTTTAGATATTTGCTTCTATATGGTACATTTATAGCTATAGGTAGAAAATGGAAAGTGTTAGATGCAGTATGGGTTATGCCAATATGGGAATTGGTGTTAAACATCGCTAAACCAGCTGTTCTTCTTTCTAATATGATTTCAAAACCGAAAAGATGGATGTAACTAAAAATCTCTCAGATAAAGGGAAACACGATTATGCTTTAGTTCAAAGAGCAATAAACGACCAAGATCAAAGAGCGTATGCAGAACTCATGGAACGTTACAGAGATTCTATTTACTTCATGTTATTGAAGATGGTGAATAATACGGATGATGCCGATGACTTGACTATTGAGGCTTTTGGTAAAGCATTTAAAAGATTAAGCCAGTATACTCCAGCGTTTGCCTTTAGTACCTGGTTATTTAAAATAGCATCTAATAATGCTATTGATTACATCAGAAAGAAAAGAATTAAAGCCCTTTCTCTAGACCAAGGATATACAAATGATGATGGAGACAGTATAGGCTTCGAAGTAAAAGACGATAGTCTAGACCCAGAAGAAGCTTTCGAGAAAAAGCAGAGAATATTAAAGATGAGAGAAGTAGTGTCTAAGCTTAAGCCAAGGTATAGAGAGTTAGTAGAAATGCGCTACTTCCAAGAGCTAAGCTATGAAGAGATTTCTAAAGAATTAGATATTCCTTTGGGTACCGTAAAAGCTCAATTATTCAGAGCTAGAGAATTTCTGTATAACTTAATGAAGCATACTAAAGAAACCATTTAATGCCTTCTAATATCAGTTTAATAACTAAATACTTCCCTAATCTTAGTGAAGTTCAGATAGAACAGTTTTCAGCGTTGCAAGGCTTATACGAGGAATGGAACGCTCAGATAAATGTCATCTCACGTAAAGATTTAGAAAATCTATATGAAAGGCATGTCCTTCATTAATGCTATAGCCAAAGTAAATGATTTTTCAGCGGGCAGTAAAGTACTTGATGTAGGAACTGGAGGAGGTTTTCCAGGTGTTCCGCTAGCCATACTTTACCCAGAAGTTTCATTTCATCTAGTAGACTCTATAGGGAAGAAAATAAAGGTGGTAAACGCAGTCAGTGAACAGATAGGGCTAATGAATATAACGGCTGCTCATGGTAGGGCTGAGGATGTCTCTGGTAAGTTTGACTTCGTAGTGAGTAGAGCAGTAGCTAAATTGCCAGTTTTCATGACGTGGGTTCAAGGGAAATTCGAAAAGAGATTTCTAAATCCTAAACCCAATGGTGTTCTCTTTTTAAAAGGTGGTGATTTAAGACAAGAGATTAAAGAAGTGAATACTACAGTAGACGAGTATGAGCTATCTGCTCATTTCGAGGAAGAATTCTTCCAGACCAAAAAAGTGCTCTATATCCGCGTTGTTTAGCGCATAAAAAAACCCTTTCAGGAAACTGAAAGGGTTTTAAATCTTATTTTTAGTAGGTGGAATTACTCAGCTACTACTTCGAAAGGAACTACTACAGATACTTCTTTATGAAGCTTTATTGTTACTTCGTACTTTCCTAATTCTTTGATAGTGTCTTCCTTTAAAGAGATGCTCTTTCTGTCTACGCTGAATCCTTTAGCTGTTAAAGCTTCAGATAACTGAATGCTATTTACTGAACCGAAGATCTTTCCGTTCTCACTAGCTTTAGCTCCTATACTTAGAGTTACTTTCTCCATTTTGGTCGCTAACGCCTCAGCATTACCTTTTATCTTGAGTTCTTTATGAGCTCTCTGCTTAATGTTTTCAGAATGCATTTTTAGTGCAGACTTAGTAGCCATTTTACCAAACCCCTTAGGTATTAGGTAATTTCTAGCGAAACCTGGCTTTACATTCACCACGTCATTAGCACTTCCTACGTGATCTACGTCTTGTAATAAAATTATTTCCATGGTTTCTTATTTCATTAAATCAGTTACATATGGTAAAAGAGCTAAGTGACGAGCCTTCTTAATTGCCTGACCTACTTTTCTCTGATACTTTAGAGTAGTTCCAGTTAATCTTCTTGGAAGAATCTTACCCTGCTCATTCACAAGCATAGATAAATAATCTGGATCTTTATAATCGATGTACTTTATTCCATTCTTCTTGAAGGTAACATTTTTTTATAGGTTTCAATATTAATAGGATTTAGATATCTAACGTTCTTATCTGCCATAATCTTAGGGTTTTATTAAGCTTCTGTAGAGCTTTTAGAGTTAGACTTAATTTTAACTTTTCTTTTTTCAGCATAATCTACATGGTGCCTGTCCATTCTAGTAGTAAGGAATCTAAGCACACGCTCATCTCTCTTAAACTCTACCTCGAAAGGATTAATAATAGCTCCTGGTGCTTCAAACTCCATAAGGTAGTAGAATCCAGTAGATTTTTTCTGAATAGGGTAAGCTAATTTCTTTAATCCCCAGTTCTCATTTTGGCTGACCTTACCACCGTTGCTTTTTACAAAGTCTTGATACTTCTTTACTGCTTCCTTTGCCTGGTCATCTGACAAAACGGGAGTTAAAATGAAAACAGTTTCGTATTTGTTTAACATATGTTTAAAAAATTAAATTTTAAAAAGGAGCGCAAAAGTAGGGAATATCTGTGATTTACCGAAATTACTGGACCTGTAAATATCTCTACCAATTGCATTGAATAAAAAAGAGCTACGAAAATCGTAGCTCTTTCTAAATATGCTGAGTAATTTTCGTCTAGTTTTTAACTGACTTACTGAAATCAATTACTGAAGGAGTAGCTATAAATATAGAACTATATGTTCCTACTACCACACCCACCATCAAGGCAAAAGTAAATCCTCTAATAGAATCACTACCCAAAATAAAGATAGATAACAATACTACAAATGTACTAGCAGAAGTGTTTATAGTTCTACTTAACGTACTGTTAAGTGCTTTATTAATCACTTCTTTCTCATCTTCTTTCTTGTAGATTCCTAAGTACTCTCTAATTCTGTCGAATACTACAACGGTATCATTTATAGAATAACCAATGACAGTTAGAATGGCGGCTATGAATGCTTGATCCACTTCTAGTGTAAACGGTAAGAATAAAGATCCTATTGAGTATATAGATAATACGATTATCACATCATGTAGCATAGCTAATAAGGCGCCTAATCCATACTGCCATTTTCTAAATCTTAAGAAGATATAGAAGAAGATAATCAGTAATGCTATAATAGTAGCGTTTCTAGCATCTCTTCTAAAGTCATCAGAGATAGATGAATCTACATCTCTAGTCTCAGGGTTAGTGAAGTTAGTAAGGTTCATTCCTTCTAAGGTAGAAGTGATGAGCGCTCTAGTTTTTTCAGAACCTGTGTCTTTATCTTCTAAAAGATAATCAGTAGTAATTCTGATTTTGTCTTTAGAAGTCCCTAAATCCTTTACAGTAATACTGTTTGGTTTGAAAGCCGTACTTAACTCCTTTCTTATCTCATCAGTATTGATAGCCGTTTCGAATTTGAAGGTGTTTTCTCTACCTCCGTTGAACTCTACACCGTAGTTAAGTCCACCGCTGAATAATGCAACTAATCCTAGCGTTACTACTACTCCAGATAAAATGTAGAATTTCTTTCTGTTATCTACGAATCTGTAGTTGAGGTTAGTGAACCAGTTCTGAGTAGTAGGAGTAGAAAATGCGATATCTTTCTTCTTATCCATTCTATTCCAGAAAATTAATCTAGTAATAACAATAGCTGAGAATAAGGAAGTGAAAATACCTATGATTAGCGTAGTCGCGAATCCCTTGATAGCTCCTGAACCGAATACGAATAGAACGATAGCTGTTAAAAGCGTAGTAATGTTAGCATCGAAAATAGCAGAGTAAGCTTTTTGGTAACCTTCAGTAAGAGCTACTTTTAGCCCTTTACCCATTCTCATCTCTTCTCTAATTCTTTCGAAGATAAGAACGTTAGCATCCACGGCCATACCAACTGTTAGAACTATACCTGCTATTCCAGGCAAAGTAAGTGTTCCTCCTATAGCGGCTAAACCTCCTATTAATAAGAAGATGTTTAAGACCAGTGCGATATCAGATACCACACCTGCTCTACTGTAGTAGAATAACATGTAAGCCATAATTACTAACAATGCGATTATGAATGACCAAGCACCAGCACTAATGTTTTCAGCTCCTAATGTAGGACCTACGATTTCTGTATTTACAATCTTAGCAGGAGCAGGAAGTGATCCAGCTTCTAATAAGTTAGCTAAATCAGTACCTTCTTCTACTTGCTGAGAATAAGAACCTGTTCCCATAGAGATAGAAGAACTACCATTTAAGATAGGACTATTTACAGAAGGTGCACTGTAAACTAAACCATCTAAAGTGATCGCTATTGCTTTGTTTGGTCTAGAAGGATCTCCATCGTAAGCTGCTTGAGTCATTTTACCCCAAGCTTGAGCTCCCTCACTATTCATTTGCATAGAAACTTCTACTCCACCGTATTGGTCGAATGTTTGTATTGCATTGGTAATAGTTCCACCATTCAATTCAGATTTCTCTCTTCTGCTCACATCGTTTAATGCATAAAGCGAATAGAACTCAGTTCCATTATCACTCACACTAGGCTTAGCGTCCCATCTTAAAAGAATATTTTCTGGGATTATAGAAGAAGAAAACAATCGTCCTCCATTATCCTTAGCGTCTAGTACTTCAGAGATTCTGTCTTTTCCTTCTGAAGTAACTCTGAATAATACAGAAGATCTAGGAATTCCTTGACCATTACTTCCGTAGTTACCCGAATAGGAAGCTATTGGATATCTTCTTGTGTAGATGTCACTGTCAATAGTTCTGGTTACAGATATTGAGTCATTTCCATCGGCATCTTTTAAAGGCTCATTCGTACTTAAGTCTAAAGCAGGAATACTATCTGTAGTGAATAGCTCAGCTGTGTAAGCTGAAGGGTCTTTGTACTTAGCTACCACTGAATCTAATTGCTCTAGGTATTGGAATGCTGCTTTTCCGCCTACTATCTCAGTGTTTTCAAACACAGGCCAGAATTCCAATTCAGCAGTTTCCTTAATAAGTTTTATAATTCTATCTGGATTATCTACACCTGCTAATTCTACTAAGATTCTTCCTGTAGAAGATTGTCTTTGTATGTTAGGCTGAGATACACCGAAACGGTCAATTCTCTGTCTTAAAATATTCTCAGTATTATCAATAGCTGATTCAGCTTCTAATCTAAGGATTTCTATGACATCGTCATCCGTTTTTGCTGTCTGAAATTTCTCTGTATAATCTCTATTGATAAAAATCTTAGGAAGTTTTTCTTCTCCAGCTACCTTATTATCTGACCAAGCGTTAGCAAATAAGGTGATAAAATCATCGTTAGAACTTGTCTGAGCTTCTCTAGCCTGAGCCATAGTAGCCGTAAAAGCAGGGAACTTCGATTTCGCACTTAAATTTTCTACTAATTCTGGTACAGATACCTCTAAGGTAACACTCATTCCACCTTGAAGGTCAAGACCTAAATTTAACTCTTGGTCTTTTACCTCTCTGTAGCTATGCCCTAATACAGGGTAAGCTTGACTACCAGCACTGTCTATTAAGAATTTTCTCGTTCTTTCCTCCGCGGTCATCGTGCTTAACGAATCAGCATCCGAAGCTTCTATAGCAAACGCTGCCGCTTGGTCTTCGAATCTACTTGAGAAAAAGTTAAAAGATAATTGGTACAGGCAAGCTAGAACTAGCAACACTGTAAAAATCCAAATCGCACTTCTATTTTCCATTGTTTATGGTTTAATTTTAAGGAGCCGCAAATATAAAAATACACGGCTTAATAGCCAATATCAATTTTAATCTGATAATCAACGTTTTAGTTAAAATATTCCACTATTAGCAACCTCAATTAGACAGGTTTATACTTATTGTGCGTAGGTTCCGTTACATTTTTGCGAGACTATTATTATAGTTCGTTAAAACCATTATTCGTTTTTATTAATAGAGGTGAAATCACGACTCGAGCATAAAAGAATGAGAGGGTTAATTATTTTGGAGTTTTAACTTAGAGTAAATAGATGTTTCTAGTACTTTTGAGATTCATCTTTACGCGTAGCAATAATGAAGAATACCCCACTCTATAGTATAAGCTGTTTGTTAGTCATCCTGCTGACCTGCACATCGTTTAGTGATTTCACCTTTCAGGTAGGAGTGATGAAGTACAACGGGGGAGGAGATTGGTACTCTAATCCTACTTCAGTTCCTAATTTAGTAAAGTTTTGCAACGCTAATTTAAACACCTCTATAGATGAAGAAGTCCCTTATGTAGAAGTAGGTGGTCCAGACTTGTTTAATTATCCATTTATTCACATGACAGGCCATGGTAATGTGGTGTTCTCTTCTTCTGAGTCTGATAACCTTAGAATGTACCTATTGGCTGGAGGTTTTCTTCATATAGATGATAATTATGGAATGGATGAATATGTTAGGATTCAAATGAAAAGAGTTTTCCCCGAATTGGACTTTATAGAACTCCCCTTTGATCATCCAATTTATCATCAGAAATACGATTTCTCCAATGGATTGCCTAAAGTTCATCAACATGATAAAAAAGCTCCACAGGGGTTTGGCTTAATCTTAGAAGGAAGGTTAATGTGCTTTTATACCTATGAATGTGATTTGGGTGATGGCTGGGAAGATTTCGAAGTGCATAAAGACTCTGAAGAAACTAGGACGAATGCGTTAAAGATGGGAGCTAATATTATGCAGTACGCCCTAATGGGGAGTCAGGATTAATCTTTTAATTTGTTGTAAAAGAGTTTCTTATAAAGTGTGATGAACAAGATAGACGTCGCTAGGGTAAGAGTAGCTGCTAGCAAAGACGCACTAGTAATCCCCAAAGCATACAGAAGAGCAAACACTGCGAGTAACTGTGCTGATAGATAAATCCAGAACCCTATTTTTTTTTGCATAAACATTAAACAAACGGCTAAAATGGTGAGGTAATAAACACCAGTCTTTAGATCGTAATAAGTCATTCCGAAATTTTGAAAATTTCTGGCAGATTCGATTACTCCTATACCTATCCACTCAGGAATGTTCTCTAATAAGGGATTGTCACCTAGACTATGATAAAGGGTTTTTAGGGTGTGAGAAACTTCTTCTTCCCGCAGGTCTATATTCCTAGACAAACGAAAAAGTTGGGCAATACTACTTCCTAAGGAAAGTGCGAATAATATAATAAGAACTATGGAGCGTTTCAATAATCTTCTTTTGTCTAAATCAGACGTGCTAAATTAGCACGATGATATCCCTAGTTTATAAAGAATCTTCTTATTTATCACCACTCCACTGATTAAATAAATTTAATTGGCTCTCAGAGCGGTTGGCGAGTTGTTCTAGCTGCACATTATCGAAGAATGTAATAGCTGAACAGACGATGGTACATAAGGTGATGTTTCCCAAGTGATTTACCTTCAGTTCCACCTTGCCTTCATAATCAATAGCGGTTAAAAAATCGGAGGTTAATTCGGTAGTTTCATTAATAGCCGTGATGGTATCTCCTATGTGAATACCCGAAGTGTCGGCTGGTGATCCTTCTGCTATATCAATAATTTTAAACTCTCCAGAAGGCATTTCCCCTAATTTTATTCCCACGTTAGAAGTGAATTTATTCGAGTTTGGAGATTCGGTTAATTTCATTCCTACTGGTTCTAAAGCATCGTCTAGAAATGGTCTGAAATCTGAAATTCCATAAACGAGTTGCGCTCTTATTTCAGAAAAAGAGAGGTTACTTACAGATTCTAAACAATTGAAATAATCATTAGAGGAGTAGCCTCCTCCTTTAGCTCCGAAATCATTCCAAAGCTTGAGCATGGCTGATGCTAAGTTCGCTTGCCCATTAGTAGCTGTCAGAATCATTAAATCAGAAATCAAGGCGATTAAACATCCCTCAGTGTAAATACTGGTTTTTCTTCCTGGCGCCCCAGCTAAATAGCCATCTAGCCAGGTGTCGAACGAGCTTTCTGCTACACTATAATTAAATCTCCCTTGGTTTTGGAAATGTCTGTTTAAATAACTGCCTAAATGTTTAGCGTAAGTCTGAAAATTAAATACACCAGAGTTTAATAAGTACCAGTCTCCCATATAGGTAGTAACTCCCTCATAAACATAGCCCAGTTCGGAATAATTTTCCCTTTTATAGTCATAAGGGAGCATATCTTTGGGCCGAAGCGCTTTTACATTCCATGTATGGTATAGCTCGTGAGAACTTACTCCTAATAATTCTTCGTAAAATGCGCTGGTGAGAAGTTTCTCTGCAGGCCCTAGGGTAATCACCGTACATTTTTCGTGCTCTACTCCATGGTAAGATTGCTGAGCTAAAAAGTGAAACATAAAGAGATAATCATCTTGGGGAAATCCATTAAAATCTCTGATTTGCGCGTTGCAAAAAGGGGTGAAATCTGCTTCTATTTTATTTAAATCTAGTGAGTGCTTGCCATTTACCCATATATGAAAGGTGGTTTTCTCTACGTTAAATGAATGATGGTCTAGAGATGCAGAGGCCATGAAAGGAGAGTCCATTAATTCATGAACATTTCTAGCTACAAAAGCCTTCTTTGTTTTTTCGGCTAGAGGTGAAGCCAAAATGTATTGATTGGGAAGGTTTAATTCTACTGAAAAACCATCGACCTCTTCAAATCCTGGCCTGTACAGAAAACAATTCACGGGATTTACGTACATCATTTCCTCATTTAAAAATGTACTTCCGCCGTTTAATTCAGCGCTGTAGTAATTATAATTTACATGAATTACAGAATACCCTGTAGCCTCCACTTTCCAGCTGTCTTTAGTGTTTTTTGAAAATGGAATGGGTTTCCCCTTTTCATCAGTCACCTTAAAGTTTCTTATGTTTTTAGCGAAATTTCCTAATTCATATCGCCCAGGCCTCCAGGAAGGTAATTGTACAGCGAACTGTTCAGTGCCATCATGTGGGAATTCGGCCTGAAACTGAATATACTGTCTCTGAGGATTTTCTTGGCTTAGTGAATATTTTATCATAAGAGTGAGTGATTATTGACCGAGTACTTCTAGAATTGGGTCGCCTGTATTGGCATTAGGCATTTGTATCCCTAAAAGCGAAGCTACCGTAGAAGCGATGTCTTTAATGTGTGTACGTTTGTCGGTGAAACCAGGGTTTATACCACTTCCGTAAAAAAGTAGTGGTACATGTGTGTCATAAGTAAAAGGAGAGCCATGACTAGTGCCTGTAGTGGGATAGCTCATCCAGCCTGGTCGAGGAAGACAAATTAAAAGAGCAAGCACGATTAGTGCTAAAACCATTTTGTGAAAAACAAATTTAACCCTGAACTGAATTCAGTATTTACTAATTGAGTTCGGGTAAGCGCAGTATATACGCCTTCATAGCCCAATGCAGCATTGCTAGCTACCTCTTCTAATCTTGTTTTGTTAAGTTTATGGGTAGTTATTAGAGAATCATTAAAGAATAGCTGGTCGTTAGAATATGATTCTATTAATCCTTCAAGATTAAAAGCATTTTTTAGTGCTGACTCTACCCTTGAGTTAACTTCATCCAGCTTAAAATATCCTGCAGGCATTCCTAGTTTTTTGAGGTAATTGGGATTGTGAACTGCACCATGATCTGATGTGAGAAAAACAGTGTAGTTGCCCTCTCCTAACGTAGCATTTAACTCGTTAAGTAACCTAGCTATTTCTAAATCTAATCTTAAGTAGCAGTCTTGTGTTTCTCTAGCAGCTGGAGCAAATCTGTGACCTACATAATCAGTCGAGGAGAAAGATACCGCTAGAAAATCAGTGAATTCATCTTGCCCTAAGGCTTCATTTTTAATGCAGTTTATAGCCATTTCTGTAACTATAGAGTTTCCGAGTGGGGAGCCTTTTATTAAATCATATCCACCATTGCTATCTGCTAATTGAGTGAAGTTATAAGGAAAAGCAGGTTGTAGTTTCCCTGTGAATGGCGCTTCATATTGATTGTTGTCTATAATACTTTCATTATAATCTTTTTCAGGCTTTAACATGTTCCAGCCAGAAGCCATAAGAGAGTCCTTGTACCCAGAAGCATTAAATGAATTTACCCAATCTGGTAATTCATTCATGTAATAGGTAGAAGAAATAAAATCTCCTTCATCTCCTCCCACGAACCAGTAAGCCGCATCTGCTAAATGTCCTGCAGGAAGTATAGCTCCTCGGTCTTTTATGCTTACGCCTATGGTCTTAGATCTGCCGTTAAAGTGTAATTTAAGTTCATCGGTTATCGTACTAGAAAGCATATTTCTTGGCGACATCTGGCCGGCCAGGGTGGTGTTTCCGACACCAAGCACGGTAGAATCTCCAGTACAATATTTACCGCTTTTTTCATACCTGTCGTACCAGCTGTTTCCAATTATTCCATGATATGCAGGTGTAGTTCCTGTATATATAGAGGCATGTCCTGGGCCGGTGTATGTAGGGGCATAAGAAAAATGATGATTTTTACACGAGTAGCCCTCTCGCATTAGTTTTTTAAATCCTTCATCAGAGTAGTCCTTCCAATACTTAGTAAGGTAATCATAGCGCATTTGGTCTACGGTAATCCCTACCATTAGCTTGGGAGGATTTAAATCGAAAGTGGGGTCGCTGTATCCTATATCCTCAATGGTTTCTTGAACACTACATCTACTTAATAATACGCAGAGTAGGATTGAAACGAAAAAAATGTTCTTCATTAACGAGCTGATTTTAGCTCACAAATTTACTCTGTTTTGTGCCATGAAATGAAGAAGTTATTTTGCTCTTCGGTTAAGACTTTCCGAGTATGAAATAGATGGCAGCGCCACAGACAACAATGGAAAGAACTGCGTTTAAGATGGCTATTCCTATGAATCCATCTTGAATGAGTTTTATGTTTTCTAAGCTGAAAGTAGAAAACGTACTAAACCCGCCACAAAATCCTGTAGCAGCTAAAAGGAAAAGGGGCCCTTCTGTTTTAGTGTTAATCCCATACTTTATTAATAGCCCTAGTAGTATGCTTGCGGCTAGATTAGTAATAAAAGTGGCCAGTGGAAAATTGGAGATTTGATGAGGAAATAAACTGCTTATGGCATATCTCAGTACGCTCCCTAATCCTCCACCTATAAATACTGCTAGAAAATTCATCTGACTTTGTCTTTGATTAAGAACCTCTTCACTAAATAGTTTGCTAGGAAACCCACCGCTATTCCTAAAAGTGTTCCTCCTAAGATATCTCCAGGATAGTGCACTCCTAGATATATTCTGCTGAATGAAATAAGTGCTGCCCAGCATAGAATCAATATAGTCCAGGTTCTATTTAATTTTAAAAAGGAAAGAACAAAGATGGCTATTCCAGTGAAATTAGCAGCATGCCCACTGATGAATCCGTATTTCCCGCCTTTATAAAAGTCTTCTTTACCAGGCGGTGTAACTAAATGGACTAGTTCATCGAGTTCTGAATTTCTGCTGGGTCTTAAACGTTGAAAGACCTCTTTGAAACATTCTCTATGAATATTGTCGGCTAGTAGAACTACGACTCCTATTCCTATCAGCAGCCATAGAATGCCCATGACACCATATTTTTTTCGGGCGGCTAGAATGAATATGATATATACCGGAAGCCAATAAACGGGGTGGCTGATATACCACATCACAGAATCCAATGCAGGTGTATTCCAGCTGTTCATTTGCAAAAACAGTGTGCGGTCTAAGTTGTCTAAGCGGTCTATTAAATTCAATCGGAAAGGTTCATGTAGAATGGTTAAATCATCGTTTTAACTTCTGCTTTTAGCAAGTCAACAGCTAACTCTAAGTGAATGTTTTTAGTTTCAGCTTCTAGGGCTAAAATAGCCTTGGCTAAATCGATGCCGCTGGCTCCAGGAGTTACTTTAGAACCGGCTATTTTCACTAATTCTAACGTTTCTTCCTTAGCAGCTTTTACGTGACGCCAAGTACTTTCACTTATATACATCTGCATGCTTAAGTTGTGCTCGAACTCGTCTCTAATGGCTTTTAAGCACTCTAACTGAAGTTGACCAGAGTTTAAGCTAGTCGCGTTTAGCCTCATGATCATGCTATTAGGCTTCATTCTTTCCATAAAGATAATCAGTCTTTCGTAAGCTTTTAATTTAAGGGGGAGAACTATCTTGGTAATTTCATCCTTGTTTGGGGCAGGAGCAGTAGCAGGGGTAGTTTGTTTTTTTTGCGCTTTTTCAAAGAAAATAAAGGCGGTAAAAAACACTAAAATAGCTGGAAGAAAAATCTTCATTAACTCTATAAATGATTCCATGCAGGGGGTCTTTGTGATTTCAAATGTATTATGTAATTACTTAAGTATTGTTCTGAAGGAACTAAAGTTTGAATTTATTAGTCATTCTTTCCATTTCTTGCCAAGCTTTTGTGGTTGATTTCGTATTTATAACAGATACCTTTGATAGTTTTATTTATTTTTGTTCAAATTAATTTTCTAGATGAGATTTAGATTTCTTCTTTAGCTTTTGTTTTCTGCGTTGCAACGCTTAATCTCCAATCTCAAGAGCTTATGAGAGATCTTAGTATTTCTGTAAGCGAATTAGGGGAGGAACTATCTAATGCTTGGGCCGGTGGGTTAAATTATGCTCAGTACAGTAAGATAGATTTAAATGCGGATGGTAAAGAAGATTTATTCATTTTCGATAGGAGTACTTATAAGATTCTTACGTTTTTAAACATCTCTGATGAGGGAGAAATAGCATACGATTATGCTCCAGAATATGAGGGTATTTTTCCTGAAGGGTTAAAGAATTGGATTCTATTGAGAGATTATAATTGTGACGGACTGAAAGATATTTTTAGCGGAGGTCAGGGAGGCATAAAATTGTACGAACAAGAAAATGTAGGAGGCGAAATTTCCTTTAATGCTGTTTACAGTTCATTAATTCCGGCTATTTATGATTTTGGAGCTCCGTTCCAAGCACCAGTGTATAACATTAGCGTGGACTTACCGCATATAGGTGATATCGATAATGATGGAGATTTGGACATTCTGAATTTTTCTGACGGTAGCTTAAATGTTTTTTACTACAAAAACATGCCTCTGATTTAGGTAGGTGTGATACCATGGCCATGGAACTCGTAAATAGATGCTATGGTTCTGTAGCTGAAAGTGCCGAGAATAACACCGTTTTTTTAGAGCACGAGTGCGACTTTAATGTTGTCAATGTAAAAAATCTGTTAGACAAGGCGGAGAAATTTGATGCTGCAGCATTCGAGAAAGACGGTCTGCATACTGGAGGAACACTTCTAAGTTTAGAGACAAACGGTGATGGCTACCCAGAGTTGGTGATAGGAGATATTACCAATGACAGCTTAATATTACTTACCAATAGTCCGAGCGTTTTAGGGCCGGATAGTATGATTATGCAGAACAGTAATTTCCCTGCTAGTTTCTCTGGTGAGTGAGAAGATTAATTTTTATGAATTTCCAGGACGCTTATCATGAAGATGTAAATAATGATGGAGTGAGAGATTTAATATCCAGTCCTTTCAGCAGATTTAGCTCAATAGATGATTTTAGTTCATGGCTTTATTTGAATGAGGGCACAGATGAAAATCCGAATTTTATTTTGGAAAAAAAAGATTGGCTTCAGGATGAAATGCTAGAGCATGGGACAAATGCAATGCCTGTAATTTTTGATTACAATTCTGATGGATTAGGAGATTTGGTGATAGGAAATAAGGAGACCATCTATACGGCTACTGAATCTGAGGCCTCTCTTAGGTTATATGAAAACATAGGGACCGCCGATGTCTAATTTAGAACTTATAAAATTACCTTTATATCGCTGCTTTAAACCTCACTCCTACATTTGGAGATTTAGATGGAGATGGAGATATGGATATGATCTTAGGTGAAAGTCTGAGGGACAGTGCATTACTTTGAGAATTCTGCAGGTGCAGGAAATCCAGTAGATCTTTCTATAGCTGAGCTTTCAGTTGTGGATGCCTTCGGAGAAGATATAGACCCTGGTCAAGATGTTATTCCTCAATTATTAGATTTAGACGAAGATGGGCTATTAGATTTAGTACTTGGAGAACAATGGGGAAATCTAAATTTCTATAAGAATGTAGGGACTGCTGAAGAATTTTCATTTGAACTTGTCAATGAGGAGTTAGGGGGTGTCTGGGTAGATAATATTTTAGGAATTCAAGGAAATAATGTGCCTCACTTTTATAAGAATAATTCGGATGAGTGGGTTCTGCTTACCGGAAATGAAATAGGAACCATTCATAGGTGGAATGAAATATCAGGAAATTTAGATGGAGTGTGGAATAAACAAGATTCGGCATTTGTAGATATTAATGATGGCCAGTTTTCTGCTCCATTTATATATGATATTAATGGTGATGCTTTTCCAGACTTATTCTTAGGAAATCTTAGAGGAGGAGTTACATTTTATAAAGGACAGTTCTTTGATGGGATAGAAGAAGCACAAAATTTTTCTCCAGCAGTTAATATTTACCCAAACCCATCTAATGGCTTGTTTTCTGTTGAATTCAGTCAGAATGAAAAACTGCCAAGGGAAGTGAAAGTGCTCAATGTGCTGGGAGTAGAAGTTTACAGAGCGGGAGTCAGTGGATTAAAACAGCTACTAAGCTTAGAAGGATATTCCTCCGGCATGTACTATTTACTCGGTGAATATGAGCTAGGAGTTTTTGAACTAGGAAAGCTGATTATTGAGTAAGAGGGTATCAGTTTAGTATAAAAAAAGCCGCTTTTATCATTTACGTTCTTTATGTCGAGGAGTAGAGAATACGCGACTAATTTCTGTCATTAACTCATCGTAACGGCCGATTTGATTAGGTTTGCACAGGGCTTTTATGTCTTTAAAATGATTGTATTGTAATATCTCTATCTGGCGTTGTAATGTTCCTATTTCATTACTTAAAACCTCTGGTGCAGATTCTTCTGCTGTGCCTTGAAGAAGCATGTAAAGTTGATTTTCTTTCTCGTGAAGAAGCATCTTTTTCTCCTTAAATAAAGGCTTGTGAGACGCTATAAGAATCTCATATTCTTCTATCTGATTTTCCGTTAAATCTAATTTTTCAATAATGAAATTTCGGGGGTTATTCCTTTCGTGCTTTCCTGGTTTGTGCCAAAGAATAAAACCGATTAGAAAAAGATTGCATACGAGAAGCGCGATAACAGAGATAGTTAAAAATTTGGATTTATTCATAATCTAAGTAAGTATTTCCCTCGGTTATTAGGCTCGCTGAAATTTGATTCTGAGTTGTAGAATTTACCTGAGACGTAATAAATACTTCTAAAGAAACCAAACATAAAAATACCGCTCCAGCAGCTCTTATGTAGTGCGCAGGAATAATAGTTCCCTGCTCTAATTTAGCGGTGATTTCATTAAAAAGAGAGTCTCGTACTTGCTAATTTTTTAATTCTAGTAAATAAATCTAATTCTTGCATAGTTATTTGTTTGACGATTTTCAGCCTTAAAGTCCTTCGGTCTGCTCTATGAATTTCTTCAAGTTTGTCTTAGCCCTAGAAAAAAGTGACTCCACTGCTTTAGGAGTTAGCTTCATAATCTTCGCTACTTCAGCTGTTTTCTCCTGTTCTATTTTTAGTAGTATTAACGCTGTTTTTTGATTTTCAGGCAGGCGATTTATTTGTTGGAATAGTCTTTCTAGATCTTCTTTGTCCTCTAGTTGAACTCCAGGGTGATCGAAATTAGCGACTTGAATAGTTGTTGAGTCTATGCTTCTCGCTTGAAAAAGTACTTTCCTTTTATTTCTCTTTTGAGCCTTTAGAAAATCTAGTGAGGTGTTAATGGTGATTCTATAAACCCAGGTTTTTAAAGAAGATTGATACTTAAATTTAGTTATGTTTTTATGAACGGAGATGAAAACATCTTGTGTTATTTCTTCAGCATCCTGTGTGTTTTGAACATAGGAAAGCGCCAAGTTAAAAACGGCATGTTTATGGAGAGTATAGATTTCCTCTAGCTTCATATAAAGTTCGAAAGTTTGGTGCTAAGGTGAGAAGAATTAAAATACTTTCGAAGCTTTTTGTTATTCATGTAAGACAAGCGTTTTCTAGTGTCAGGTGCAGATAGAGATTTATTTCTTATTTGAAGTTATTGTTCGTGCTTCTAATCATAGAGGGAAGCTGATACCAGTGGGTGGTTAGATTATTCGTCTGTATGCTTAATTGCTTAACTCAAGGAGAGTCTCGATTAACCGGCTTTTTACTATTGGCACCTTTTATGGAAGTAGCATGATTGTGCTGGTTAAAAGGTGGGTGAAATAACTTGAACAGAACCGCGTTAAGAATTTTACTGTAAAAAGGTATTACCACAGCCAGCCCGAACTAAATTTAAAAGATTAAAACCGCTTAAAATCTATAATTAAATGGGGATTAGAATAGGAGTAATTTTATTAGTGTTATCTGCTTGGGCAAATTCAATGTTAGCTCAGAAGACAGCCATAGACTATTCGGAATATTACGATTACAATGAAGCGCTTAACTTTTTTGAAAAAGAAAAATTTGCTTCAGCGTTGCAAAATTTTGAAGCGACTATCTTATCCATCTCAGATCCGCATCAAGAGGTACGAGTAAATGCGGAGTATTACAGAGGGGTCTGCGCATTATACCTTCAGCATAAAGATGCTGAATTCCTTCTAGAGCGTTTCACTATAGAGCATCCAGATAGTCCGTGGGTTCAGAAGATTTACATTCAAATAGGAGATTATAATTTTAAGAAGAGGAAATATAAAAAGGCGACTTACTGGTATAAGAAAGTAAAAGAACACAAGCTAAAAGGACAGGAGAAATAGCATACAAGTACAAGAGAGCATATTCATATTTCTACGTAAATAACTACACCAAGGCTAAACCAGGGTTCTTCGAAATAAAGGATTTAGATTCTGAATACAAAGATGCGGCAACCTATTATTATTCTCATATAGCTTATGAAGAGGCTAATTACCAAACCGCTCTTGATGGATTTTCTATATTAACGAACAACCCATCCTTTGAACCTATTACGCCATATTACATAGCTCAAATATATTTCCTTCAAGAAAAACATGATTTGGTTTTAGAGTTCGCTCCGCCACTTATAGATGGAGATGCAAGTGAGTGTGAGAGCGTGTGCCTGAAATAGCTAGAATCGTGGGAGAGTCTTACTTTGTTAAAGACCAGTTTGATGAAGCGTTGCCTTATCTCGAGTTATACCACAAAGAAACTCCTGAAAAGCATAAGGTGCGCGCTGATTATTATCAGTTGGGATATGTTTACTATAGAAATAAATCCTATGAAAAAGCCCTTGAGTTATTTTCGGAAGTTACAGATGAAGAAGATGAAATGAGTCAGTTAGCCAATTATCACATGGCTGATTGTTATCTTAAGATAGAAAAAACCTTATGCTAGATCTGCTTTCAAGCAGGCTTTTGAGATGGACTTTGATGCAGAAATAAAAGAAGATGCGTTATTTAATTATGCCAAGCTTGCTTTTGAATTAAGCTATAATCCATTCCATGAAGCCATAGTCGCTTTCGAGGGGTACATTGAAGATTATCCAGAGTCAGAGAGAAGTGAAGAGGCGTATGAATTTCTGTTGAATGTGTATATGAAGTCCAAAAACTATGAAGCAGCGTTAAAAAGTTTAGATAAGATTTCCAATAAAGATCAGCGAACTAAAGAAGCTTACCAGGTAGTTACTTTTAATCGTGCTGTAGAGCTTTTTAATCAGAAAAAGTATGATGAGAGTGCCACTTATTTTAACAAAGTAAACACCTATTCTGTAAATCAAGATTTAATAGCAGAGGCTATTTACTGGAAAGCTGAGTTAGCTTATAAGCAAGGGGATTATCAGAGAGCAGCCAACATGTTCACTGACTTCTTGCTTGAGCCTGGTGGCTTTAATTCAGACTGGTATGATGATGCTTATTACAATGCGGGTTATTCTTATTTCAAACAGAAGAATTATGGACAAGCATTAAGCATGTTCAGGAAATTCTCGGATAACTATAGCGGAGATGATTCTAGAAAATTAAATGACGCTTACCTAAGAATTGGAGATTGTTTTTACGTAGATAAGAAATACACACAAGCCATAGATTTTTATAATAGAGCTATCAGCTTAAATGAACTAGGTAGCGATTATGCGATGTACCAAAAAGCGATTTGTCAAGGTCTGTCTGGTGATACGAGATTCTAAAATCAGTACGCTAAATCGAATTATCAATAGTGATAGTAAAGGCAGGTATGTGCTAGATTCGAAATTCGAAATAGCTGAAACTTATAGAATCATTGATAATGACTCTAAGGCTTTAGGAAACTTACTTGGGTATAATTGAAACTAATCCAAGCAGTCAGTACGCTAAAAGATCATTGAAAAACATTGTGTTTTTGCACCGCAGACAGGGAAATAACACAGAGGCTTTAGCTGCGTTTGACCAGATAGTAGAGAAGTATTCTTCAGACAAAGTGATGAATGAGGCGCTCCAGCTGGTAAAAGACATCTATATCCAGGAAAGAGGCCTTTCAGCATATAATTTATTGGTGACAGGAAACCCAATATTAGATATCACTACCGCTAGTATAGATAGTACGGCTTATCAGGTAGCGCTAGATAGCTATTTCGATATGAGCTATTCTAAGGCTAAAGATTCATTTGAAGAATACATTGGCCAGTTCGCCCCAGGTTTATTCTCAGTAGAAGCACATTATTATTTAGCTGAAATTTATTTCGAAGAAGGAGCGAAGAGCAAAGCTCTAGCCAACTATAATTTTGTGATAACACAGCCTGTTTCCGAGTATTCAGAAGGTTCACTAAAAACTGCAGCTACCATTAACTTTAATAATAAATACTATGATGCGGCATTAAATAATTATATAGAATTAGAGGGAGTAGCGGTGCAAAAGATGAATCTGCTAGAAGCAGAAATTGGTCAAATGAGATGCTACTATGAGTTGATGAGGTTTGATTACGCGCTAGACTATGCCCAGCGAGTTTTGGATAATGGGGACACTCCTGTGGAGATAAAGAATCAAGCTTATATGATCAGAGGAAAAATAAGGTATGACAAGGGGAACTATGATGAGGCTTACTACGATTTTAAAGAAGTTCAAAAGGCCGTGTCACTTTTAGGAGCAGAGGCTAAGTATTATATGGCTCAAATAGCCTTTGATAAGGGAGCTTATAAGAATTGTGAGAAAGAAGTGTTTGAGCTAATAGAAAACTTTAGCGCTTATAGTAAATATAAGTTTGAAGGGTTTCTTCTTTTAGTAGAAGCTTATGTAGCGCTAGAGGACATATTCCAGGCTAAAGCTACCCTCAATGCACTTATCGAAAACGCCAATGAAGACTGGGTAAAAGAACGCTCAAGAGCGAGGTTAGATGAGCTTGAAGCCATAGAAAAAGCGGCATTAGAACAGGGAGAGGATAATGAAGTGGAAATAGAATTATTTGATGAGGAATAAAAATAACAGAACTATGATAGTAAACAATATACATACGAAGTTCCTGGTGGTTTTAGGAGCTTGTTTTTTCTTCTTCAGTTCTATGCTGTTAGCCCAGCAGGATACAGAACAGGATATAGATCTTAACGTGGTAATTCAAGGAAACGCAGAGCTATTCCTAAATGATGCCAATAAAGTGTCTAAAGTTCCTAAAGTAATAGAGTCTTCAGTAGAGTTGACTCCTATGGTATACAGTTTGATTCCAAGAAAGCCAACCCAGAAAATAGATTTAAAGCCTGTGCCCGCAGCTAAAGTAACCATAGATAAGCCATTGCCTAAGCTGTTTAGGGCTTACGCTAAAGGAGCTGTAGGGACTAAGTTTACCGGGCTGGGAGAGCTTAGGTTTATGGATGGGTATAATAGAAACGGAACGTTTGATTCACACATAAAGTACTTTACGAGTGATGGTTTCGTGAGTCAGGCTGACTCTATAGCCGATTCATTCTCAGACCTATCTATTGGTTTAACAGGGAAGAGGTTTCTTAAAAAACACTCCATGGGAATAGCGGTGGATTATGACCGTGAAAAAATTCACTATTACGGATATGATCCAGATATATTCCCGGAAAACTTCGACGCAGATGATGGAAATAAAAGAATCTATAACACTTTTAGTGTTGGAGCAAATATGAGAAGCTATCAGCGAGACACTACTAAAATGAACTACCGAGGAACGTTTGACTTTAAGCAGTTTTCAGATAATGTGCAAGGAGTAGAGAATAACTTCATCGTAGGAAGTAAATCTAAATAAATTTGTAGAATCGGAGAATTACGCATTAGGTGTAGATTTAGATTATAATCAGTTCAAGCATGGCGTTTTTCGCTCTGAACTAGAGTTAAAGCATACGAATACGGTCTTCACATTAAACCCTACAGTTACTACGCACAGAAACGGGTTAATAGTAAAAGTAGGGGCTAAATTAACCGCCAATGGTGCTGATGGAACTCAGCTAAAAGTATACCCAGATTTAGAAGCTAGATACAGCCTCTTCGACGGTATATTTATTCCTTACGCTGGTTTAGGCGGAGAGCTTCATAAAAACAGATATAGAACCATTTCTAGAGAAAATCCTTTTGTTCAGAGTTTTTTAGTGGATGATTTGGTAAATAGTGATGTGCTCAGAAATACCAATGAGAAGATTAATATTTACGGAGGAATCAGAGGGAACATATCGTCTGACATGAGTTTCAATGCTAAAATTTCTAGAGCATCGTTCGATAATTTTATTTATTATGCCAATGATTCACTAGTCACTTACGGGAATAGATTTAGAACTGAGTATGGGGATTTAACGCGAACGACCATTACGGGAGAGTTGACTTACAACGCAGGTGACAAGATTAAGTTTTTCGGAAGAGGCGACTTTTTCATCTATGATGAAAGAAAGGCAGTCGAGACAATCGAGAGCCAGAAGAGGCTTGGAACCAGCCTAATAATAAGATAGCCGTAAGCGCTAGTTATAACATAGAGAAGAAGTTGATAGCTGAGCTAGAAATAGCCGCGCTAGGAAAAAGAAGAGCCAAGTCTTTAGTGGAGATTGTAGAGCTTACTTCCGAGGAGTCGGGTGGAGAGCTCGTTACGGACGGCAGTAATAGCTACTTCGCGTATACTTTAGACCCATTTGTAGATGTTACTCTAAAAGGGGAATATAGATATACTAAAAGGCTATCTGTTTTTGTTCAGATTAATAACATGATAGCGGGAAAGTATCAGCGATTTAATGCTTATCCTGTTCAGCGGTTTAATCTAATGGGAGGAGCCACGTATAGCTTTTAACGTAGCTTTCTAGGTCTTGAGTTCTAGCCCTTTTGGCGCGCCATTATTCGGTAGAAATTTTCATTGTGAATAACTGCGAAATTATGTGGAAAAGGTGATTTATTTACTGGCATTGCAACGCTGCTTTACCCCCTGAATTCCGTATCTTTACCCTATAGAACATACCGCTGTGAGCGCTGCGGTTTTTCACGTTAATTCGATTAAGATTTTAAGACATATATAATGAGCGAAGAACCAAAAAAAGGATATGACGCTAGTAGCATCCAATCCCTCGAGGGAATGGAGCATGTGAGGTTAAGGCCTTCCATGTATATAGGTGACGTAGGTGTGAGAGGTTTACACCATTTAGTCTATGAGGTAGTAGATAACTCAATAGATGAAGCTATGGCAGGTTACTGCGACACTATTCATGTGACTATTGAAGAAGGAAACGCAGTGAAAGTAATCGATAACGGGAGGGGTATACCAATCGGTATGCATGAGAAGGAAGGAGTTTCTGCTCTGGAGGTAGTCATGACTAAAATAGGTGCAGGAGGTAAATTCGATAAAGACTCCTACAAAGTTTCTGGTGGATTACACGGAGTAGGTGTGTCTTGTGTAAATGCACTTTCTAAAGACCTAAAAGCAGAAGTTTTTAGAGATGGAAAGCATTATATGCAGGAGTACCAAAAGGGAAAAGCGTCTTATCCGGTGAAGGAAATAGGAGATTCTGATTACAGAGGAACCCAAGTTATCTTTCAGCCAGACGATTCGATTTTCGAAACGGTAGAATTCAATTATGACACTCTCGCTACTAGGTTAAGAGAGCTTTCTTTCTTAAATAAAGGACTTCGACTAACGCTTACTGACGAAAGATCTGCCAGATGAAAACGGAGAGCACTCATACCGAGGAATTCCTTTCAGAAAGAGGTCTGCAAGAGTTCGTAGAATATATAGATTCTACTAGAGAGCAGCTGATGTCTCAGGTAATTCATATTACAGGAGAGAAAAATGGTGTGCCAGTGGAGGTGGCTATGACTTACAATACATCATTTAATGAGAATGATACATTCTTATGTAAACAATATTAACACACATGAAGGTGGAACTCACCTTTCAGGATTCAGAAGAGGTTTAACTAACACACTTAAGAAGTATGCAGAAGCTTCAGGTATGTTGGATAAATTGAAGTTTGAAATAGCAGGTGATGATTTCAGAGAAGGGCTTACAGCTGTAGTTTCTGTAAAAGTAGCAGAGCCTCAGTTTGAGGGTCAGACTAAAACCAAGCTTGGTAACAGAGAAGTAACAGCTCCAGTTTCACAAGCGGTAAGTGAAATGTTATCAGATTATCTGGAGGAAAACCCTCTAGATGCTAAGCAGATTGTTACTAAAGTGATTATAGCTGCTCAAGCGAGGCACGCTGCTAAGAAAGCCAGAGAGATGGTGCAGCGTAAGAATGTGATGAGTGGAAGTGGGCTTCCAGGGAAACTGTCAGATTGTTCTGAAAAAGATCCATCGTTATGCGAAGTTTACCTAGTCGAGGGAGATTCGGCAGGTGGAACTGCTAAGCAGGGAAGAGATAGGATGTTCCAAGCTATTATGCCATTGAGAGGAAAGATTCTTAATGTAGAAAAAGCGATGCCGCATAAGATCTTCGAGAATGAAGAGATTAAAAACATCTACACAGCGTTAGGCGTGAGATTAGGAACTGTAGAAGATGCCAAGGCACTCAACTTAGAAAAATTAAGATACCATAAGGTGATTATAATGTGTGATGCCGATGTAGATGGCAGCCACATAGAAACGTTAATCTTAACATTCTTCTTCCGTCACATGAGAGAGCTTATAGAGAATGGTTATGTATACATAGCTACTCCACCGCTTTATTTAGTGAAGAAAGGACAAAAGAAATCATACGCTTGGGATGATGATCAAAGAGACAGGTTAGTACAAGAGTTCAAAGGCTCAGGAGAAGAAAGAAGTGTAGGGATTCAGCGTTACAAAGGACTGGGAGAGATGAACGCAGAGCAGTTGTGGGATACTACCATGAATCCTGAGTTTAGGACATTACGTCAAGTGAACATAGCCAATGCCTCTGAAGCTGATAGAGTGTTCTCTATGCTCATGGGAGATGAGGTTCCGCCTAGAAGAGAGTTCATAGAAAAGAACGCTAAATACGCTAACATAGATATATAATTAGCGAGCACATAAAATAGTTGGAGCCAGTTCTTTTAGAGCTGGCTTTTTTGTTTTAAAGTGTGTTTTCAGCGTTGCAATAAGACAATAAATGACCAAAACTCAGACCTTCTTTTAAGATTTTTTTTCTGTTCTACGGTTAGGATTGGGTCCTTTTTTTAACAGCAGTTCTTTTGCGCGACTATTTTGCTGGTGTTGGGCATGGGCATGATGTTGAAATGGAATCAGTAATGCCTTAGCTGAGCTATTTTAATCTGCACCAGGCCAGAAGTGTTCTAGTCGTATTTTGTGGAGTTTCTCCAGTCAGCTTTGGTGCCCAGTTAATTAAACAGATAAAAAGAGTTGGATATTCATTCCCTATATTCTGGCTAATTAGTGCAGCTAAAGTAGTCAAGAGCTCTGTTAATTCAGAGACCTATAAATATTTTGCTTAAGATTTTAATCGGCAAGAGTCTATAAGAAATCTCATGAAAAAGACGCTTCAGTATTTTCTAGCTTATTAGAATAGGTGATAGCCGAGATCTTCTTACCACCTTCCCTCCACTTTCAGTAGACTCGTTTTTTTCTTAAGCGTTCTAAGTGTAATGAAAATAACAAATGAACCTAAGGTTAGCCATATCCACCATGGATTTACTAGAAATTCGAGGCTAAGAGTTTTGTAAAGCAAATAGTTCTTTAATACGTTCAGTAAAAGAAACGAGATAAACACAGCAAAGAAGCCGTTGTATTCTCTCTTTAGAACATTCTTTATTGAAAAAGACATGCTAGCGTTCGACCATTTACTTAGTTTAGGGATGAATGCTGGAGTTTTCTCAGCCCAATTAAGATAGGTATGTCCAAATTTCTTTCTTAAGAAAAACTCTTCAGCAAACATGATTCTCTCATAATACAACCAGAATAATAACACAGTAAATGCGCTAAACCACCAGCTTCCTACGTAAATAACTATTCCTATCCACATAAAAAAGTTTCCTACATATAAAGGGTGTCTTACTGTGCTGTATATTCCTTTGGTATTTAATACCTCGGCCACTTGTCCGGCTTTAGTATTCCTGCCCGAGGTAGACTTAGGAGTGAAGCCTACAGTGATAGCTCTAATTAACTGACCAAATAAACTAATTCCTAGACATATCATACTCCAGTTAAAGCTATCATGGGGCACATCTGTAGTCTCTGTCAGTAAAATCACAGCTACAGCCATGGCGTAAAGAGCCAATGGAAGAAAACTTCGCCATCTAAAAAGCCAGTTACCAGACTTATCAAATTCTTCTATTAATGCCATAAGGATGAAATTTATTTTGACGACAAATGTATTAAACTAATGCCGTACTATTTTACTTAGGTGTGCTGCTGTCATAATCATCGATTAATTAAATTAAAACTCAGACGAAGGGAGTGTGTGGTTATATTAACTACATTTGATTTACATAAGTAAATTATAAATTGTTCAGGCTTACCGTCTATATTTTTCTATGCATTTTTATGCATTGTGCTTTCTCTAGTTTAGGGCAAGAGGAAGAAAGATACACTTTAGTGGTTAATCTATACCAGCCCGTTTCCTCCTCAGAAAGTCAACTTTTAGAAGAAATATTATTATCTCAAATCGAGTATTATATTATAGAAAACACTTCATGGCAAGATGGGAAAATAACATTTCCGCTTAGCTCGAGAAAGATGGTAAGTAAATTGAATGAGTTGGTGAAAAATGACATTCAGTTTTATGACTATGAAGCGAAATATAATTCAACGTAAAAGCAAAAGGCGTGAAAAAGAAAATAGAGAACATTACTGCCGCAGAATTTAACGCTAACCTGAGAGGCTCTCTTGGTCAAAAACAATTCACGCAGAATGAATTAAATCATCAGTTAAATGAGTTGATTTCTATTATAAAAACAGAGTTGTATGTTTTTGGAGAAAAAGACGTACTGGTAAATTCTACAGAAATTTATCCAAACCTAACCAGCCTAGAAAAGGAAGAGTTAATAAAGCAAATAGAAGAATTTAAGGATGGCGAGTTACTGAAGTTCTATAGAGCTTTCTTATACTGAAATGAAGGCTGAAGATGAATCTGGAATATTTATAGGCTCGCCAAGGAAAGAGGATCTGGCAGATAAAATATTAAATATGCTGGCAGCTAATGCACAGCGGTTAGAGCGGTTAGAGTCGGAATTAATTCAGATACAGATGGGTGGGGTAAGTGCAAGTCCTGCTGTCAATTATGAGAATGATTTGAAGCTGTTAAGTCAGCTTCCCGAGTCTATGGATTTCTACTTTAATTCGGGTAGTACATGGTTATCTTCAGGATCCTTACTCCAGTTAAATGAGATAGTAGAAATTCTAGCCAAGGCACCTTCTATAAAAGTCGTTATAACAGGTTATGCGGATAAGACAGGAGCAGAGCAAACGAATCTGAAATTATCTAAAAAGCGTGCTCAGGCTGTTAAATACTTTATGAAAGAGAGCGGAATGTCTAAAGATAGATTCATTATTAATTATTATGGAGCTTCAAAATCTGAAGGTTTTAGTAATGAAGATAGGCGCGTGGAAATCAAATTTTTCATTTAGAAATTTGAGCTAATATCATCCCGAGATTAGCTCTGATGAAAATAATTTGTATAGGAAGAAATTATTTAGAACATGCTAAGGAATTGAATAACCCAGTTCCTAGTGAGCCTATTTTTTTTTTAAAACCAGATTCTTCTATTCTGCCTAGTCGCACAGCTTTTTACATCCCCGATTTTTCTGATGATGTGCAATCTGAGGTGGAGTTGGTGTATAAAATCTGCAAACTTGGAAAGCATATATCAGTAAAACACGCAGAACGTTACTATGATGAGATTGGTCTGGGAATTGACTTTACTGCTAGAGATGTCCAGTCTGAGCTAAAGTCAAAAGGCCATCCATGGGAAAAGGCCAAGGCCTTTGATGGGTCAGCTGTGATTTCTCGTCATTTTTTTCCGAAGAGTCATTTTGACGATTTAAAAAACATTAAGTTTTCTCTAAACCAGAACAGGGAAACAGTACAAACTGGTAATAATAGGGATATGATGTTCGATATAGATACCATTATCAGCCATGTTTCTCAGTACATGACTCTAAAGATGGGAGATCTTATTTTTACGGGTACGCCAGCGGGTGTTGGACGCGTGGAACGTGAAGATGTTCTTAAAGGGTTTATCGCTGACAAAGAAATGTTTAAGGTGAACATAAAGTAATGCGCAATCCGTCTCGGAAACTGAAGACAAAAAAAGCGACTCCATGCTGAAGTCGCTTTTCATTTATACTCTTATGGCGAAGCTTACTCCTTCACGAACTGAACTTGGTGATAAGTGCCATTTGCATTTATTCTGGCTAAATAAGTTCCAGTAGAAATGTCTTCGAGTTTTACTCTATTATCCTTAATCAGAGTACTTAAAACGATTTTACCGCTTAAGTCCAGAATTTCAATAGGGAAACTATTAAAGTTCATGTCTGATGATATGTTTAGGAAGTCTGATGTAGGGTTAGGGTATACATTAAACTTTTCTTCTAACATTTCTTGAACACTAACGACATCACCTTCTATTTCTACTATGTTTAGGGTGTTATTAGCATACACATCATATAGAGTAGTAACGATTCCTGATGGCCAGTTAATAGTAATCGACTCCACGATTTCATCTTGTCCTATTCCGAAATGAGCTGTAAGCATGCTCATATTTCCGAATCCGTCTCCACTCTTAATGTCTCTAATCTGAGCACCCATACTACTTTCTATAGTAACTCTAGCTCCAATTCCATTTTTATTACTTTCTACTCCGATTGGATTTATTTTTAGATAGTTATTTCCTTCACTTTGATTAAAATAAACCTGTCCTCCGAAAGGGCTAACGACATCTAAATAACCATCATTGTTAAGGTCTCCTACTGGACCATTGCTTACAGCTGTGTTAGAGTGAGTGAATGTCATGTCTCCATTATTAAGAAGCATTGTTGTTCCACTGATATCTATATCTACAAAACCATCATTATTATAATCGTGACAGACATGTTCTATTCCAGTAGGCATAGAAGCTAAAATTCCACTTTGGGCAGTTATGTCTACGAATATTCCATCATCATTTCTCATCATTTTATGGCTTCCGTTACTTGTAGAACTGGCCCCTATAAATACGTCCATGTCACCATCGTTGTCATAATCTGACCATGCACTAGACCAAGTCTGAACATTATCAGCTAAACCGACTTCTTCACCTACTTCAGTAAACGTTCCGTCACCGTTATTTCTATGGAGTTGGTTAATGTTTTCAGGAACATCGCCTCCTCTACACTTAGCTATGAACATGTCAATAAGGCCATCATTATTATAATCTATCCAAACAGATCCATAATTACCACCGTTTGGAGTTTCTCCTAATCCTCCTTGGATGTATTCAAATCCGCCAGCTCCATCACTAAGCATATAAACATTTCATCTAAATCTCCGTCATCATCTAGGATTCCATCATTATTAATATCTACCATATTTCCTCTTTGAGAGAAAACATATTCATCTGTAGCCCATTCTGTGAATGTACTTCCGTCATCTGATCTGAGCATTAACGAAACTCCACCACCACCTCCGTACATAAGGTCGTTCATTCCATTATTGTCTAAATCTCCAGCAGCTATGCTCCATGAAGGACTGTTTTCAGGACTTGGTCCTGTTATAATTCCTGAAAAGTATGTTCCATTTTCTTGCTGGTATGATACCGTGGCAGTAGATCCTGACACACTTACGATATCGTCTAAGAAATCACCATTCATATCTACCACACAATCCCCTGCAATAACGTTAGGTAGAGTAGTAGCTTCGAATATTATGAGCGTTTCGGGAGTTTCATCACCACCGCCACCGGTATTTCCTGGGTCTACATAATTCTCTACGTCATCTTCGCTTCCTATATAGAACTCACCGGGATTAGTTGTCCACTGATCATCAAATACGATGAAATAAGTAACTCCAGCTTCCGCCTCAAAAGTAAGATCAGAGGTATATCCTGATCCTCCGTCATCATCACTAGCTAGGCATGTTAAAGTACCGCATGGCCCGGTAAGGATGTTTAATCTAGAATCCCAATTACCGTTTTGGCTAAGACTGGAAGTAACTAATAAAGTTTCATCTTCCTCTGCTGTGTAGTAGTACCAGTTAACATATTCACCAATGAGGAGACCGGCACATTCCAGATCATCAGATACTTCACCTATAAGTGTCGCACATTCATGTGTGCCTTGAGAGACCTCTAAGGCTTCTTCGCAAGAGTTTTGAGCTAGCATAAGTCCATGTGAGAGGACCAATGTAAATATTAGCAAAATTGTTTTCATTTGGTTTAAGATTTGTGATTATTACTCGCAGTTTATTTCTAATTCATCTATCCACTCACCAAGCAGGTCTATACTTTCTTGATGAATAATAGTTCTTCCCATTAAAGGCATTCTCTGTGATGCTTCTGTAGTGTTCATTCTAAAATACATCATAGATCTGGCCGCATTTCCTGGTGCTACTACATAAGTTTGAAATGGATCTATAGGCTCTGCAGGTTCTATGCACAGACCTAAGTTTTCCATTAAAACAGTTTCATTCCATGCAAAACGCATAGGTCTGTAGCTGCAGTGACTATCTTCTCTATGGCAGTGTGCACAGTTCATATCTAAATAAGAAGTTACTCTATCTAATTTTGGTAGACTTTCATCAGTCCAGTCGGCTACTGTTTCTATGCTGGCAGGAAGATCATCTTCTAGGAGACCGAAGTCTACCCATTTTTCAAGTTGGTTCAAAGCACCGTCAGAATAAGAGTATGTTTTATTCAAATTTTGTGGTTTGGGTCCTATTGGGAGAGCGTCATTGGTTACTTTATGACAGGTGAAGCACTCTGTTTCAGAAGGGATTCTGTAAGTGAGTGAGATAAGTTCACCATCATCATTAATAAACTCTAAATCTTTATTCTGTAAGTTTAAGTCAAACACAGCTTCTTCATATTCAGGGCCTTTCTCAGCGTATTGCTTACCTAATTCCATTAAAGCACTTTTAAGTGCTAAAACAGCCGCGCCGCCAATACCTAATCCTTTAAGCTGCGAATCAATCATACCGTTTGCTACTCTAGAAATCTTTTCATTTTTCTTACATTGTAAGTAGCTTTAGCGTCTTCAGGCATCCAAATAAATCTTTTTTTATGAGCGTAATCTGAGAAAAGAGGAGTGATTACATCATAAGGTAGAATGTCATCTGTTACATTTTGCTCTTTCATATCTCCTATGAAAAAGTCATAATCAGATAAGTTTGGTAGAGGGAATTGGTTGAAATTGAATTTACCTGTAACCGTTGTGCTGCAGTCTTCAGGAGATATGTCGTCATCGCGCTTACATTGCGTAAGCGTAAAGATAACGGCCAATACGGCTGCCAAAACTATCTCGATTCGGTTCATTATTACAGGTGTGTCTATTTAAGAGAACTACTCCTAAATGATAAGACTACGTGAGAAGTGTAATAGTTGCTTGGGTCTTTTCTGACAAATTAATTTAAAAAAATGATCATGTTCGAGCCTATAAAACGCAAGACAACGCAAAGTTACTTAGTTGTAATAGGGAAGGATTGAAGAGAATAAAAAAGCCGTTCCTAAAGAACGGCTTTGTGCCCAGAGCGGGACTCGAACCCGCACGTCCATAAGAACACATGGCCCTCAACCATGCCTGTCTACCAATTTCAGCACCTGGGCAAAGTGTTATGCAATAATACCCTAACCAGAGTTTTACAGTAATGCAAAGTATAAAAAAAGCTCCAACTAATGTTGAAGGCTTTAGTGATTCGTCTGGGGTTCGAACCCAGGACCCTCTCCTTAAAAGGGATATGCTCTACCAGCTGAGCTAAGAGATCAGTCTCTTTTTTTGAGAGTGCAAATATAATAGGGTAACCTTGAATAAAAAAAGGAAAAGTCCAACTATTTATTTAATTTTTTAAACAAGTCTTTTGGCGTTTGGAGCTCTTTTAAATTCTTTTTCTCTATCAAACAAATATCGGTATGTGGCTAGAGTTCGATAAACAGTTGCCTCCGTATTTTCGCAGACTTTTATCATTTTCGGGTTAAAGTCCCCTATCCAAGTCATAACCGTTTGGTTGTATCTCCCTTGTGGTACTATGTTTTCTACAGCAAACATAATTAGTGCAGACTCTATTCCTTTTCCATGATAATCTCTATCTACACCGAAAACGATTCCTACCATCGTGCTAGGCGTTTTTTTCCACTTATGATATAAGAATTTAAGCTTTCCTATAAGGTTTAAGTTTCCGTTGATGTATTTAAAAATATCATTTAGCTCAGGAATGTTAATGTGGAATCCTATTGGTTTTTCACCGTCATAAGCGAAAATCAGGATATCTCTGTCCATAATTGGTTTTAGGGCCTTCATTGTTCTCTGAGCTTGTGCTCTTTTCATAGGAGAGAACCCATGATGGCCGCCCCATGCGTTATTGTAAACGGTCAGAAAATCATCGCCAATTTTTTCTAGTGACTTTCCTCTGCAATTACTCACTAAGTAGTTTTTTTCGGGGTCTATAGAGTTTCGTTTTTTGTGAAATATTTCTTGCATAGGAATATGCATGTCTCTATAGTATACGAGCTGCTTATAATATATTCGGAAGCCGTACTCCTCGAGAAATGTTTTGTAATATTCTGGATGGTGATTCATTCCATACGTATTCTGGTCAGTGAAATTTTCTATCAAAGTCCCCCAGAACATATTTTTCTCACCGAAGTTCACTATTCCATCCATAGCCTCTACTCCATGAGATGCGAGCCATTCTTTGGCCGCATCTAAGAGTTTAAAAGCGACTTCCTTATTATTTATGGACTCGAAAAATCCTACTCCTCCCGTGGGCTGTTCCATTCCTTTGGAGTACTTGTTTTCTATAAAACAGGCTATTCTGCCAGAAATAACATTATCCTTTCTAATTATCCATCGGATGGCCTTTCCTGCTTCAAAAGCTTTGTTTTTAGCAGGGTTAAACACTTTAGCAATGTCTTGTTTCACATATGGAACAAAGGATGGTAGATTTTTATAGATTTCGGAACCGAATTCTAACCAAGCTTTTGCTGTCTTTTTATCAGATACTTTTATTAATTCTAGCATAAAATGAGTTTCTCTCACGGCTAATACTAACCGTGCCGTTCATCTCATCGCCTACGACCGCAGAAGCGGAGGTTACGTTAATTGCGCCAGCCAATGTGTTTTTACCAAACAGGATGCCCTGTGGCCCTCGAAGTACTTCAACCTGCGCTAAGTCAAACAGACCAGTTCGGACCTGACGACTCTCCTTTATACATGGAGTGGGTTTCTGAAAATGGATTTAGATTTATTTCTGATTTTAAGCAAGGTGAAATTACATTAGATGCCTCAGAGGTTATAGACGCAGAGGGAAATGCCATTTCAGAAGAGGTGAGTAAAATCACTTTCGATATTACTATGTATGACTTTAACTTAATCGTAGCGCCTGAGAAGAATACGATGATTAAAATAACTGAGAATAAAGCTATTTTTATAAAAGCTAAGCATCGTCAAGAGGTGTTATTCAAAAGACATCTAATAAACACATCTGCAAATAACTAAGCATGAATAAATTACTGCTGTTGATAAGCTTGCTATGCGCGAGCTTTTGTTCGTTAGGTCAGGAGATAGCTATAGCTAACGGCTCTGTTCAAGGGTGTGGAGGATTCCTCTTAGATACAGGAGTAGCTTTTAGTGATTATCAAAATAACGAGAATTTCACCATGACTCTGTGTGCTGAAGCTCCAGAGACTATATTAAATCTTTACTGGAATTCATTTAATCTAGGAACAGGTGACTCTATGACTATTTATGATGGAGACGACACAAGTGCACCAGAAATAGGAGTTTTTATAGGAACCGATCTGCAAACAACGGATGTGACGAGTTCTATAAATGGATGTCTGACACTGGTATGGAATAGTGATGCGGCAGATACAGGTAACTTCAGCGCAGAAATTGCTTGCGGTACTCCATGCATTAGACCTGTAGTAGGCGTGAACATAGATTCAGAATTACCATGGAGGATATGTGTAGATGAAGAAATCACCTTAGACGGTTCTCCTACTGTTTTTGCCGATGGAACGTCTATCGCTACTCACACTTGGGACTTTGGAGATAATACTACAGATATCGAGAGTTGGCCTTCAGTTACTCATTCATATTCAGTAGCTGGAGCGTATGTTATTCAGTTATTTGTGGTAGATGATAACAACTGTAATAGTGGGAATACTATAGATGTGCTAGTAGAAGTGAGCACGACTCCGTCTTTTGCAGGTACATCGGGTGATGTTTTATCCTGTTTAGGAAGTGAAGTCTCTCTAGAGGGAATGGTCACTCCGGTAGAGTGGAGTACTGCGCCTAGCGCTAACTTTGGAGGGGCGTTATTTATCCCAGATGATCAGAGTCAATGCTTTACCTCGGAAATTTTAGTGACGGGTTTTTTAGCAGGTCAAGAAATCATCCAAGAATCGGACTTAATTAATTTCTTTATCAATTTTGAACACTCATATATGGGAGATTTGACGCTAACTTTTCTCTGTCCTAACGGTCAATCCTTATTAGTTCATGCTAACCAAGGAGCAGGAACATTTTTAGGGGAACCAGTAGATGATGATGGCTCTCCAGATTTAGAGGGTGTTGGGTATGATTATTACTGGGCTCCTGATGCTACTTTAGGCACATGGGGAGAAGAATCTGGAGGAACATTAGCGTCTGGGACTTATTCTAGTGAGAGCCCGTGGTCTAATTTAATAGGATGTCCATTAAATGGAATATGGGCTGTGGAGATATGCGATAATTTAGGGTCAGATAATGGATTTATCTTTGACTGGTCGCTGGCTTTCGATCCGTCATTGTATCCAGAGAACTTATCCTTTACTCCTAGCATAGGTGCTGATTGCGATAGTACATTCTGGACGGTGAATGATGGTCCTATTGCTACGCTAGAAGACTGTAACGATATGGTGACAGAATTTACAGAAGCTGGAGAGTATCTTTATACTTTTCATGCAATGGATAACCATGGATGTGAATATACCACTGATGTTAATGTGGAAGTTTCAGAATTAGCAGTCTCGGCTGATGGTGATTTCACAATCTGTCCAGGACAGTCAGTAAGCATGAATAGTTCAGTTGGCTTTAACAATAGTGTTCTACCTAATATAGTCTATGAATGGACACCTGGGGTTTTTTTAACAGCTGATGATAATGTGAATCCTGATGTTTCTGATGTTACTGGTGTCACGACATATACATTCATGGCATATCCAGCTGGTTTTCCTGAGTGTGCTAGCTCCACAGAGATTACTGTTATTCCTATAGATAGTCCGGTGGCAGATATAGCTGCTACAGAGTGGTGCCCCGGTGATCAGTCTATTCTTTCTGCGGTCAATACTAACCTTTTAGATTCAGTTAATTGGACATTACTAGACCCCCTAGAAGGGCTAGGGAATGAGCCTATCCTGATAGCTACAGAGGGTGGTACATTCGTTCTTACTGCATTTGGATGTGGTATTCAAGTTACGGACACTCTGGTCGTTCAGGAAGTGCCATGCGATGTATTCATTCCTAATATTTTCACACCTAACGGTGATGAATTCAATAATACTTTTCAAATAGAAGGAATAGAGTTTCAGAATAATGCTCACTTAGTAGTCTATAATAGATGGGGAGGAATTGTATTTGAGGACACCAAATATGATGGTTTATGGGATCCTAAAGGAGGAGAAGTTTCTGATGGCACGTATTTTTATGTGCTCACATTGGAATCAGGAGAGGCATTTGATGGAACCATTACCATTTTGAGATAATACAAAAACTTTTAATAAAAAACTGAAGGGAGTCGAGCTTAGCTTGACTCCCTTTTTAATTTGTAATATGAGTGTTTTAGGTGCCAAATAACATTGGATACCTCAGACGGCAGTGCTAATTTTGGAGATATAAACAAAATCAATTTCGATGTTGCTCAGTATGATTTTAATCATATCAACTATGGTTCTTCCTGTATTGTGCCTTGATTTTGAATATCAATTCAATTATCAACGTAAACAAAGTGATATTGGTTCATTAGCTGTTTTTTTCGTAATTTCCACCTAGTATTATAAACCATAATTAAAAGTACTCAAATGCAATCGAATTTTTCTCTCTTGAAAGTTCTGCTAGGGTTTAGCAGTATACTAATCACATGTTTATTCGACTTAAATGTGAACATTTTAAATGCTCAATGTTGTTCATATAGCATTTTAATGTCTGATTCTTTTGGGGATGGATGGGATGGGTCTGCAGTAAGCGCTCAAGTAAATGGAGTAACGATAGCAACAGGAACTGTAGTAGCTTCTAGCGCAGCATATACATTTGAAGCATGTACGGGGGATAACATAACAATTTTTTACACCAGTGGTGGTGGAATTTGGGAAGGGGAGATCTCTTATTTTCTTACCTACAACGGTACACAGCTGTTCAATTCAGGAACGAATCCTCTTATAGGCATAAGCTATAGTGGTATTTCAGATTGTGACTTAGAGTTTGAACCATCTCCGACATCGTGTTTAGGCATGGATCCTATTTGCACAGCTGATGGCCTTTTCTTTACAGCGAGTTCTAATGGAGGTTTTGCATCTAACTCAATCCCGGTAATAATTATGGTTGTTTATTTTCTTACTCCTAATCCGACATGGTATTATCTGGAAATAGAAGATTCTGGAAATATTGACATGAACCTTAATGCTCCGCAAGATATAGATTATGCTATATGGGGCCCTTTTGATGATCTAGATGATGCTTCAGGGGGCATGTGGTAGCTTAGGTCAAGCACCTACTTCTGCCAATGGAAGCCTTATTGATTGTAGTTTTTCCGCCACAGCAGATGAGTATCCTAGCATACCAAATGGACAAGATGGAGAGGTCTACGTTATGTTAATTACTAATTACGCAAGTGTAATTCAAAATATTACTTTAGACCAAATCGGAGGAACCGGATTTACCAATTGTGATATTGTATGTGAACAAGAGCCCGAATATGAAGTTGTCGAGATTTCATGCTTTAACGAATGTGATGGGGGAATAATCATTGAGGGTACCGGTTTAGCTCCGTTTGATTACTCACTAGAAAATTCAATTGATAATTCTGTAATAGCTGCAGTTACTGATAGTTCAATAGAACAAACTTTTAGTGACCTGTGTGCCGGTCAATACATTATTTATGTTACAGATTCAGATGATTGTACTTCTGAAGTTTCTTTCCAGCTAGACAATCCTGAAGATCTAACAATTTTAACCGAAGAGTTAATGGGTTGTGATTCTGTGGATTATATGGGTGTCACTTACATTTATAGTCAAACAGTGGTAAGTAGCTTTCTTTCTGTAAATGGCTGCGATTCTATAATAACAGCAGAAATCACTGTGATTCCTGTGGTGACAAATGTTGTAAATGTGAGTATTTGTAATGGAGAAACCTATACAGATGGAACTAGTAATTATACTGCTACTGGTATCTATGAAGATTTTTATACTTCAGCTCTTGATTGTGATTCTATAGTAGAAGCAGCATTAAAAGTAATGCGAACCAATAGTGGATGTGAGCATAGATTCAGAATTACCATGGAGGATATGTGTTGATGAAGAAATTACATTGGACAGTTCTCCTACTTTTTTTACCGAAGGAACTTCTTTAGCTAACTTTACTTGGGATTTTGGAGATAATACGACAGACGTTTTAAGTTGGCCGGTAGTTACTCATTCATATTCAGATGCTGGAGCATATTTTATTCAGCTGTTTGTGGTAGATGATAACGGCTGCAATAGTGGTAACGCTATAGATGTGTTAGTAGAAGTGAGTACGGCTCCATCTTTTGAGGGCACGTCAGTCGATCTTTTATCCTGTTTAGGTAGTGAAGTTTCTCTAATGGGAATCGTTAGTCCGGTAGAGTGGATCACTTCACCTAGTTCTTCATTCACGCCTAGTATAGGTGCTGACTGTGATAGTACATTCTGGACGGTGAATGATGGTCCTATTTTTACACTAGAAGATTGTAACGATATGGTTACAGAGTTTACAGAAGTTGGAGAATATCTTTATACTTTTCATGCTGTGGATAACCATGGATGTGAATATACCACTGATGTCAATGTGGAAATTTCAGAATTAATAGCCTCGGTAGAAGGAGATTTTAGCATCTGCCCAGAACAGTCAATAAGTATGAATAGTTCAGCAGAATTTAATAATAGTGCTTTGCCGAACATAATCTATGAATGGACACCGGGAGCTTTTTTAACAGCTGATGATGATGTGAATCCTGATGTTTTTGATGTTACTGAAACTACTGAATATACATTCACTGCATATCCAGCTGGTTTTCCTGAGTGCGCTAGCTCTGCAGATATTACTATTTCTCTTCTAGATGGTCCGGTGGCAGGTATAAATGCTACCGAATGGTGTCCTGGTGATCAGTCTCTTCTTTCCGCTGTGAATTTTAACCTTTTAGATTCAGTTAATTGGGCTCTAGAGAACCCAGATGGGTCCCTTCTAGGTCTAGGGAATGAGCCTATCCTGATAGCTACAGAGGGTGGTACATTCGTTCTTACTGCATTTGGATGTGGAATTCAAGATACTGCTACCCTGCCTGTTCAGGAAATATCGTGTGATGTTTTTATTCCTAATATTTTCACTCCTAATGGCGATGAATTCAATAATACTTTTCAAATAGAAGGAATTGAGTTTCAAGATAATGCTCACTTAGTGGTCTATAATAGATGGGGAGGAATTGTATTTGAGGACACCAAATATGATGGTTTATGGGATCCTGAAGGAGGAGAAGTTTCTGGTGGTACGTATTTTTATGTGCTCACATTGGAATCAGGAGAGGCATTTGATGGAACCATTACCATTTTGAGATAATACAAAAACTTTTAATAAAATTAAAGGGAGTCGAGCTTAGCTTGACTCCCTTTTTAATTTTGTAACATGAAATATTTTGATGGATTAGTAGAGCTCTCTAAGCTATTGGCAGAAGAGAAGGCTTACGAGGTGAAGAAATTAGAGGAGCTGCTAACGAATAAGAGCATTCATGAAAGGAAAACGTTAGGCAAGTGTTTATTTCCATTAAAGATGAGTGATAATTCTTATGGCCTAGGAGGGAATTTAGAGATCACATTTGACTTAGATGCGGAATTAGACAATTATAGATTTAATGTTGGAGGAGTAGTCTCTGTTTTCTATTCTGAAGATAACATAAAGAGTAATCATGTGCTTTCTGCCACGATTAGGAATGTGAAGAAAGGAAAGCTTGTCTTACTTACTAATTCAGATGAATATCCTGATGAATTAGATAAAGGAAGAATAGGAATAGATCTAACAGTAGATGACAGAACCTATAAAGTTATGGAGCACACTTTAAATGTTCTGATAAACTCAGAGGATAATCATCTGATCAGCTTTTATTCGAAAAATAGAATAAACTAGATGACTTAATTCTTAAAGGTAAATTTGAAAGCCCTAAGCTAAACGAATGGCAAAATGCTGCGGTAACTGCCAGTATGCATTCTAAAGACTTTACTATAATTCATGGTCCTCCAGGAACAGGTAAAACCACCACGCTAGTTCAGTGTGTGAAGCAAGCAGTAAAGAGAGAAGGAAGAACCTTAGTTACTGCTAGCAGCAATGCTGCTGTAGATCATTTAGTCAAATGTATGATGAAAGAAGGGCTAGATGTGGTAAGGATAGGAAATATAGCCAGGGTAGATGAGGAAGTACAGAAGGCTCAAATAGATTTAAAGATTCAGGAGCAGCCTGAATATAAGTTCATCAAAGACTTGAAAAAGCGAGCTAAAGATGCTAGAAAAAAGGCGGAGAAATATAAACGTTCGTTTAACGCTGAAGATAGAGAGAATAGAAAGATGTGGTATAAAGAAAGCAGAGATCTTAATTCAGGATGCGCGAAAAACCGAGAAATATCTCATCCAAAAAACAATAGAGTCTGCCCAAGTAATAGCCACTACTCTAATAGGGAGTGATAGTGAAGTTTTACGTGAGTTTAAATTTAAAACAGCGTTTATCGATGAGGCTGCTCAGGCGCTAATCCCGGCTGCTCTTACTCCATTTAAAAGAGCAGAGAAGTTAGTTTTAGCAGGAGACCCTTTTCAGCTTCCGCCATTGGTTAAGAATAATCAAGTGGCAAAAAAAGGACTGAGCACTTCGTTATTAGAGCTCATTATGAATAAGACAATTGGCAGGACTCAAAAATTAAAAACTCAATACAGAATGGATAAGTCTATTATGGCTTTCAGTAATTCTCAGTTTTATGAAAATGAATTAGAAGCACATCCATCAGTAAAAGAGCATGGATTTAAATCTGACGGTTTTATGCCTGTAGAATTCATAGATACTGCTGGATGTGGATATAATGAGACTTTTTCCAAAAGCGGGAAAAGTCTAAGAAATGAGAAAGAGGCCGAATTAATTAAAGAAAGATTGGGTGAGCTTTCTCAGTACATAGACGGTCTTTCTCTAGGGATCATATCACCATATAGAGGTCAAGTAAATTACTTGAAGGACTCTCTTCCTGAATTTGAAAATAATATAAACACTATAGATGCATTTCAGGGGCAGGAGAGGGATGTGATAATAGTTTCTCTGGTGCGTAGCAATGATGAGTTAATTATAGGCTTTCTTAAAGACTACAGAAGGATGAACGTAGCTATGACGAGAGCACGAAAGAAATTAATTTTAATCGGAGATAGCGCTACTGTAGGTGCAGATAGATTTTTTAGCGAGTTTTTAGATTTCGTAGAGAAAAGCGGTTCATACAGAACTGCCTGGGATTTCCCTTCTTTTTAAATTCTATTTACCGTCTCCTTTTAAAACCGTAAGAATAGTGTAAAAGAGAATTTTGAAATCTACAGATAAAGACATGTTCTCGATGTAAATGACATCATATTTAAGTCTCTGAATCATTTGCTCTACATTCTCGGCATACCCATACTTTACCTGACCCCAGCTAGTTATTCCTGGCCTTACTTTTTGAAGATGTCTGTAGTGAGGCGCCTGTTCCATTATTAAATCTATATAATGCTGTCTTTCAGGTCTAGGACCAACTAAGGCCATGTCCCCTTTAATCACATTGAAGAATTGAGGGAATTCATCCAGTCTAGTCTTTCTGAGAAATTTACCAAGCTTTGTTATCCTGGAGTCATTACTGCTGCTTAGCTGAGGTCCTTTAGCTTCAGCGTTTTCTACCATAGTTCTGTACTTATAAATGGTGAAAGGTTTGCCGTGTAGTCCTATTCTTTGTTGTTTAAAGAAGATAGTTCCAGGGGAGCTTAGTTTCACCAATACGGCTATTAAGATATAGGCAGGAGAAAGGAGAAGGATGGCCAAGGTAGAGAAAGAAAAATCCATTAATCGCTTTAGCGTAAACTGCCACTGAGGCATTATTGAACGGTTTACCTGAATAAGAGGCAGTCCAAATATACTAGTCATGCGCACAGATCCACTCATAATATCATACATATCAGGCACTATTTTAAGCCGTACATCTAACCCTTCTAACTGGTTAAGTATTTCCCCTATTTTTTTATGGTCACTAGATTCTAAGGCTATAATTACCTCGCGAATTTGGTTTTTCATAACAATATTAGAAAGGTCTGAATAGGCTCCTAGTTTAGGAAGATGCTTTTCTAAAACATTATCTACTCCGTTAACTTTAACAAACCCTATAAATTTAAATCCTGGAGATTTTTTGAGATGAAGAATCTCTTCATACATAGCTAGAGCTCTATCATTACCGCCTAAAATAAGCGTTTTAAACCCGATTTTTCCCGAATGTACTCTCTTTACTGTTTGTGATGTTAGAATAATTCTAAATAAAAAAGTAAAGAAAAAATGACTTAAGAATAGAACTAGAATGGACGCATAATAATTTTTATAATTAGAAATTTGATCATCTAGAATAAAAGCAAAGAATAATACGATTACTCCTAAGCCTGAGACAGAAATAATCTGGCCTAATTCCTTTAATCTATGCCTTCTGTAAATGTCAGCGTATAAACCCAACAATACATAAAGCGAGATCCAGAAAATGGGAATTAGTAAAACTATTAAGAAAACATCGGATTAAACTCTATTGGAGCATACTCGATGTATAGCTTTCTATATGTGAATAGCGAAAACCAGGCAAGAGCGGCTGCAAAAGCATCGAGTAGAACATATTTTATGGTCTGTAATTTTACATTCATATCAGTAGATAACCTTTACATTATCTAAGTATACTTCAGGATCCGGATATGAATCGGAGCGATTTAGCTTTATGTAAATTTCAAACTCGGTAGCTCCTGAGTTTTCAGCGACAAAGTTGGTGACATTAATGTATATTTTTTTCCATACCTGCTCAGTTTGGGAGGAAGGTAAGATAATAACCAAGTCATCAATAGCTTCTGCAGTTTGTACAGAAGCTCTGGCTCCTAAAGTAAAAGGGTGATTGCTGGCATAGTCTAACTCTACAAATACAGGTTGACCGAAAGGTAACTCGAAGCTTTCTTCTGTCTCTGCGAAGAAATAATTTTCTTCAGAATCCAACTCTATAAATGCACTAGAAGGATTTCCTGAAATCCCAGGAGTAGGGTCGTCAAAGGCCAATTCTTCAGAAACTAGAATAAGTCTTCCTTCACTCGCCTCAGACTCCTCGAAATCAATAGAACTTGTAAACTCTTCAGTCCAAAACTCCAGTCCTTCAAAATAAGTTGTCGTAGGGACTATGAGTGTAGTATCTAAAGGTGTAAAGTTCACTTCTGTGGTGAAAGAACGGTAAAGCGGATAAGATACTCTGTCCGTACTAACTCCGTTTTGTTTTATAATAGCAGAGAATAGGACTTCTTTGGTTCCGTTAGCCAAAACAGGGATAGTAGCAGGTAATTCAAATAAGCCGAGCGTATTTCCATCTATAGAAACCATCACTTCGGTAATGTTAGAGCTAGAGCTGCCCTGAAATGGTCCCACTTCTAAGTCAAACTCACTAATAGTTAAAAAAGCAGGTAACTCTTCATTTCTGTCAAACAAGGAACAGCTATTAACTAAAAAAGCAGTTAAAAGGATAAAAAGGAAAGGATTATTCATCTCGGACATTCTTTAAAGAATCCGCGAAAATAGAGATTTGCGGCATTCGTTTAAGCTATTTTGGGTTTAAAGGTTTTACATGAAGAATAAAAAGCTCTTCATTTAAAATAACGAGGAGGTTACTTGCTTAGTATAAAGCTAAGAAGAAATTTTATCCAAAATCATGTAAGCCACTTTTAATGCTTTTAATCCATCATTTATAGTTACCTGAGGTTCAGTGTTGTTTATAATACTTTCAGAGAACGAAAAGAGCTCATCTCTAATGGGATTACTTTCAGCAGGTGTTGTCGGTTTTTCGAATGATATTTCCTTGTTCGTTTTGCCCTCGCCTAAATTCATTACTACGCTAAAAGGGTCTGGCTCTCCCTGGATATCTTTCATTTTCAGAATCTCGGTCTGCTTCTTTAAGAAGTCTACAGTTATATAAGCGTCCTTTTGAAAGAATCTAGTTTTCCTCATGTTTTTCAGAGATATTCTGCTTGCAGTTAGATTAGCCACGCATCCGTTTTCGAATTCTATTCTAGCGTTACAAATGTCGGGTGTCTCACTAACTACAGCTACTCCGCTGGCACGGATTTCTTTTATTTCGGAATCCACCGTATGAAGAATAATATCTAAATCGTGAATCATTAAATCTAGTACTACAGGCACATCTGTACCTCTGGGGTTGAATTCAGCTAATCTGTGAGCCTCTATGAAAACAGGCTTAGATAAATGTGATGAAGCAGAAGTATAAGCTGGATTGAATCTTTCTACATGACCTACTTGTAATTTTAAGCCTGAAGAAGTTACCAGATTAGCCAACTCTTCTGCCTCAGCCACAGTATGCGAGATAGGCTTTTCTATAAAAACATGTTTACCAGCATTCAAAGCTAATACGGCACAGTCAAAATGTGCCAAAGTGGGAGTTACTATGTCTATTACGTCAGAATCAGAGATTAACTCTTCAATACTATTGTAGGATTTAATTCCCGTATTTATAGATGTTTCGGATGATTTTTTCGGGTCTAAGTCGAAAAAGCCCACTATCTCGAAACGTTCAGGAATTAATAGAAGACACTTTAAATGAATTTTCCCTAAATGACCAGCACCTTATTAATCCAAGTTTTAATGGCTTCACCTGCTTTTTTTTTACGAAAATAACCTAAAGTCTTTTTGACAATCAAAAGTTGATGGAATTCATTTTAGAGTCAAAGACTCTAAAAGATAAAAGTTACTTTTCTTCTCAGGAAATGGAAGATTCATATAGACATAAAGGACTCAGGAGGAATTTATTAGCCCAGCTGAGATTAAAAGGAATAAAAAATGAAGATGTGCTAGAGGCCATGGAGGCTGTGCCTAGACATTTTTTCATGAGTAGTGCTTTTTTAAAGTTCGCATATGAAGACAAGGCATTTCCAATAGGAGCTGACCAAACTATTTCTCAGCCTTACACCGTAGCTTTTCAGACATCCATTCTAAACGTTAGTGCAGGGATGAAGGTCTTGGAGATAGGAACTGGAAGCGGTTATCAAACATCGGTATTGGCTAAGCTTGGCGCGAAAGTATTTTCTATTGAAAGGCAGAAGTCTTTGTTTTTAAAAACAGATAGCCTGCTAACTAAAATGCGTGTAAAGGCCCAGCGATATTATGGTGATGGGTATAAAGGTAAGCCAGGTTTCGCTCCGTATGATAGAGTTTTAGTTACCTGTGGAGCTCCCGAAGTTCCAGATGCTCTGCTAAAGCAGCTTAAGGTCGGGGGCCTGTTAGTTATTCCTGTAGGGCAAGGGAGCTCACAAGAAATGCTGAGACTCACCAAAAACTCAGAAACAGATTTTAGTTTAGAAAGGTTCGGAGAATTCAGTTTCGTGCCTATGCTTGAAGATAGAGAAATGCGCACTAATTAATCCCACTCCATCCTGTCTTATTAAATCTAACGTCAAATTAGAATTCGGGCTGTTTCAATTATGATTAGTGTTTTCAAAAACTGAACTATTATATGCTAAAGTCTATTTAGTAATTCCCTAGGGGTCATTTTTGTGTATTTTTCGTAAAAGTCAAAACCGGATTGGTCTAATGAGTCGCTTAAAGTTTCTTCTCTTGTGCGCGTGGAATATTTTGATAGGATAATGACAGACTAATTTGTTTGTTTACTTTTGGTTAAGATAAAACCTTAAACCATGCAGAAATTACTACTGATTATCTCGTTGTTCATTTTATTCTCTTTTGATGCTAGCGCAGACCCTGGAGACACATTGGTTGTTCAGACATACACTTTTGATGCACAGAATAACCCGGAAACTAATTATGATTCTCCTGGCAGAAGATATTTTGATTTCCCTGAAAATGATGGAACATCATATCAGAAGATTTTAATGCATTATACATTGAAGTGTTTCGAGGATGGGACAGCCGGTGGTTTAGGTTTTGATTGCGGAGAATGGGATTATACGTCACATACTTTTTTATATCAGCATACAGGGGAGTTAGATTCTAACGCACTTTCTCATCCGCGTTATTTGGCTAACAATTTAGAGTTTGATGAGATGTCTTTTTCATCAATTCCTCTTGTTAATACATTCACTTACCAGTTTTTACAGACAGATATAAATAATGTAATTTCCGAAGAAGAGTTCTCAGTAAATAGCGAGATGGAGGATGGTATTGCAATCTCGTCAGACACACCTACGAGAATTCAGTTCTATTATCCTAATGAGGACTTAGCGGCAGCAGAATTAGATGGCTTGATTCAGAAGATGTCATTAATTTTTGAAGGTGAATCTACTTTAAGCAATCTAAAAATAAGAACTTCATGGCTTAATGAGGTTCCTGATGAAATGGTCAATGAAGGCCTCGAAGATAATTTCACGCATCCCTCGTTTTCCTTTTTTACAGGAGTGACAGACTTTTTCTTAGACAGTCCTATTGAGTGGGATGGAGCGTCAGGGTTGTTGGTCGATTTTTCTTTCGATTCTAGTGAGGGTCAGTTTAGCATTTTGGGGAGTGCGGGCAATTCATTAATGTCAGCCTCAACAGAAGAAAAGTACATCGTTTTTGATGGTGGAGATCAGGTAAGTATTCCTCCCTCGGTTTTTGATACCATAGATGAAGAGGTAACCATAGGTTATTGGTTGTATGGTAACCCAGAATTTCAACCTGAAGTCAATTCAACCTTCGAAGGGGTTAATTCAGATAGCCAACGAGTTTTAAACTGTCATAATCCATGGAGTAATGGCCAGGTGTATTGGGATGCTGGTCAAGATGGGGGTTACGACAGAATAAACGCTCAAGCTGATTCAGAGGAATATGAAGGAGAATGGAATCATTGGGCTTTTACGAAGAACACGAACACTGGCCAAATGAGAATTTTTCTGAATGGTGAAGAGTGGCTAATGGGAGAGGACAAGGATAATTCTATGTCAGGAATCGCCAAGTTCAATATCGCCTCTTCTGCTGGCGGGACTAATTACTATAGAGGAGCCATGGATGACTTTTTTGTTTTAGATAAAGAGTTGACATCAGAAGAAATTCAGTCTTATATGAATGATGGCTATTCTTTGGATTTGCCGCAAGTAGAAAATTTGGTAGCATTTTTTGGATTTAACCATACTTATGGAGAGCCGGTAAATAATGAGGTTTCAGGTTCAGACGGTTTGTCTGTAGGTAATGCAGCGTTGCAAAATCATCCTGGTTCTGTACTAACTGCTTTAAACAATGAAGTGACTATAAGGCCAGCACTCTCTCTCTTTTCTGGAGACTATGAAACAATCGAATCATCTATACTTTATGAAGTGGAAGAAGAGCTTCCTCCTATTTCTTTAATTGAATATGGGATAAATGGAAATGAAATAGAGGTATTAAATAGTCAGGTTTTATATCCATTAGGTTTTTCAAGCCTATACGGTTTAGATGGAGAGATAGTGGAGTCTATTTACACTCCGGCTGGCACTCTTGTAGAATTTACTAATGAAACCTTGAATTATTTCTCTCCTCCTTTTGAGGTGGTTAATCGGATCGAGTTAGGTAGATTTATTACACCTTATGGAATCGGCTTGGATTTAGAGGAAGGTTGGACTTGGATATATGATGTGACAGATTTTGAGCCATTGCTACGCGGAGAAGTGGAATTAGAAGCAGGGAACTGGCAGGAGTTATTAGATCTAAAATTTCTATTTATAGAAGGAACACCGCCTCGAGATGTGAAGAGAGTAGAGAATATCTGGGCCGGGAATTGGGGTCTGGGAGCTTGGGATGAAAATGTTTTAGAGAAGACAGTGCAGGTTCAGTCAGGGGAGGAGATGTTCAAAATGAGAACGACCACCTCAGGTCATGGTTTCGGTAGCGGAAATAACTGTGGCGAGTTTTGTTTTAATAACCACAAGTTAAAGGTGAATGGAAATACAGAATATAACTGGGAGGTGATGCAGGAGTGTGCAGATAATCCTTTGTATCCGCAGGGAGGAACTTGGATTTATGACAGAGCGGGATGGTGTCCTGGAGCTCCAGTAAGAATGAGGGAGCATGAGCTGACTGAATTTGTGTTAGGTGATGAATTTACATTAGAGTACGATATAGATAATGACCCTGATGGTAATTACTGGTTTATGGGGCAGCTATTCTCTTATGGAGAAATTAATCATGAATTAGATGTAGAGATAGATCAGATATTAGCACCGTCTGATTTTAGGGTAAATAGCAGAATGAATCCTATATGCGATGATCCGGTAATTCGAATTACCAATAAAGGTTCTCAGCCATTGACTTCATGTCAAATCGAATTTGGTATAAATGGTCAACTTCAAACTTCTACATGGAATGGTGATCTTGGGTTTATGGAAAGTGAAGATATTACGCTAACTTATAATCAGTCTGAGGAGTTTTATAATGGTGAAGAGGATGACATGATGACCTTTCAAGCTAGAATTATAAACCCTAATAATGGTATTGATCAAAATGAAAGTAACAACGCCGCTAGTTCGCATTTTTTCAGACCTCCCACATATAGTTATGATGAGGATGAAGACGACAACAGAATTATAATAGAAACCAGAACTAATGCGTCTCCAGGAGAAACGATGGTTCAGTTGAAGAATATCTTCGGAGCAACACATTGGACCAGTAATTATACGCAGGCTAACACGGTTTATAGAGATACACTTACTTTAAATGCGGGGTGCTACCTATTGGATATTACTGATTCAGGAGAAGATGGTCTAAATTTCTTTAATAATAATGATGGAGTAGGTTATGTGAGAATTAGAGAAGTGGACGGATGGTATTTTGAATCATTTCAAAATAACTTCGGGAAAGAACTCAAGCATTATTTTAATTTCGAGACTAATATTTATGACAATGTGCCTGAACTTGATAAGGCAGATGTTAGAATTTATCCTAACCCTTCTACAGGTAAGTTTTACCTTCAGGGTATCGAACTAAAAGGAGAGATTTCAGTAGCGGTCTATGATGTGTCGGGAAAAGCAGTGAAGCTAATAAGCGCTAGGTTGAAGGATTCCGCATCAAGAATAGAAATTGACTTAGAAAACCAGTCTACAGGCTTGTATAACGCAGTAATTACTCATGGTGATCAGACGTTCTCTAAAAGACTAGTGAAGGAGTAGTTTTTCGTTTTATCCGATATCTTTGATTTATGATAGGGGGTGTTGATAACAAATATTAGTTTTTCTATGACTGACCCCCTATTATTTTAGGGGTAGTTTGTATTTTTGTTGAAAATTAAAAAAAATGCCAACGTTTCGAACTACTGCGCTTGAAGATGTGTTTCATCGAAAACCATTAGAGGTAAAAGCTCCTTCAGGAAAAGTCTCTGATTATTATGGACAGAATGTCTTTAATCAGTCTACTATGAGAGAATACCTCACTGATGAGGCATACGATTCAGTAATGGATTCTATGATTAATGGTTCTAGGATTGATAGAGGAATAGCAGACCAGGTGGGTTCATCTATGAAGGATTGGGCTATGTCTAGGGGTGCAACTCATTACACTCACTGGTTTCAGCCATTAACAGGAAGTACAGCAGAGAAGCATGATTCTTTTTTCACTCCTTCTTCCGAGGGCAGAGCTATAGAAAAGTTTGATGGCTCTATGTTAGTTCAGCAGGAGCCAGATGCGAGTTCTTTTCCTAATGGAGGAATTAGAAACACTTTTGAAGCTAGAGGTTATACATTGTGGGATCCTACATCTCCGGCATTCGTAATAGGAACTACATTATGTATTCCTACTATATTTATCTCTTATACAGGGTTTGCTTTAGACTATAAAATGCCATTGTTAAAGGCCCTTAAAGCAGTCGATGATGCTTCAGTTAAAGTTTGTCAGTATTTCGATAAAAACGTAAGTAAGGTAAACGCGACACTTGGTTGGGAGCAGGAGTATTTCCTTATTGATAAAGCGCTTTACAATGCTAGGCCAGATATAGCGTTAACTGGTAGAGCCCTTTTCGGTTACGCTTCGGCAAAAGGACAGCAGCTTGATGATCATTACTTCGGCTCTATTCCAGACAGAGTGATGGCATTTATGCAAGAGTATGAAATTGAATGCCATAAGCATGATTTTGATAACTACTAGACATAATGAGGTGGCTCCTAATCAGTTTGAGCTGGCTCCTATGTTTGAAGAAGCTAATTTAGCCAATGACCATAACCTCCTTCTTATGGATGTAATGGAGAAAGTGGCTAAAAAGCATGATTTCAGAATTTTGTTTCATGAAAAGCCTTTTGCAGGATTAAACGGAAGTGGAAAACATAATAACTGGTCATTAAGTACAAACACTGGAGTTAATCTGCTAAGACCAGGAAAAAATCCAAAATCAAACCTACAATTTTTTTGTTCCTTGTAAATACTATTAAAGCTATTCATGACAATGCAGATGTGATTAGGGCAAGTATTGCAGGAGCAGGAAACGACCATAGGTTGGGTGGTAATGAAGCTCCTCCGGCTATAGTTTCTGTGTTTATAGGTTCTCAGCTTAGTCAGCTTCTCGATGATTTAGAGAAAAACATAAAAGTGGGAAAAATGACTCCAGAAGATAAAACGGAGTTGAAATTAGAGATAGGTAAAATTCCTCAAATCTTATTGGATAATACGGATAGAAATAGAACTTCACCTTTTGCTTTCACAGGAAATAAATTTGAGTTTAGAGCCGTAGGCTCTACAGCTAACTGTGCCAATGCTATGATTGTTGTAAATACAATAGTAGCTAATCAGTTGAATAAATTTAAAGTAGAGGTAGATAAGAGAATCTCTACTGGAGTAAAAAAAGATGAAGCTATTCTAAAAGAAATCCAAAAGTTAATTAAAGAGTCTAAGGCCATCCGTTTCGAAGGTAATGGGTATGGAGAAGAGTGGGTTAAAGAAGCTAAGAAAAGAGGCCTTTCTAATTTGAAAGACACACCATCAGCATTAAAAGTGTGGAAAAATAAAAAGGTACAAGAAATATTTGCCGCGCTAAATGTACTAAGTAATGAAGAGGTTGATGCTAGGTATGAAGTTCAACTTGAGAATTATGTAATGAAACTGCAGATTGAAGCTAGAATTTGTGGTGATATGGCTCAAAATCATATTATCCCAGCAGCCATTAATTATCAAAATAAATTACTTGAAAATGTAACTGGCTTAAAAGCAGTTCTTGGAGCTTCTTATAAAAAATCAGCGACAACTCAAATAAAGCTAATTGAAGACATTAGTACTCATCTTACTGGAATTAAAGTAGCTATTGATGAGTTAAAGGCGGTTCGTAAGAAGGTCGAAGGAATGAATGATTTAGAAAAACAAGCAGTTGAATTTTCTGAGAAAGTTAAGCCCCTCATGGATGTAGTGAGAGAGCACGCTGATAGGCTAGAAATGTTAGTTGATGATGAGATTTGGCCATTGCCTAAGCTTAGAGAGATTCTCTTTACTAGATAGTTGTTACTGAAATTTTAAAATCCCACTGTATCTTTCAGTGGGATTTTATGTTATATTTAATCGGTGATTAGAGATGAATCATGTGCTAGGAAGAGTCAAATTGTAGACCACAAATGAGCCGAAATACAGGAAGGCTGAAAATTCTTTTTGCTTAACTAGTATTAAATTCTTTATTTTCGCCTTTAGTAAACAAAAAAAACTGCAAGCGGATGAAACTTATACGTATAATTACTTTAACGATTTCTTTATTGGCTTTTACGTTAGTTCAGGCTCAATCTGAATACCTTGTCAAGGCTAACTTAGAATATGATAATGGAGGTTATGATGAAGCTGCTATTAAGTATAAAGTAGCTTACAAAAAAGAAAAGGAAATAGAAACGAAGGCTATGATCCTCTACAGGACAGGCGAGTGTTATAAATTTGCTCACAGATATTCTGAAGCTGATGAGTATTTCAAAAAATCTATTACTGCTAAGTATCATAAGCAAGACCCTATAGTATTTTTCTCTTATGGAGAGTCTTTGCTAGAACAAGGTAAGTATGACGAAGCTATCGTTCAATTTAATAAGTATAAAGACAATGGAGGAGATGGGTCTATAGCTGCTAGATCAACAGCTGAAGCTGAAGCAGCAGCATTAAACATTGAAGAGTCTGACTCTAGATATGAAGTAGCTTTAATGGCTGCCCTTTGTTCTCCTTACTACGATTACTCTCCAGTGCTTAGTTCTAAAAAAGGAGATGAGTTAGTAATCTCATCTAGTAGACCTGCATCTTATGGTGGAGATTCTGACCCTATAACAGGAGAGGATTTTGCAGATCTTTATGTGTCTAAAAGAGATAAGAAAGGTAAATGGGATATGCCCAAGGTGTTAAATAACACGGTGAATACTTCTAGTCATGAAGGAGCAGCTTCATTTACTAAAAAAAGAGATATTATGTATTTCACAAGATGTGAAGTTTCAGATAACGACAGATTTGGGTGTGACATCTTTTGGGCTAAAAAGCAAGGAAAAAATTATGCAACGCCTAACTTAATTCCTATTAGAGCGGAAGGAGATGATTCTACTACTGTAGGGCATCCATTTATTTCTAGTGATTCTAAATTCATGTTATTCGCCAGCAACATGCCTGGAGGATTTGGTGGAAAGGATTTGTACTACATCACTTATGATAAAAGAGCTGATGCCTGGGGAGCTCCTGTAAATCTAGGCTCTGAAATTAATACACCTGAAAATGAAATGTTTCCATTCATCAGAGCTGATGGAGGATTATATTTTTCGTCAAATGGTCATATTGGTATGGGTGATTATGATATGTTTAAAGCAGATGCTAACGGTGAAATGGCTTGGTCTGAAGTGTCCAATCTTCAGTACCCAATCAACTCTTCTTCTGATGATTTTAGTTTGATTTTCGAAAAAGATGATGATAAGGGATACTTTACTTCCAACAGACCAGGAGGAAAAGGAATGGATGATATCTATTCATTTAAAATGCCTCCTCTTGAGTTTATGCTAAATGCAGTAGTTTACAATGCTAAAACAGGAGAGCCTATACCAGGAGCTAAAGTGGTAATTAACGGAACAGATAATAGTTCTTTTGATTTAGGAGCAGATGGGAATGGAGGAGTGGAATTAAATGACGGAGAGCTAAAAGAAGAAACTACATATACTCTAATATCAGTATGGATGGATTTATAGCAGCAGGAGATCAGTTCTCTACTGTTGGTTTAGAAAGAAGTACAACTTTCGCAAAGGAGTATTTCTTAGACCCAATCCTTCTAGAGATTGCGTATACTTTTCCAGAAGTGAGATATGATTTAGGTAAGTGGGAGCTTCAAGTTAATAATGAAGTGAATTCGGCAGACAGTTTAAACTACTTGTTAGAGCTTCTTCAGAAAAACCCTAACCTAGTAGTTCAGTTGGAAGCTCACACAGATACTAGAGATGGAGATGAGGCTAACAGAATACTTTCTAACAAAAGAGCGAAGACTTGTAAAGATTATTTGATTTCTAAAGGAATAGCAGCAGCTAGATTAGAATCTAAAGGTTTCGGAGAAACTAAAAACTTAGTGTCAGATGCAGAGATAGCAGCTATGGCTTCCAACGAAGAGAAAGAAGCGGGACACCAAAAGAACAGAAGAACGGAGTTCACTATACTCAGATTTGATTACGTTCCTAAGGGAGAATAAATCGAGTTGAAAGAAAATAATTAAAAGGCTCAGGTATTTCCTGGGCCTTTTTCTATTCTATAAATCATATTTAGTGGAAAACTAAACGCTAAAGTGAATGCTAAAGTTGAATTATAAGCGTCCCGTTCGAACTTCTATAAGTACTTTTACCCCTGAAAATGGCAGTAGAAAATAGATACCAAAAAAGAGGAGTGTCCGCTGGAAAAGAGGATGTTCACGCAGCTATAAAAAACCTTGATAAAGGGTTGTTTCCAAAAGCTTTCTGTAAAATTTTACCTGATTTAGTAGCAGGAGATTCTGATTTCTGTAATGTAATGCATGCAGATACAGCAGGAACCAAGCCTTCGCTGGCATACGCCTACTGGAAGGAGACGGGAGATGTTTCTGTTTGGAAAAATATCATACAGGATGCTATGATCATGAATATAGATGATCTTATCTGTGTAGGTATAACAGACAATATCGTGCTTTCCTCCACTATGGTAGAAATAAAGGACTTATTCCAGGTGAAGTTTTAAGTGCCATTATTGGTGGAACAGAGGAGCTCTTAGAAGAATATCGCAAGTTTGGAATAGACATTAAGAGCACTGGAGGAGAAACAGCAGATGTTGGAGACCTGGTACGCACTATTATTGTGGATAGTACTGTGGTAGCGCGGTTAAAGCGCAGTGATGTTGTGGACAATGCAAACATTAAAGCAGGCAACGTTATTGTAGGCCTGGCATCTTTTGGTCAAGCTACTTACGAGTCTGAGTATAATGGTGGTATGGGATCTAACGGTCTTACTTCAGCTAGACATGATGTGTTTAGCAAGGATTTAGCGGAGAAATACCCCGAGACATTTGATCCCTTGGTTCCTGAAGATCTTGTTTATTCTGGAAGTGTAGGTCTTACTGATTCAGTAGAAGGAGTGGAGGTGAATGCAGGTAAATTAGTTTTAAGCCCAACCAGAACCTATGCCCCTATAGTAGCAGAAATGTTAAAAACATTGCGCAGTCATATTTCCGGTATGGTTCATTGTTCAGGAGGGGCGCAGACCAAGGTGTTACACTTTGTTGGTGATGTCCACATCATTAAAGATAATTTACTAGAAATTCCACCACTGTTTAAAATGATTCATGACCAATCTGGAACAGACTGGCAGGAAATGTATCGTGTGTTTAATATGGGGCATAGGCTTGAAGTCTATTTACCTGAAGAGTATGCCGAGGAAGTAATCAAGATTTCTAAATCGTTTAATGTTCACGCTCAGATAGTAGGAAGAGTAGAAGCTTCTGAAGCTAAAAAATTGACTATAAAATCTCCTTATGGAGAATTTGAATATCACAACTAATCCATGAATGATTTACTAACCAAATTAGGTTTTATAGCTGACCGTTATGCCGAGGTAGGAAAGCAGATAGTAGATCCATCTATCATTTCTGACCAACAGAGGTATATCTCTTTAATGAAAGAATATAAGGAGTTAGAAGATATCGTTGAAGTGTATAACGAGTATAAAAACGTCTTAGAGAACATAGAGTCTAGTAAGCAGCTTCTGGAAGAGGAGACAGATGCTGAGATGAGGCAAATGGCCAAGGATGAAATCGATAGTCTATTGCCACGGAAACAGGAGCTAGATGAAGTAATTAAATTACTGCTAATACCGAAAGATCCAGAAGACTCTAAAGATGTAATTATAGAAATTAGAGCAGGAGCAGGAGGAGATGAAGCAAGTATTTTTGCAGGAGACCTTTTCAGAATGTATACCAAGTATATTGAAGATAGTGGCTGGAAAATGGAGATAGCTACAGTAAACGAAGGGACCTCAGGAGGCTTTAAAGAAATAAGCTTTTCAGTATCAGGAACTACCGTTTACGGAGTTATGAAATACGAATCAGGAGTCCACCGTGTGCAGCGGGTACCACAGACAGAAAGTCAAGGAAGAGTCCATACCTCTGCCGCATCTGTAGCAGTATTGCCAGAGGCTGATGAAGTAGATATTCAGCTGAATATGGGTGATGTTAGAAAAGACACCTATAGAGCATCAGGAGCAGGAGGTCAGCACGTAAATAAGACGGAATCAGCGGTAAGGCTAACACACATTCCTACTAATACTGTAGTAGAGTGTCAGGACGGTCGTTCTCAACATAAGAATTATGCTCAAGCCCTTTCAGTTCTTAGAACTAAATTATACGAGCAGGAGTTTGTGAAAATAGAGAAAGAAAGAGCTGCCAATAGAAAATCTCAGGTCAGTACAGGAGATAGGTCAGCTAAGATTAGAACCTATAACTATCCTCAGGGAAGAGTTACAGATCATAGAATAAACCTGACTCTTTATAATTTGAATAACATCATTAATGGTGATATCCAGGATATAATAGATGCGTTGAAAATGGCCGAAAACACGGAGAAGTTATTAGCCAATTCAGATTCTACAAGACTTTAAAATGACCAGAGAAGAGCTGTTCCAAGAAATAAAATCAAAGAAATCATTTTTATGCGTTGGGTTAGATGCAGATTTAACTAAGATTCCGGCACATCTTCTTGAGTTAGAAGACCCTATTTTTGAGTTTAATAAAGCCATTATAGAGGCCACTTCAGATTTAGCTGTAGCGTATAAACCAAACATAGCATTTTATGAATGCCTAGGAGAAAAAGGGTGGGTTTCGCTGCGCAAAACACTCGAGATTATTCCTGAAAACTGTTTTACTATAGCCGATGCTAAAAGAGGAGATATCGGAAATACCAGTAGGTATTATGCCAAAACCTTTTTCGAGCAATACCAGTTTGATTCCATTACCATAGCACCATATATGGGCTCTGATTCTGTAAAGCCGTTCTTGGAATTTAAAGAAAAATGGGCCATAGTTTTAGCTTTAACCTCTAATGAAGGAGCTAAAGACTTTCAGTACATCACTGAAGATGGAAAACCAGTATTCCAAACTGTACTAGAAAAATCATCGAGTTGGGGGAGCGAAGAAAACATGATGTATGTGGTGGGAGCCACTAAAGCTGAAAAACTAAAAGAGGTAAGGGCCATCGTGCCGCACCACTTTTTATTAGTTCCAGGAGTAGGAGCACAGGGCGGTAGTCTAAAAGAAGTAGCTAAATTTGGATTAAATGAGAAGTGTGGTCTATTAGTAAATTCATCTAGAGGAATAATTTATGCAGACTCTGGCCTTGAGTTTAAAGAAGCAGCTAGAGCTTCGGCCATAAAGCTTCAGTCATCAATGGCTAAAATTCTAGAAGAGGCAGGTATAGCATAATTTACTTTATTTGCAGTGAGTAGAATACTCACTACTAAATATATAGTTAATTAAGCTAAATGAAAGAAGACTTCCTTCACTTTGTCTGGAAATTTAAATTATTCAATTCACTGAATATTTTAACCAAAGAAGGAGAGCCTATAACCATCCTGAAAAATGGAATTCATAACCATCATTCCGGTCCAGACTTTTCAGGGGCCACTATAAAGATAGGAGATAAGCTATGGTCAGGAAATGTGGAAATTCATATCAAATCTAGCGACTGGATAGCCCATTCACATCAGACAGACCCCGCATATAAAAATGTAATTCTACATGGCATATTTTAATGATGATAAAGAAATCTATCTAGATAAACCAGGAGATTTACCGGTGTTAGAATTAGAAAATTACATCAGTGCAGATTACTTAGAAAATTATCAGCACCTTACTACCTCTAAAGCATGGATTCCATGTGCTAGCAAGGCCATAGGTAGATGAATTTAAAACGAATCAATTCCTAGAAAGCCTTGTAGTGAAAAGGCTCCTGAGGAAATCAAGAGATATATTAAGAATTTACCTAGAAACAGACAAGGACTGGAACGAAACATTCTATAGATGGATAGCTCGGAGTTTTGGATTTAAGATTAACTCTGAAGCTTTTGAGACGTTGACAGCCTCTATTCCACTTAAACTGATTAAAAAACATGCCAACTCTGTATTTCAAGTAGAAGCTCTTCTCTTTGGTCAAGCAGGATTCTTGGACGCTGACTTTGAGGATGACTATCCGAACAAGCTAAAACAGGAGTATAATTTTTTAGCTAAGAAATACGCGTTGCAACGCCTAAACCCTGTGATATGGAAGTTTTCTAAAACCCACCCTCCAAATTTCCCTACAAAGCGAATATCACAATTGGCAGCTTTCTTATGTGGCGAACAAAGCACCTTCTCTAAACTATTAATTCTAGATGATTTCTCGGAAATAAAAGAGTCGCTAAGAGCCATGCCCAATGAATACTGGAAGAATCATTACAGGTTTGATAAACCCTCAGCGAAGCTGCTCTCAGGATCACAGGGAATGATGAAGTCAGATAATTTAATAATAAATAGTATCTCCACCATACTTTATGCTTATGGACAAAAGGTAGAAAATTATGCCCTAGTAGAAAGGTCTATAGCAGTTTTAGAAGGAGTGAGGGCAGAATCCAATAGCATCATAACGAATTGGAAAAAAATCGGTTTTGAGATTTTGAGTGCAAAAAAAAGCCAAGCCTTAATTGAGCTGAAGCGAGAGAATTGTGAGAAGAAAAAATGCCTATCTTGCCTATTCGGAATGGAGCTAATTAAATCCAATTAAAATGTACAAAACCTTAAAAGACATATTAGAACGTCAGTTCTTTGGCGTATGTGCTTATTGGGGTAAGTACTGGGGAATCAGACCTCACAAGATTCGTCTTTCGTTTATATATCTTTCATTTATAGCTTTAGGTTCTCCGATCATCGTCTATTTGATTATGGTTTTTCTTTTAGAAAATAAAGAATACTTTAAACTTGCACCCAAGAAACCTACTATTTGGGAGCTAGATGAATAACACTGAAAATCATTTAAGTCTTTTTTCTTCCAGAATATTAATAGCCGTTCTGGCTATCATAACTCTTATTACGGGCGGAACTATCGGTTTTGTTGTAATAGAAAATTACGGATGGTTAGATGCCTTTTTCATGACCATTATTACCATGAGTACTGTGGGTTATGAAGAGGTAAAACCTCTAGGGCCTGAAGGGAAAATTTTTACAAGTATTTTAATTATTTTTAGTTTCTCTACCTTCGCTTATGCCATTTCAGTAATAACAACATATTTTGTTACAGGTCAATTTAAAAACTCATTAGCACAACGTAGAATGATGAATACAGTTAATAATTTAGAAGGGCATACAATTTTATGCGGCTATGGAAGAGTAGGTAAAATGGCCGCGAGGAAACTAGGAGGGTATAAGAGAGACTTCGTGGTGTTAGAAATTGACTCAGAAAAATCTGAATATGTTACAAGCTCAGAAAATCATATTTGCCTTCATTCAGATGCCACCAAAGAACAGAATCTTCTAGAGGCAGGAATACTAAAAGCAAACTCTTTAATAACCACTTTGCCACATGATGCAGACAATCTATATGTAGTACTGACAGCTAGAGAGTTAAATAAGAATTTGACGATTATCACTCGAGCGTCTGAAAAAGAGTCCATCAAAAAACTAAAAATTGCAGGAGCCAATAATGTGATTATGCCAGACGGAGTAGGTGGAGCACACATGGCTTCATTAGTGGTAAATCCAGACATAATGGAGTTTATAGATCATGTGAGTATTCAAGGAGCAGCAGATGTAAACTTAGAAGAAATTATTTTGGATGAATTATCCAGTTTTACTGGAAGTTTATGCTTGTCAGATTTTAGAGAATTGTATAAACACAACCTAAATGTTATAGGCTTAAAGAAGGAAAGAGGGGAGATTCTAGTAAACCCCAGAAAAGAAATTGTCATAGAAAAATCAGATAAACTCTTTGTTCTAGGACTTCCGAAAGACATATCAACCTTCAGGACAGAATTCCATTAGAAGGCTATGCTTCTAAGCTTTATATTTGAGCTTTAACCCAAAGTGAATATCTATAATGAAAATTAATCTACATAAACTTTTTACACTTCTTCTTTCTATTGGTTTAACCATTCCCTTATTGGCTCAGGATAAAACCTTTGATGATAGGATAAATGATATAATGGAGCCTGTAACAGGTTTTCTAGGTAATTTGATATTCTATCCAGTAACCCTTGGAGGTTATTCAATACCATTCGTTTTAATTTGGTTGGTAGTAGGCGCCATAATCTTCACTGTTTATATGGGGTTCATCAATATAAGAGGGTTTAAGCACGCGATAGATGTAGTGAGAGGTAAGTTTGATGATCCAAATGACCCAGGAGAGGTTTCTCATTTTCAGGCGTTAACAGCTGCTCTTTCAGGGACAGTTGGTGTAGGGAATATAGCAGGTGTAGCTGTGGCAGTTTCTCTTGGCGGTCCTGGTGCTACTTTTTGGATGATAGTCGCAGGCCTTATTGGCATGAGCTCTAAGTTTGTAGAGTGCACTCTTGGTGTTAAAGTATAGAAAAATAAATCCAGATGGAAGTGTCTCTGGAGGGCCTATGCACTACTTAAGTAAAGGGCTAGCAGCTCAAGGAAAGTCAGGTATGGGAAAGGTATTAGCCATCTTATTTGCTATAGCATGCATTGGAGGTTCTTTCGGAGGAGGTAACATGGTCCAGATTAACCAGGCTACACAGCAGTTCCAAAGTCTACTACCTGCAGATTCCTTTTTAGCCATGAATGGTTGGGTCTTCGGAGTAGTGATGTCAGTTGTAGTAGGGGTAATTATTATTGGTGGGATAAAGAGTATAGCTAAAATTACTGATAAAGTAGTTCCATTTATGGTCGGTATTTATGTGTTAGCCGCACTCATAGTTATAGGAGCCAACATCTCTAATATAGGATGGGCTTTTGGTCAAATCATTGGTGGAGCTTTTGACCCTGACGCTCTGTATGGAGGAATAATAGGAGTAATGATACAAGGGTTTAAGAGAGCTGCATTCTCTAATGAGGCTGGTATAGGTTCTGCTTCTATAGCCCATTCAGCAGCTAAAACAGATGAACCTGTAAGTGAAGGAATCGTAGCACTGTTAGAGCCATTTATAGATACAGTAGTAATCTGTACTATGACAGCATTAGTAATCATCTTCGCTAACTATGGTGATTATACTGCTCAATCGGCTTTTGAAGCGACAAGTACTGGAGGAAATGATGCGGGAATTAAATTAACATCTTCTGCATTCGCACAAACTATTAGTTGGTTCCCTTATGTGCTAGCAGTAGCAGTAATACTTTTTGCGCTCTCTACTATGATATCTTGGAGTTACTATGGATTAAAAGCATGGACATATTTATTTGGAGAGTCTAATAGTTCACAGAACGTTTACAGAATATTATTCTGTCTTTTTGTAATTGTAGGGTCAGCTATTTCTGCCAAGCAAGTGTTTGACTTTGGTGATACCATGATTTTTGCTATGTGTTTTCCTAACGTCTTAGGACTATACTTTTTAATGCCCGAAGTAAGAAAAGATTTAAGGAATTACCTTCAAAGAGTTAAGTCTGGTGAGATAAAAAGATTTAACTAAATCTTCTTGTTTAACCTTCAGCCTTTCAGAGATTATTTAGACCTCCATCAAAGGGAAAGGAGAGGGTTAATAGCGCTGATAATTTTAATTGCTTTGGCATATTTCTAGTAATGTCTTTAGTTCCCTACGTGTATGAATCATCATTCCCTAATCAGAAGGAGCTAGAGAGAAGAATGGCTGATTTGGTTCAGAGAAGTGATAGCTTAGCATTGCAAAAAGAGGCCGAATTTCATCAAAAAAAGGCGTCTAATTCTAAGTATAAAAAGACAAAAAATTCTTCTTCATCAAAGGCGAATAAAGATCAACCTCCTGTTCGTTATTTTGAGTTCAACCCTAACACGTCTAATGAAGATGAATGGAAAAAATCTAATCGGGCTAAATAAGGGGCAAATCAAACAATAAAAAAATTACCTGGCCAAAGGAGGTGAGTTTTATAAACCAGAAGATTTAGCCAAGATTTATAGCATTCCTAAAGAACAGTATGAGAGTTTAAGACCTTATATTCAGATACCAAAAGTGAAGAGTGAGCATTCTTTTAAAAAGGATGACTGGTTTGAAACTGAAAAGTTCTCCAAGGAGGAAACCGATGAAAACCTTAATCTAGATTTAAATACAGCAGATACTGTTTCATTTAAAAAGTTAAAAGGAATAGGTTCTTATTTTTCTAAAAAGATAGTAGAATATAGAGATGAACTAGGAGGCTTTCATTCAAAAGAGCAGTTGCTAGAAATTTGGAATTTTGATGAAGAGAAATTAGAAGGAATAAAGGGTAATATTTTTTAACTGAAGCTGGTCTAAGCCCGATTAGAATCAATCGTTGTGCCGCAGAAGAGCTCCAAAAACATCCATATATCAAATGGAATCAAGCGAAAGCATTAATCGCTTACAGAGTTCAGCATGGAGCATTTAATGAAGTAGAAGACATAAAGAAATGTCACTTAATATCAGAAGAATTATGCCAGAAAATAAAACCGTATTTGGAAATAGATTAGAGCTAGAAAAAGAGATATTTTCTGCCGTAAGAGAGGTGCCGGACTTTCCAAAGGAAGGGATTCTCTTTAAAGACATAAACCCTATTTTTCAAGATAGCGCCTTGTGCCTAAGAATAATAAAGCACTTAGCGACATATTATAAAGACAAAGGTTTAGACGCTATAGTAGGGGTTGAGAGTAGAGGGTTTTTTTTCGGTTTTCCGTTGGCTTTAGAGCTAGGCATACCCTTCATACCTATTAGAAAAAAAGGGAAGTTGCCAGGGGAGGTTCTAGAAGAAAGGTATGACTTAGAATATGGCAGTGCAGTGATTGAAGTTCAAAGAGGTGCACTTAAAAATGGAGATAAAGTATTAGTCCATGATGATGTTCTGGCTACAGGCGGTACTGCCCTTGCTGCTGCTCACTTGGTGCGTAAATCAGGAGCCGTAGTAGAAGGGTTTAATTTTATTATTATGCTAGGTTTTCTAGGTGGGGATGAAAAACTGAATGCTTTGAACTATAATATTTATAATTTAGCAATCTCTTAAATAATAAAGAAGAAATGAACTTCGAAATAACAGAAAACCAGCAAATGATTGCCGATATGGTAAAAGATTTTGCTAAGAAAGAAATTTTGCCGAGTGTAATGAAATGGGATGAGTCTCAGGAATTTCCGGTAGAAGTATTTAAAAAAGCTGGAGAACTCGGTTTAATGGGTGTGTTGGTTCCAGAAGAGTACGGAGGATCAGGGCTGGGTTACTTTGAGTACATACAGATAATAGTAGAAATATCTAAAGTATGCGGTTCTATTGGCTTAAGTGT
>CAJJDD010000009.1 GCA_905182895.1 Flavobacteriales bacterium UBA4466
AGTGGCTGCCCTTCTGCAACTAGCACCTTAAAAGGAGGAATAGAAGGACTTCTTAAAAGTAAGCTAGAAGGGGTAGAGGAAGTAGTAGCTGTGTAAAAGTGAAAATAGTAGTTTTAACAGGTACGTCATTACAAGTTTATCCGGCAGCAGGACTGGTTAATTATGCTCCTGAAAAAGTATCTATCACCGTAATAGATCCAAATTTGCCAGAAGTAAATTTGCCAAACGTCACTTACTTAAATTGCGGGGCTAGTGAAGGCATGCGGATTTTTAAAAAGAGTTTAGTGAAGTAGTAGCTTACTCGTCATAGCTAAATTCAATCAAATCACTCTTAGGATGACTTTGGCAAGTAAGAACAAATCCTTCCTCTAATTCTCCATCGGTCAGTGCGAAGTTTGAAAGCATCTCTACTTTCCCTTTAGTGACTTTAGCTCTGCAAGCGGTACAAACTCCTCCTTTACAACTAAAAGGAGCGTCTAATCCAGCGTCTAGAGCCGCGTCTAGTATTGTTTTACCACCTCCAGCTAGAGTTATTTCACTTTCTTCATCGTCTAGAGTGATTTTTATTTTGGCCGTTCCCGAAAAAGTAGTGCTTTCATCTTCTACAGAAGTCTCCGTATGAACAGGTTCTTCAGTCGTAGGTGCAGTAAAAAACTCAGTATGAATTTCATCTTTTGAATACCCGTTGTCAGCTAATGCATTGGTTACACTTGTAATCATGTCTCCAGGACCACAGATAAAGGCATGCTTAGATAATCCTGAAAAAGGATGTTTGGCCATTAACTCAAGAGTTTTGCCAAAATTTATTCTGCCTTTGTGAAAAGAATCCTGCCCTCCGTTTTGAGAGTAAATAAGCTCTAAATTGAAGTTGGAATTGCTTTCTGCCAGAGATTCTAGCTGGCTTAAAAACATAGTCTCATCTGGAGATTTGTTCCCATAGCATAGCGTTATTTTACCAGCGTTCTCCGTAGAAATAAGAGTTTTAAGCATCGCGTAAATAGGAGTAATCCCACTTCCAGCTGCTATAAATAAATAATGAGTCTGTGAAACTCTGCAGTCGGGTAATACGAAATTTCCCATAGGCTCCAAGCAGGTGATTTTATCTCCAGCCTTTAGTTCCTTGTTTAAGAATGTGGAGGCTTTACCGTTTTCTACGTGTTTCACTCCTATTTGCCAGTTCTCCTCAAAAGGTGCGCTACTGAATGAGTAGCTTCTGTTGACCTGCTCACCGTTAATGGCTAACTCTAAAGAGATGTATTGACCTGCCTCATAAGTGTGGTCAGGCATTTTTTCTAACGTTATCTCCACAGATGATGGAGTCGCTTTATTTATAGAAATAACTTCTAAATCGTGCTTTCTGCTCATGGTTAATTGTACCCTAAAAATGATTTAATTTCTTTTGAATGCCAGTTTATTTGCTCTGCCTGTGCTATAATTTGTTTCCCATTCTCATCTATGAAATAGGTGAGGGGGATGTAATAAACGCCCACGTTTTTTAAGCTTTTATTTACTCGATATGTTTCAAATGGTATTTTATACTTTTTGCTCATCTGTGCCATTCGTTCAGGAGAATCATCTGTCAGATAGTATATCCTAACATTTTCTCCAGCTTTGGATAATACTTCATTGGCGTCTGGCATCTCTCTTCGACAGTCACCACACCAACTAGCAAAAAAGTGTACTACTGTCTTTCTTCCGTTACCGATTTCTACTGATTTCAAATCGCCACCGTCTAGGTATTGGATTTGAGAAAAATCTAGGTCAGGTGTTTTGTTACAACTAGAGAGAATGAGAAAGCTAACAAATAGGATAAGTTTTGAGTGAGTGTTCATGTTTAAAACTCTAGTGTTTTAAGAATAGCCCCTTTTACTTTTTGTGCATTGTTAAGCATAGCTTTTTCTAAAGTCTTATTCAGCGGAATGGCTACAGTGTTCTCACTTCCTACAGTGAGAACAGGAGCGTCTAAGTGTTTAAAGCATCTCTCAGAGATCATTCCTGCTATTCCTCTAGAAAAACTCATAGCTTGTTGTTCCTCAGTGACTATTACGCATCTGTTGGTTCGTTTTACCGAATTGATAATAGCTTCTTCATCCAAAGGAAGTAACGTACGCAAGTCTATAATCTCTACTTTTCCTTGTATATCCTTAGAAGCCGTTTTAGCCCAATAAACACCCATGCCATAAGTTATTACGGTCACAGAATTACTTTCGGTCGCTTCTTGCACTACTCTAGCTTTTCCTAATGGAACCACATAGTCTTCAGCTGGTTCTATACATTTAGCCTCTTCACTTCCAGCTATTTTAGACCAGTAAAGTCCTTTGTGTTCTAGCATAACTACAGGATTAGGGTCGTAAAAAGCTCCTTTTAATAAGCCCTTTAGATCTGCGCCATTCGAAGGGTAAACTACTTTAATTCCTTGGATATTAGTAAGAATAGACTCGATACTTGAACTGTGGTAAGGTCCTCCGCTACCATACGCTCCTATAGGAACTCTAATTAACGAACTAACCGGCCACTGTCCATTTGACAAGTAATAACTTCTGCTCAATTCTGTAAACAATTGATTTAATCCAGGCCATATATAATCAGCAAACTGAACTTCCACTATTGGTTTAAGTCCTGCGGCACTCATTCCACAGGTAGACCCAATAATAAAAGCCTCTTGAATAGGAGTGTTAAACACCCTGTCATTCCCGAATTTCTGAGCCAATGTAGCTGCTTCTCTGAAAACTCCTCCCAAACGTGCGCCCACATCCTGGCCATATAAAAGCGCCTCTGGATGTTTCTCCATCAGTTCCTGCACTCCGAATAAAGCACAGTCTACCATTAACTTCATTTCTCCGCCCTGAGGCTTTCTTTCTCCCGACTCCTCAGTAATAGTTGAAGGCGCGTAGCAATGGTCAAGTATGCTTTCAGGGTTGGGCTCTTCTGCTGCTAAGGCTCTGTTATAATCATTTTCAACGAGTTCTTTTACAGCTGTCTTAATTTTGACTATTTCTTTTATCCCTACACCATTATCTAAAAGGTTAGATTCTAAACGAGGTAAGGGGTCTCTTCTTTTGTGGTCCTCTAAATCATCTCTATACCATTCTCTTCTCACTCCAGAAGTATGGTGACCCAGAAAAGGAACTTTAGCGTGAATAAGAAATGGCCTTCTTTCTTCTCTAACAGTTTTAACTATTTCACCAAATTTTTCATAGCAGGTTAGAAAATCCGCCCCATCGAAAGAGTGCGCCTCTATCGGTGGAAATCCTTTCGCTAAATCCATAGCTGTTCCGAAATTAATTTCTTCTGCCTTTGCTGAAATATCCCATCCGTTGTCCTGCACGAAAAAGATGATTGGAAGTTTCTTAAGAGCAGCCATATGAAGGGCTTCGCTAATCTCTCCCTCAGTCATAGCCGAATCTCCTATACTGCAGATTACCACTGGAGCTTCTCCAGGTTCTGGTTTCGAAAGACCCTGAGCTTCTTTATATTGTATTCCCATAGCTACTCCTGCAGAAGGTATGGCTTGCATTCCCGTAGCAGAAGAGTTGTGAGGTATTTTAGGCTTATCGACTTTATTTAGGCTAGGGTGAGAGTAATACGTTCTTCCTCCAGAAAAAGGGTCATCCTTTTTAGCATGAAGCTGGAGCATTAACTCATAAGGAGTCATGCCTATTCCGAGTAGAATAGAATCATCTCTATAATAGGGGAAAACAAAGTCTTGTGGCATTAAATGCATAGAGATAGCTAGCTGAGCAGCCTCGTGACCAGCAGAAGTAGCGTGCACATAGGTCTTAGTCACTTCTTTTTCTTCTTCGAATTTATTGGCCATGGTTCTGGCAGTGAACATTAGTTCTAGACCTTTTAGCGCTGTCTCTTTACTCAAATTCCCAACCATAACTTCTTCTGAAAGTTCCTCCATTATTCGTGCTAAATTAAAGAACGAAGTTACGAAATCAATATGAGCATAACCCTCAATTTTCTCTTACATTTGAAGGTCTATTTAATATGAATATCACTTTTTTTAAATATCAAGGAACAGGAAATGATTTCATCATGGTGAATGCTGTAGATAAAGGCATTACCCTCGAGCCATTGCAGATTCAACGTTTATGTGATAGGAAATTTGGAATTGGTGCTGATGGCATCATTTTAATAAAAACTGATGTAAAAACAGATTTTTATGTTGATTATTATAATCCTGATGGTTCTCAGAGCTTTTGTGGTAATGGAAGCAGGTGTGCAGTGGCGTTTGCCTTTGCTGAGAATGTTTTTGAAGGAAAGACCTGCTCTTTTAATGCCATAGATGGAACTCATACGGGGGAGGTTTTAGATATCGATAATATTGAAATATCTATGCGTGATGTGGAAGGTATTGAAGAAGTTGATGGTGACTTTGTGCTTGACACAGGGAGTCCGCATTTTGTGAGGCGCTGCAACGCTCTTAAGGAACTCGATATAATTACAGAAGCCAGAAAAGTGCGGTATAACCAGCGCTTTTCAGAGCAAGGAATTAATGTCAATTTTATAAGTCAGAATGGGAGTGAAATTCACATGCGGACTTATGAAAGAGGAGTGGAAGATGAGACGTTATCCTGCGGCACAGGTGTGACAGCTGTGGCATTATCTTCGGTCTCTGAAGATGGTGTTTATGCTCGGAAAATCATAACTAAAGGTGGAGATCTAATGGTTAACTTTAAAAAATCAGGAGATTTATTTCAAACAATACGGCTACAAGGTGCAGCCAAATTTGTCTTTTCTGGGCTAGTTAATCTGACTTAAAATAGCTTCGAAATAAATAAAAAATAGAGGGTTCAGAAATGAATCACTCCACCTTTGCTATCTTCGTCCCGAATTAATTCAGTACTTTTTTTGAATCTTTCTATTCGTTTTTCTTTCTATTCGTTTTTCTAGGGTTAACTGCTCAAGCGCAGTTTAATACTAAGCCTGGTGAAACTGAAATTTATATTCTTACGTGTAGTCCTGGAGAGGACCTATATTCAGTGTTCGGCCATGCTGCCATTGTCGTAAAGACGCCAACCTCTGATTTCGTATACAATTACGGGACATTCAATTTTGACGCAGAGAACTTCTATCTGAAATTCGCTAAGGGCCAGCTTCCTTATTACTTAGACAAGGAGAAGTTTGGCTACTTCCAGTATGGTTACATACTGGAGCAAAGACAAATTTGGGCTCAGAAATTAAATTTTACAGAACTCCAGAAGGAAAAACTAATAGCTCTTTTAGAGAAAAACGTACTTCCTGAAAATGCGCAGTATAAATATGATTTTTTCTATGACAACTGTGCCACGCGCTTAATAGATATTGTAGATGAAGCCACGGAGAATACCATAGATTGGAAAACCTCAGAAAATGGAAACGGGCATACTTTTAGAGAAATGATAGAAGTCTACCTAACCGGGATGCAATGGAGTGATTTAGGTATAGATCTGGCGCTGGGAATGCCCTGCGACTATAAACTAAAAGAAGGAGAACAAGCTTTTTTACCAGACTCACTGAAAAGTATATTTCAGCTGGCCATGCTTAATGGAAATACCCTGGTAGCTGATGGGTTTGAGGTGTTGCCTGCAGAAAACATGAAGGTGGATAAGAAGCTAGTAGACGATACCTCTAGTGTGTTATGGATTATTTCTATAGTACTATTAGCAATTCTTATTTTCTACAGAAGAAAAACCCAAAGCCGAATACTATCCGCAGTAATTCTTTTTATAAATGGGCTGCTAGGAGCACTAATCTTTTTTCTTTGGTTCTTCACAGATCATTCTGCTACCGCAGGAAACTTAAATATATTGTGGGCTTCTCCGCTGAACTTGATTCTTCCGTTTATTAAATTTTCTAGAAAAATATGGCTCCAGATATATTCTGGTATAGTCGTTATAACTCTAATGTCTTGGACCTTTTTAGCTCAAGATCTTCATGAATCTCTAATACCTGTTATTCTAGTATCGCTTTATAGCGCACTAATTTACATTAGGAGAATAGACGAGTAGTTTGTACTCATACCAGTAATCCTACTTATTTTTACCAGCTAATGAAAAACATTCTTTCAGTATTCAGTTTTGTTTGTTTCATATTATTTCTATCCAGTTGTAATAGAGGAAATACTACTTGGGAGCCCGAGTTTGCTTTTCCTATAGCCAAAGGAGAGCTTAGCTTTCATGATTTGGAGGATAGTAATGACTACCTCCAATTAGAAGGAGAAGTGGTAGAAGTTCATTATTATGATACCCTAGCACCGCTAGATTTAAATGAGTTAATAAACCTTGGTGATACGCTATTAGAAGCAGCCTACACTCCTGGGATAGGAATAGGACCATTGCCTTTTGAGAATGCGACCAATATTTTCACCTTAGATGAGGATTTTGATTTTAATCTAGATGGGGCATTGCTACGCTATGGAAAAGTAAAGTCTGGAAGCCTCAGGGTAATCTTCGAAAGTGATGTCGATGGATACTTAGATTTAACCTATTTGTTAACTGGAATCGAGCTAGATGGTGAGCCGTTAAGCCTATTAGGGCAAACAGAGCCTGCCAGCGCAGCGGAACCTTTTACGGATGAACTGATAGTAGATATATCAGGGTATACATTGGACTTCACTGGAGCGAGTGGAATTGAGAGAAACACCTTGACAGGCGAACTGTCGTTAGCTACTTCTAATTCTCCCGCATACACGGCTCAGGTTTATGGGTCTAACTTAGTAACTGTGAAACTGGAGCTTTTAGATTTAGAGATAGAAGAGTTAAGAGGTTACTTCGGTCAGTGGGAGAGAGAGATAGATGAAGAAATCGTATTAGACTCACTCATTTATCAGGGAGGAACGGTATATCTTAAAAAAACACTTGCTTCTTTAGAGTTTATAAATAACTTTGGGGTAGATGCACAGGTACAGCTGAGTGAACTGGCCACTTTAAATTCTGTAACAGGAAATCAAGTAGTGTTACAAACCACTGAATTATATAATCTCGTGAATATTTCTAGAGCCATAGAAACTGCAGATGCGGTTATTCCTAGTTCTGTTACATTCGAGTTTGATGGGACTTCTAATTTAGCTGAGGCGTTATCTGTAACACCCAACAGATTAAAGCTTCAGGGAGATGCTATCCTCAATCCACTGGGTGATGTGTCTGGAGGATTCGACTTTTTTCTGGATGAGTATCCTTTTCAGATGGTAGCAGATATTTCTTTTCCTCTCTGCGCAAGCATAGAAGACTTGATCTTGGTAGACACCTTAGCTTTAGATTTAGAAAGAGAAGAAAACATAAAGGCACTCACATTAACAGCAGTACTTAAAAATAGTTTTGAATTGGGATTCGATGTAGAGATGTTTCTTCCCGGTGTGCCGGAAGTATTCTGGCAAGCTTCTATTATTCCTGAGGTAGACGGAGAAGCTACTGAGCATACCATTACTCTGGAGCTTACAGAGAGCAGATTAGAGGAGTTTTATGCAGCCTCAGAGTTGATAGTAAAAGTCATAGTCAATACCACTCATAGCGAAGAAGTAAAACTGCTTACGGCAGATAAAATAGAAATTCTCATCACAGGAAAAGTAACTTATGGAGTGGAAATTTAGACTGTTAGTAGTATTCATTCTAGGGTATGGAGTAGCTGCAGCGCAGAATGCTCTTGACTTTACACATGAGCCTATTACAGAAAAGTACAATGTACTGGAGTTAAACACTGAGGTAGATTACTTCTCAGACAACATTCAGAATAGCCTTATAACTAACCTGGTGTTAGGAGGAGGAATAGACAGAAACTCATTAAACAGCATGTTGGAAAACATGGATGGGCAGAACTCCTTTGGTGGTTGGACCGATGTAGGGCTGCGCTACAGGTCGCTATCGGATAGTGCTTTATTTAAGAAGAACCGCAGCCTATTTTTAGAATTTGGAATGGCTCAGTATGGGTATGCCTCTTTCCCTAAAGATTTATTCCACCTTATGTTTATAGGAAACGCAGACAAACTCGGAGAGACACTTCAGATGTCTAATATGACCTCTGAAGTAATGAACTACCAGTATGCAGGCTTAGGAATAATGAACGAGTCCACCGGAAGTTATCTTTCATTTAATCTTATAAATGTTCAGAATTACTTTTCTTCAGATATAGAAGAGTTCACTCTTTATACGGCAGAAGATGCCTCTGAATTGGAGCTGGCATATTCAGGAACTGTAATTACCAATGATACGTTAAGAGGAGATTTCCTGAGTAATTCAGGAACTGGATTTACACTGAACGGTAGATATAATATGAAACTCAGAGAGAACAAAGATTTAGTCTCTATAGAAGTTAGAAATATAGGAGCAGTTCAGCTAAATGATAGAACTAGAGAGCTAAAAGCGGATAGTTCCTGGAACTATAGTGGAGTGAATGTGAATGAACTGTTTTCCTCAGACAATCCGTTTAACAATTTAACATTAGAGGATTCTGTAGCGTATACGGATGAGCAAAAAGCCAAAACGGTATGGATGCCATTAGATATAAACGCGAACTACTTTCATCGAATTAATAAAAGTGACCACATAGGATTCTCTATCAGAAAGCGATTTTTTACTGACCATACCGCTGATTTAGGAGTGAATTACCTCCATAATGAATCAGATAAGGTGGGTTATAACGTAGGCCTTAGCTACGGTGGATACGGTGGGCTCAGAATGAATGCTGGAGCACATTTTAATTTTAAGAATTGGCGTTTATACCTCACTACCAGAAACTTAATAGGCACATTTATAGAAAGCGGAAAAGGCAGAAGTGCCAGTTTCGGAATAGCCAGAACATTTAGACAAGCACCATGAAACTTCCAAGTAAAATAAACCACGCATCTTCAGATAACTTTTTTCTATTAGCTGGCCCATGTGCGGTGGAGAGCAGAGAATTGGTATTTACAATTGCTACGCGTATTAAAGAAATCACTGACCGGTTAGAGATTCCATTTGTATTTAAAGGGTCATATAGAAAGGCAAATAGAAGCAGAATAGATTCATTCACGGGAATAGGAGATGAAAAGGCGTTGAGTTATTTGGCTGAGGTGAGCGCAGAATTAAATGTGCCTGTAGTTACAGATATTCACACAGCAGAAGAAGCTATGCGTGCTGCAGATTATGTAGATGTGTTACAAATCCCTGCTTTCTTATGCCGACAAACAGATTTACTAGTAGCAGCTGCTAAAACAGGCAAGTTTGTGAACATACAAAAAGGGCAGTTTTTAGGGCCAGAGTCTATGCAGTTTGCGGTGAATAAAGTAAAAGATTCAGGAAATGACAATGTGTGGATTACAGAAAGAGGAACCACTTTTGGCTACCAAGATTTAGTGGTAGACATGAGAGGAATTCCTGTGATGAAGGAATACGCTCCTGTGGTAATGGATGTAACACATTCTCTTCAGCAGCCTAACCAGTCTTCTGGTGTAACAGGAGGAAAGCCAGAACTTATAGAAACTATTTCTAAAAGTGCCATAGCAGCAGGAGCAGATGGATTATTCATAGAAACACATCCAGACCCGAGAAAAGCCCTCTCTGATGGAGCCAATATGCTACATTTAGATAATTTAGAGTCTTTACTTACAAGATTAGTTCACCTGAAGAAAGCGGTGAATTCTTTTCCTGCCTAGAGATTAAAAATTAAATAGTAAGGGATTATTTACTAAAAACATCTTCTGGGTTAACAGAGTTAGAATTAACTGAAGGTGAGTTCTTGTATGCTTTTTTTAAACAGTATCTTTGCACGCTTTTTCACGTAAGTAATTCCTATGATAAAGCACGCACTAAGAAATTTCACGTTTAATCCCAAAGACGATATTTTATCTGGTTTAACGGTAGCTATAGCATTAGTTCCAGAAGCTGTAGCATTTGCTTTCGTAGCAGGCTTGTCTCCTATGGTAGGATTGTATGGAGCTTTTATGATGGGAATAGTGACTGCTCTTTTCGGTGGTAGACCAGGAATGATCTCTGGAGCTACAGGAGCTACAGCAGTAGTAATGATAGCGCTTATTAAAGGTGGAGAGCTCATGGGAGCTGCACAGGGAATAGAAAACGGAGGATTATTATTTCTTTTAGTCACTCTATTTATGGTAGGAATTATCCAAATCTCTGCTGGGTTATTTAAACTAGGTAAATTCGTAAGGTTGATTCCTCATCCTGTAATGATGGGTTTTGTTAATGGATTGGCCATTGTCATTTTTCTAGCTCAGGCTGGAATGTTTAGAAAACCTATTTTACAAAACGGAGCTAAAATCGCTTTACCAAAAGAAGAAGGAAACGGATTTATTACAGAATGGCTGCAAGGTCCAGAAATGTGGACTATGCTCGGATTGGTGGCGTTAACTATGGCTATTATGCACTTCCTGCCTAAGCTGACTAAGAAAATTCCTTCGGCTTTAGTAGCTATTGCGGCAGTGACAGGTATCGTTATATTCGGTCAAATAGATACAGCTACGGTGAGTTCATTTATTACAGACGGTTTGCCAGATGGTCAGCAAGGTGGAGTGAGTGGTGGTTTTCCAGCATTTAGATTTGATGTGTTGAATCCAGCTTTATATACGAGTTCTAACCTGTTATTCATGTTGCCTTTTGCTTTTATTCTAGCAGCGGTAGGACTTATAGAATCGTTAATGACACTGAATTTAGTGGATGAGTTAACAGAAACGAGAGGAAGTGGAAACAGAGAATGTGTAGCTCAGGGAAGTGCTAATATTTTAAATGGATTTTTCGGAGGAATGGGAGGTTGTGCCATGATAGGCCAGTCTATCATCAATGTAAACTCAGGAGGAAGAGGGAGGCTATCAGGGATATCAGCTGCACTGGCACTTCTCGTGTTCATTTTGGTAGGAGCCCCTGTGATAGATAAAATTCCTATTGCAGCCCTAGTAGGAGTGATGTTTATGGTAGTGATAGGAACTTTCGCTTGGAGTAGCTTGAGGATTCTGCATAAAATTCCACGACCAGATGCATTCGTGTTGATAGCAGTTTCTGCTATAACAGTGTGGCAAGATTTAGCCATAGCGGTAATAGCAGGTGTAATCATGTCTGCGTTGGTATTTGCATGGAAAAACGCTACTATGATTAGAGCCAGAAAAAGCACTCAAAGAAGATGGAACTAAAGTGTACCAGATTTGGGGACCATTATTCTTCGGTTCTGTGCAGAATTTTAATGCTAAGTTTGATCCTGCTGGAGATCCAGAAAGTATAGAAATTGACTTTATCGAATCTAAGGTTTCAGACCATTCAGGGATGGAAGCGATTAAGACTATAGCTGAGAAATATGAAGTCTTTAGGAAAGAAAGGTTAAACTTACACATCTAAGCCCAGATTGTAAAACTCTATTACTTAAAGGAAATGAGAGTTTTGGTCAAATGATAGAAGAGTCTGTAGAAGACCCTAGATATTATGTGGTTACTAGTACGTTGGATAACGAGGTTTAAGCTCACCCTGTGGTGAATTACTTAATCAGCTCAAAAGGTCTTCTCCTAGCTCCATTCCAGTCCTTTCCTCAGCCGCTATTGGCAGGGTGTTCATATTCTCAGATTCTATGAAATGAATTCAGAAACACTTTGGAATACTTCCCTAGTGTAATACGTTTTTTATAGCTGCCTTAAAGCGTGGTTATGGAGTACTCATTTCTCTAGCTTACTCTAGTAGTTTGTATCGCGTAGCCAGTTCTCTTCCATCCAGTGAGATTAAAGCTATGCAAGTAGCCTCCACTTCCGCTCAGCGCTTTATTTACTTCATGCAACTTCAGGTACTTCAGTACAGTATTATTCGAATATTCTGTCAAAAGATAGGCTTCTGCTGGCTTAGCCGTGTAAAGAATGTATAAATCAGATTTTATTCAATAGAGTTAAATATAGGTACAAAAAAAGCCGTTTGATTTTAGTCAAACGGCTTTAAAATGCTTTATGGTGAGAAACTTAATCTCTCATTTAGTCCATCATTGGAATGTCTCCATCTTCCACTGGAGCCATCTCTAAAACTGGTTCTGGTATAACTGTTTTACGTTCTGTTACGAGATCCATTTCTTCTATAAGATTCTTTTTGGATTTGTCTATGATGAAAAGTACATATCTAATATCTACAGAAATAGTTCTCTGAAGTTCTTTTTCAAAAGCGATATCTCCACTCATAGCTTCCCAGTTACCATCAAAGGCTGTACCGATCAAATGACCATCTCCGTTAATTACAGGACTTCCAGAGTTACCCCCAGTAATATCATTATCCGTAAGGAAGCATACTATTAGATCTCCATTAGCATCTGCATAGCTGCCAAAATCTTCGTTTTCGATAAGCTCTTTCAGTTTGCTAGGAACTATAAATTCAGGATTAGAAGGGTCTTCTTTCTCTAAAATTCCTTTGTGAGTAGTAATGTAATCGTAATGCTTAGCATCTGCAGGAAAGTAATCCTGAACAGAACCATAAGTTACTCTCATAGTAGAGTTGGCGTCTGGAGAATAGTTTTTAGAAGAGTTCATTTGTCTTAAACCATCTACGAATAATCTATAACTCTTATCATAAGCCACAGGGTCGGCATCACCAAAACCAGTTCTATAAAGAGCGATCACAGAACCAGCAAATTGCCATGCTAGATCTTTCTCTAAAGTTTTCATTTTAGGCTTAGCTATGAAAGCATCGAAGTTTTCTTTGTTAGCGAAGATGGATTTGTCATACATCTTATCAGCAAATTTCTGAACGTTTCCTTTGTACTTACCATTGATAGTTTGGAAAATAGCTGGGACTTGGTCAGCAGGAACATTCTTCATGTACATAGTCATCACCTTCACGAAAAGGTCTTTGTCTAGCATCTCGTTATACTCACTGTAAGAACCTTCTCCCTGAGCTGTTAGTCCAGCCAATTTATCTGTAGGAAATTCTTTAGCTTCAGCATCATAGGAACGCTGAATCCCATTACCCATTCTCCATGCCTTAAGCACGATGTCCGCTCCAGTTATTCCAGCTTCTACTAAATACTTGTCAGCTTTTACATAAGGAGTAGTAGCAGTGTAATGATCCTCCATCATTTTTAATGCAGAACCATACTTTTCTTTTCTCTCTCCATCAGCATTAGCCCACTGCTGGAAATCTCTTTCTATAGCTTGTTTTTGACCATAAACATTCAGTCTCTTAAGTCCTTTAGTTTGACCTATGAAGTATTTCCAGTAGTTAGCTACTCCAGCATATTTACTAGCATACATTAGTCTCACTTGAGGATCTTCATCCATGTGAGACTTCATTGTCTTTAGTTTTAAATCTCTTACTTCCACTACAGCAGGATTAGCTACATCTATAGCTTGTTTAACTCCGAAAGAAGATAAATATCTGTCAGTAGATCCAGGATACCCCATGATCATAGCATAGTCTCCTCCCTCTACTCCTAAAGCACTTACAGGTAAGTGATGTTTAGGTGCGTAAGGTTTATTAGATTCACTATATCCAGCTGGGTTATTGTCAGCGTCAGCATATATTCTTAACATAGAGAAATCTCCAGTATGTCTAGGCCACATCCAGTTATCAGTGTCGCCACCAAATTTCCCTATAGCTTCTGGTGGGTTACCTACTAACCTTACATCACTAAACGTTTTGTAAACCATTAAGTAAAACTCATTTCCATAAAAGAATGATTTCACTTCAGTTTCATACATTCCATCATTAGTAGATTCTTCCATAATGGCTTTACTGCGCTCAGCTATTAAAGCTGCTCTATCTGCCTCTGGAGTAGTATGATCTATCCCTTCTAGTACTCTTGCCGATACGTCTTCTATTCTCTCAAGAAAAGAAACCACAAAGTCTGTTATAGGCATTTCCTGGTTTTTTTCATAAGCCCAGAAACCTTTGGTAAGGTAATCGTCTCCGTTTTGAATAGCTAACGTTTGGATAGCATCGTATGCACAGTGGTGGTTCGTAAGAACTAAACCTTGATCAGAAATCATCTCGGCAGTGCATTGACCATAATTTAAACGTACAATGGCATCTTTAAGACTAGCGTTATTGATGTCGTAAATATCTTGAGCAGATAAGTTAAGACCTAATCCTTTCATTTCGGCTTCGTTCATCTTATTTAAAAGACTCACTAACCACATTCCTTCATTCGCCTTAATAGCTGAAAAAGAAGTAACGGCTATTAATAGTATGAGCAGTTTTTTCATTGGATTCATTTATTTATTTGGTAAGATTTATTCTGTTTCTATAGCTGGTTTCCATTCTAGCGTTGCAAAGGTGTCGTCCAACTCCTTATATAATTTCTTTAACTCTCGGGGACTTTCGTATCTGTCTAGAATGTTATGGGACTTTCTTTCTAAATTTACCGAAGAAATTATTGAAGGAAGGTCCATAACGTACTCATTGTCATAAATGCTATCGAGAGCGAAGTAATTCACATCATGAATTCTTTGAATAATTGAGTCTATTTGGGCAGCTGTGAGCATAGCTTCATACTTCCCCATTTTATCTACAAAGTTTATTCCTTCATAGCTTACTAGTCCTTCCTGAGATATACTAGATTTAAACACAGGACACATCCCGAAGCAGTATGTTCTGCGGTAAGTAAGAAGTGGTTCAGAGGTAACAGAAACTAATTCATCTACTGAGTCTATAAGTTGTAAGTTCTCTAGAGTTAATGAAGTATCTATTTTAATCCCTTCAACAATCTCTTCTGAAGATTCACTTGCATTTTTTAATCCACATGCGTGAATGGTTAATGCTAACAAAAAGAGATATATGTAAGAAAGGGTTTTATTCATAGAGTTATTTCTTCTTTTTTTGCTGAGCCATCTTTCTCTGCTGATCTTTCTGCATATCCTCTAATCGTTGAGAAAACGCAGATTTCTTTTTTACAGGCTTAGCTTTGTTCTGTTCCATTTTAGCTTTAATGCTTTCTTCATTAATAAGGAATCGTTTGATGAAAAGCATTTGACTTATAGAGAAAACGTTGGCTAAGAAATAATATAAACTCAGGCCAGAAGCGAACTTGTTAAAGAAGAAGAGCATCATCACTGGAAAAATATTCATGATTACCTTCATGTTAGGCATTCCCGGTTGTGTACTCTGAGGCATGTTTCCAGAACTCATCCTAGTGTAGAAGAACATAGAAATAGCCATCAGTACAGTGAACCCACTTACGTGTGCTCCATAAAAAGGGACATCGAAAGGAAGATTAAGAATAGAATCATAAGAACCTAAATCATCTGCCCATAAGAAAGACTTCTGTCTTAGATCAATGTTGGCTGGAAAGAAACGGAACATAGCATAAAGAATAGGCATTTGGAGTAATGCCGGTAAACATCCTGCCATAGGATTTACGCCCGTTTGTTTGTAAAGTGCCATGGTCGCTTGCTGCTTCTCAACGGCACTTTTTCCTTCGAATTTTTTATTTATCTCATCTATCTCAGGTTTCAGTACTTTCATTTTAGCACTGTTCATGTAGTTTTTCCATTGTACTGGAAATAGCACAGTTTTTACTACTAGCGTTAAAAGGAATATTAATAGACCAGCACTTAATGCTAGATTAGCACTCATCCAGTTAAAGAATGGAGCGATTAGGGCTCTGTTTACCCATCCGAAAATGGTCCAACCGTAATCTGGGATTTTAACTACACCTGGAACATCTAGAGCTGTTAAAATCTCTAAATCATTAGGCCCCATAAATAGTTTAAAAGGAAGAGCACCGTTTCCAGTGTGATTATTTGTAAGTGCTAACCTAGTCTCATAATAAGTAGAGTGTATAGTGTCTGCTTCTATATCTGCTGGATAACTTCTTACAAATCCTCCTTTGCCAAATCCGGCCTCTGAAATAGCAATCACAGAGAAATAATTCTGCTTGTGTGCTACCCAGTTAAGTTTGTCCTCTACTTCATCTTCATTATCTCTAGACTCTCCTAGATAATCTCGTCCATCTTCGAATGTTTTAAAAAACACACTAGAGTGAAGTTGTTCGTTATAGATTCCTTTTTCTTGGTGAAGGGCTGCCGTATTCCAATCCAATAGAACTTTAGAACCAGCACGACCTGCATTCACCAGATTAACCGTTACATCTGTGTCATAACTATTCGGATAAACCGCATAGTTGATCTCTATTTTAGAACCTGCACCTAAATCTGAAGTGAATGTAATGCTAGAGGTATCGGTAACAGAAAAACTTTGTTTAGAAGGCCTGAAGAATAAATCTTTAGTATTGATGGTCTTTCCTCCATGCTCGAAACTAATATTCATTGAACTCTGAGGAGAGTTAGCATCCCATAATTCTACAGCAGAAGAATCTTGATAAGCAACATAACCATCAGTTAATACAAGTCTTTTTGGAAGTCCACCTTTAGTTCCTATAGTTAAATCCCAGTTTCCGTTGGAGATAACGATGTCTTTGTTTTGCAACGCTGGAACCACATAGTTAGAATCACTAGGGTCGTTAGAACCTGTAAATTCTTCAATATCTGCAGTGTTTCTACCTAGATCATCTTGTGTGATAATGGGCTGTACTTGTTCTGTTCGAGACAGACTGTCAAGCCGAGCTTGCTCTTTTTGCTGTGCAGCGATTTCTTCCTCTGAAGGTGAAAATAAAAATGTGTAGGCTGCGAATAGTACCAAGCATGATACTATGAAGCCGATAGTGGACTTATTATCCATAAAATTGTTCTCTTTTTTTCGGGTGCGAAGATATATATTAGCCAGCGGTTATAAGCCTTTTCTTCATAAGAATTGATAAATGTAGATTTCTATTTATTCTGAATGAGCAGAGGAAAATAACATTGACGGATTTTCTTATATACAATTCAGTCGTTTTAGGTAGGAGAGTTTCTTTTAGGAAAGTTATTTTCGCGTAGCAATGTCAAAACTCGCCATTCTTACACAGTATTACCCTCCAGAGACTGGAGCTCCTCAAAACAGGCTACACAGTCTATCTAAAAATATGATAGCATGTGGTTATGATGTGACTGTTTTCACGAGTATGCCGAATTACCCAAATATGGAAGTAGCTGAAGGGTATAAAAAGAAATGGCATTCTTCAGAAGTTATAGACGAAGTGAAGGTTTACAGGTCATGGCTTTTTGTCTCTAAGAATCCCTCTATTGTTTTTAGGCTTATTAATTACTTTTCATTTTGTGCCACTAGTTTTTTTAGAATGTTGATGAGGATGAAACGCAGTGAAGTCATTATCTGCGAGTCTCCACCATTGTTTTTAGGGATAACCGCGGTACTCATTTCTAGAATTAAAAAAACTCCATTGGTGTTTAATGTTTCTGATTTATGGCCTAAAAGTGCAGAAGAATTGGGGCTGATAAAGAATAAATCTATTATTAGAATTACTACACTACTAGAGGAATGGATCTATAAAAAGTCTACGGCGATATGTGGTCAAACTAAGGGTATAGTAGGGGATATTCAATCCAGATTCCCCCAGAAGCCGATTTATTGGTTTCCGAATGGAGTTGATTCTGAATTAATAGAACGCGACTTTTCTTTAATCCCATCACTAAGGAAAGGGTATGGAATAAATGACCAAACCTTGGTCATAGGCTACGCTGGAATTATAGGGCATGCTCAGGGCTTAGAAATCATTATTAGCGCAGCGAAAACTCTAGGCAGCCAAGATGTGCTGTTTCTATTAGCGGGTTCAGGGCCTGTGTTACACAGGCTCCAAGAAATGGTTAAAGCAGAAGGCCTTCAGAACATTAGGTTTATAGGTTCTTTTCCTAAAGAAAAAATGTTAGAGGTGATAGCTACGTTTGATCTGGCGTTTGTCCCTTTAAAAAAATCCAAATTGTTTTTGGGGGCTATTCCAAGTAAGATTTTTGAAAATTTAGCATTGAAAAAGCCATTGTTGCTAGGTGTGGATGGAGAAGCTAGAGCGTTATTTATCGACCAGGGAAAAGCTGGGCTGTTCTACGAGCCTGAAAATAGCACTGAATTAACAAAGGCGATTGAGAGATTTATTTCCGATAAATCGCTGGGACACGAGCTAGGCGAAAATGGGAGGAGATTTGTGATTGAAAACTTTAACAGAAAGCATATAGCGGAATCATTCGCAGAGTTTTTAAAGAACCTAAAAAAGTAGTCTTATGAAATGGATTTTTTATTGATTTCAATAGCCTTTGTATATGGATGAGATTCCTCTGAGCGCTCTGTTGCACAGTTCGATATCTCTACGGTTTCTCACACCAGATTATGCGCTGGAGTTGGAGGGGATGGACTAAAATGATTTCAGGTCATTTTTAGTAAAAGTCCATTCAGGAGTTCTGATGGTTTCATTTTCGTTCAGTTCAAACCACACAGTGAGTTCATCTTCTGATGGATTTTTTAATACGTGAATTTCTTGGGCTGGCATGTATGACTGGGCCAACATGTACATTTTCTCTCCTGTAGTTTCGTTTTCGCACATATCGATCACTATCACGGCATGACCTGGAAACCCTCCTTGGATAAGTAAATCTCCTTCTCTCATTTCTAAAATAGGTTTGGAGGGCAACTCTTTATCTAGAGAAGCTGTTCCAGCATAAGAAAAAACCATTTCTAAATATTTCCAAAAAGACTCAGATGTTCCATTCGAAGAAGTACTTGGTTTCCATGTTACAGTATTGCCAGATACGGATATTCTATTTCCCGCTTTCCAAGTGGAGAAATCAGCCCTAAACCCATTTGTGAAGTTAAAATGGATCTTTTCAAATTGGCCAGAGTTAAATAGATATTCTGCTCTGAGTCTCATAACTGCATCTGCGCATTGATGAAGGTCTCTTTTTCCTATGGCTAAGTCTATAACACTTAAGTGAGCCTGCTGATTTGATTTTAAAGAGCCATCGAATAGTGCGACTGGAGAACCGTACTTTTTTAGCGGTAAATCTCTGAGGTAAGAAGAGAATGAGGAGGGTTCTGCAAGCACTCTTTTGAACCCTGCTGGACATATGAATCTACTTTCTATAGAATTTCCAGATTCGTTTATAGACGAATTACTTTGCTCAGAGATCTTTTTTTCAGCAGATGGTTTAGTTCCATTTAAGCATGAAAAACTAAGAGCTCCAAAAAGAGTAAGCGTAATAAGTGTATATTTCATTTAGATGAGATTTGTGAAGAATAACGAAGAGAAGGATAGAGTTATTTTGCTGCGCTTAATAATTCTATCGAACTATAAGCTGCTGCACATGATTTTCTCCGCTTGCCGTAATGATGTTCATCAAATAACCTCCAGCTGAAAAATCAGTAGAAATTTCTACTGTTTTATTCTTTAGCGCTGACTCTATATGAACCAGCTTTCCAGATAAGCTATAAATCTCTATACGCTGAATGAATGAACTGCTCGTTACGGTTATTAAATCACCTTCTCTTACAGGATTAGGAAAAACTACAAAACCTGATTTACTGGAGTTAACGTTTCCAGTAGATTGAACGAAGCTAGCAGCTGTGACTTCTTTTATCATAACTGGGTCCGCCCCTTCAGTGTTATACATTTCTCTGAAAGAATCTATTTCGGGAGTGGTGAACATGAACATCTCCGCATTCCATTTAGGAGGAACAGATTGGTAATGCACACGAGCCGTAACGTTTACATTTCCTTCATAGCCACTCATAGGCGCTTTGTAGATGATTCTGTCTGACCCACTTCCTTCTTCTCCTTCTTCGAAATTAAAGTTAGTGTCTAATAGGGCAGTTCCCGCGACTATAGTAGTGTCATAGACTTCATGTGACATCGTAAATCCTATAGGAGTAAGTCTATTGTCTTTTATATACTCATCTGCTCTCTCTAGCACAGTGGTCACATCTCCGTTCACATCTCCTATGACCATTTCATAAATTTGGACTTGGTCTTCAGAGGTTATCTTGGTGTAATGCGGCTCATAGGTAGCATTTTGGCCATAAACTTCGAAATCATTTTGTATAGCTCCACTGTGAAATAATGTGTCGCCATTATCTGCTTCTACTAAAAATTCTATAAATGCTCTTCTTGCGGGGTATCCACTTGGAAATTTGTGTCCGGACAGATTAGTTAATTTGAGTTCATAGCTTAAAGAGTCATCATCCGCGCCTAGTTCCGTGATTTCCATTTCTAAGGTCTGCTGTGTAAGCAAGTTCATAGTTCGGGCGATTACAGCGTCGAAATCTTCTTCTGTAGCAGAAATTCCTAACTCATTAATTCTATTCTTCATTAGTTCTAGCATGAAGGTGTTTCCTCCTACCATATAATGCTGGCCATAAGGAGTTCTTGGTTCAAGAAAGGCATAGTTAGACGAGATGACTACGGGGTCTTGGATTCTAGGGAAATGACACGATTGACATTCTCGATTATTCTCGCCTTCCTCAGCATAAATACTATTGAGCCACTCGTGGTATGTGGACTGCTCTACAAAGGTATTCCCGGTATATTCTCCATCCAAGTCTACCGTATTAGTTATAAGGGAATGACATCCAGCACAAAGTTCACTTTCTGCTACGTGAGCTCCATATTCCGGCTGAAATCCTACGAACTGATACATAGGCTGTGAAAAAATAGCGGGATCTCCTTCTGCTCCATAAGGTCCATAGATTGTGTCTGGTGAAAAATTCATATCTCCAGAAAATAAATTCCCGATGTCTAAATCACTTTGAGCATGACATGCGTTGCAACTGACACCATCCAATGCCAACGAATCTATAACAAGTTCGGCCATACTATAATGGCTGGCTCCCTCATCAAAACGTGCCCCGTAATGACCCATAGGTGCATGGCAGCTAGTGCACTTATCTTCTAACTCTATTGCATGCTCTGGGTTTACCGAAGTCTCATGACTTACCTTGGCCCTCCAAAAAGGGTCCTTAGCACTATTAGCCATCATGGTCGCTCTCCATTGGTCAGTAGGGTTGATGTCATTTCCTTCTCCGTCTAAGCTGGCTATACCATTTGGATCAAAACCATGACAGCCTTCGCACAAGCCAGAGCCTCTAAAGAAATTCTCATCAGTACCGTTTGGAAGTGGTGTAACCACTCCATCTCCTGCTAGCATAGCTTTAAGTTCAGCTGCAGTATGATGAAAATTTGCCGTTTGAGTAGGTTCGGGTTTTTCTATAGACATTAGGCCTAAAGAGAAAAGAGCTATTCCAGCTAAGATAAATATGGATTTTAAAGACTTCAACGGTTAGCGAATTTCGTTTGTTTAGATACAAAAATAACCTTACTATCCCTAAGGTTGCGTGATACAATTGTTCATTTTGATCTCGGAACTAAACTTTATTAGTTGAGGTAAGCCTTAACTTGAAAACTGAATTTGTTCTATTACAGGTCTTCCGATTTCTAGGTTTAAGGCAGCGATAACCTTGCTTTTCTCATGCATGATTTCTGAGCTGATCACTGAGCTTTCTATTTTAACACTTAGAACACTTCCGTTTAGGTAAATAGACTTTGTTTTGCTCTGAATGTAACTGCCCATAGTCTTTTCCCAAGCTTTAGCTGCTTCTACCTGTTGGTATTTTCGGTCTAGCCGATACATCTTTAAGAATTTCTCTATGACCTCTTTGAGTGGTTGCTGATTGTTGTCTTTGCTCATAGGTTATGAAATTCTTCCTTGTGTTAATGTGAACTCTTTAAGAGTGCCCTTGAGGTCTTTAAAAAGTGAAGATACCCGATTTTTATCGGTGTCAGTAATAAATATTTGGCCAAAATTCCCTTCGCTTACAAGTTTCATGAGATTGGCCACTCTAGAGCTATCTAATTTATCGAAAATATCATCCAATAATAAGAAAGGTTTATTGCCTGTAGCCTGCTCTATGAAAAATGATTGTGCCAATTTCAGTGCGATTAAAAAGGTCTTCTGCTGGCCTTGGGAGCCGAATCTCTTTATCGTGTGCCCATCTATAGAGAATTCTAAATCATCTTTATGGATGCCTATATTCGTTCTAGCTGATAATTTATCCTTGTGTCTTGAGTCAGTAAATTGTATCGCCAAATTTTCATTACAAGTGCTTGTGTAGGATAGACTAACGGTCTCCTTGTTGCCGCTGATTTGAGTGTGTAATTTCTGAAACCAAGGTGTAAAGTCTTCCACGAATTTCAGCCGAACGTCATGAATTCGTTGAATTAATTCAATGAGCTTAAAGTCATAGATTTCTAACGAAGCTTCATCGAAAGTTCGCTCTAATTGAAAATGTTTTAACAATCTATTTCTTTGGTTCAGAGCTCTCTTATACTGAACCATGTGGTTTAAATAAGATTTATCATACTGTGAAATAATTCCATTAATGAATTTCCTCCTAGTCTCACTTCCTTCTTTTATTAAATCTTCATCAGTCGGAGAAATCATAACCGATGGATACAAGCCTATATGATCTGATAGTCTCTGGTAATCTTTTTTGTTACGCTTGAATATTTTTTTAGAGGTGCGACTTACAGAACAGGAGAGAATATCTATTTCATTATTTTTAAGAACCGTGCCTTTAATCATAAATGAGTCTTGGTTATGATTGATGTTTTGATAATCGGCAGGATTGAAATAGCTTTTGCACATGCTTAAATACCTTATAGCGTCCAAGATATTTGTTTTTCCTTCACCGTTTAATCCTGAAAAACAATTTACATCCGAATCTAAATCAATAGAGGCTTCTATTATATTTTTAAAATTAACGAGATTTAAATGTTTTAAAATCAAATTATTGTGGCTGTTTTAGAGGCTCGTTGCTGATGCTGCAGGATCTTGTTAATCCGATGCAAATCTAATCTACAATCAAAAAAAAAGACGAAATAAATTGTATTTAAGATATCACTAAGAGAAAGTGATATTTACTAACAATCTAAACAGGATTTCTGTGTGGTAAAATCTCTGTGAAAGAATAAAGAAAAATGGCTATTTTTGCACTTCAATTTTTACGAGTAAAATGGCTAAGAAAAATACAGACGAAACGATACTAGATGTTCAGGAAGTATACACTAAAACTGAATTATTTATAGAAAATAACAAGAAAACGTTATTAGGGGTTTTAGGAATAGTGGTTTTAGCTATTCTAGCATTCTTTATGTATAATAACTTGGTGAGAGTGCCCGCTATAGCTAATGCGAATGAAGAAATTCATATGGCTGAGATGTATTTTATGATGGACTCTTTAGAAACTTCTAAAAATGGTGCTGATACATTCGATGGTTTGCAATCCATAGCTGATGATCACGCTGGAAGTCCTGTAGGAATGAGAGCTAGTTATCAGTTAGGAATTATAAATAGAGATAACGGAGATTTTGAAGCTGCTCTTGAGAATTTTAAATCAGCCAACTTTAATAGTCCTCTGTTAGGTGCTATGGCAAATGGAAATATCGGAGATTGTTTAGTGGAAATCGGAGCTTCTTATGAAGAAGGCGCTGATGCTAACTCTAAATTTAAAGAATCACTTCCTTATTTCAAAAGAGCAGCACAGAGCTCTAAAGATGAAGTAACTACTCAGCTTTATTATAAAAAAGCAGCCAATGTTTGTCTTAAGTTACAAATGTTCAAAGAAGCTGTTTCTATGTATAACGGAATACTAGAAGCTTCTACCAACGTAAATTCTGTAGAATACAAAGACGCCACTAAGCTTAGAGCATTTGCTTCTGCTAAATCTGCTCAATAAACTTTAAAGATGGCTACTGAAGGGAAAAATCTCAGCGATTTTAATCCTGATGACCTTCCTGATTTAACAGGAAAGAAGTTTGGTATAGTGGTTTCCGAATGGAATCATAACATTACAGGAAATCTTCTAAAAGGAGCTCTTCAGGGTTTTTATGATGCCGGAGTTCTAGACTCAGACATTACCATAAAATACGTCCCAGGAGCTTACGAATTGGCCTTAGGTGCTCAAAAGCTAATACAATCAGGTAATATAGATGGTGTCGTTTGTTTAGGTAGCGTTATCAGAGGTGAAACTGCTCACTTTGATTTTGTGTGTCAGGCAGCTGCCCAAGGAATAATGGAAGTAAATCTTAAAACTGGAAAACCAGTAGCCTTCGGAGTCCTTACGGATGATAGTGAACAACAAGCCATAGATAGGTCTGGTGGACGTCATGGTAATAAAGGCACCGAAGCTGCGGTAGTGATCATGAAGATGCAGTAACAAATTCCTTTTTTCGTTAACAATAATTGATTTAATTAGGATTCTTTCCTTGGGCCATACTCCTACATTTGTTGACAAGTGATTCTATTAGAAAACATAACGAAATCCTATGAGACTGGAGGAAACTCCATGCAGGTTCTTAAGGGAATAGACCTCAATATTAAGAGTGGGGAACTCGTTTCTATAATGGGTAGTTCGGGAAGTGGTAAATCTACATTATTGAATATCCTAGGGATGTTAGATAACTATGACGTAGGTTCATACACTCTAGACGGAAAACTAATTAAAGACCTTAGCGAAAAGAAAGCGGCTATTTATAGAAGCCAGTTTTTAGGGTTCGTTTTCCAATCATTCAATCTTATTAACTTTAAAACTGCTTGGGAGAATGTTTCTTTGCCGCTCTATTATCAGAAGGTACCTAGGAGTAAAAGAAAAGAATTAGCGTTGCAACGCTTAGAAGAAGTTGGTCTTTTAGACTGGGCAGAACATCTACCTAGCGAGATGTCGGGAGGGCAGAAGCAAAGGGTAGCTATAGCGCGAGCCTTGATAGCAGACCCAAAAGTTATTTTGGCTGATGAGCCGACTGGAGCCTTAGATTCGGTGACTTCTATGGAAGTGTTGGACTTGCTAAAAAAAGTAAATGCTACTGGCAAAACAGTCATTATAGTAACTCACGAGAATGAAATAGCTGCTGAAACCGAACGGATAATACGGTTAAAAGATGGTAGAATAATCTCATCCTAATGTTTAATAGAGACTCCTGGATAGAAATACTTCAGACTATTTTAAAGAATCCTCTTCGGTATATTCTTACGGGAATTTCTGTGGCCGTAGGTATATTTATTTTGGTTTTTTTATTAGGTATTTCTGCAGGCTTAACTAATGGCGCGGCCAGTATGTTCGGTAAAATTGCTATAAACAGTATGAGTGTAGAAACTGGCAGAACATCATTGTCTTATCAAGGTACAAAACCGAACAGAAGAATAGACTTTTCTAACTATGACTTCACAAAGATAAAAACAGATCACAAGGATGAAATCCCTTTTGGAAGTGCGTTTGAACGTATTTGGGGAATTCAAATGAACTGGGGAAATGAATCTGGCAACTATTCATTAGCAGGATCAAATAGCTCAATATTAGAACTGTTAAAATTATTTGTGCAGGGTAGGTTTTTAAATATGAATGATGAAAATGAAGCTAAAAAATCTGTAGTAATTGGAGTTGACGTTTATAAAGAATTATGCAAGGAGAGGAAAGTTATAGGAACTCTAATTAATATAGGAGGAGTTCAATTTAAGATCGTAGGAGTATTTAAGCGTGGAGAAAATAGATGGAATAATAGAAGATGCTTTATCCCTATTCAAACCTTTCACAAGCTATTTTCTCCAACAGATAGAATAGATGAGTTCTACCTTAGTACAGGAGACCTAGCGGTTAGCGAAACTGTTGAACTAGAGGAAGAGCTGATGTCGTTTCTTCAAACTAGACATAAGGTTAACCCCGAGGATGATAATGCCATAACCACGAATAATAATAATGTAGAAAATGCTAAATATGCGAATATTGGAGTAGGAATAAAGGCCTTTGTTTTTGTAATAGGCTTAATGACTTTAGTCTCTGGTATAATTGGTATTTCAAACATTATGAGTATAGTAGTGAAAGAAAGAACGAGAGAATTAGGTATTAGGAAAGCTTTAGGAGCCACACCCAGGAAGATAATTGGACTCATCCTTCAAGAAAGTCTACTTATTACAGTTTTGTCTGGGTTTTTAGGAATGATTGCAGGAATTCTAGTTCTAGAATTGGTGTCTTATTTCATAGAATTAGAGTACTTTAAAAATCCCTCTATAGATTTTAATTCTGCCATGACAGCACTTTTTATTTTAATAGTAAGTGGAGTGATTTCCGGATTAGTTCCAGCAGTTAGAGCGGCCAGGTTAAGACCAATTGTAGCATTAAGAGATGAATAATGGATAAAGATGTTTTAAAAGAAATAGTATCTGTTTTAGTCCAAAACCCCATGAGAACAATTCTGTCCATGATTGGCGTAGCGTGGGGAATTTTTATGCTCGTAATCATGATGGCAGCATCCTCTGGTCTAGAGAATGGGGTGAAGGCAGATATTGGTAATAGGGCGGTTAATAGTGGAGGGGTCTGGAGTATGTTTACTTCTATCCCATACAAAGGATTTAAAAAAGGCAGGAGGTTCGAGATGGATATGGATGATATTCAGTTCTTGGAAGAAAGTATTCAGGAAATAGATGTTATATCTCCCCGATGTCAGGCAGGTGGATGGCAAGGTGGAAATAACGCTACGTATGATAATAACACAGGGTCATTTAATATTTATGGAGAAACACCAGGTTTGGTGAAGATTCAACCTATGAATATTACTCAAGGCAGATTTATAAATGCTGCTGACATTAAAGACGAAAGAAAAGTGTGCTCTATAGGAAAGAAAGTCTTTACCACTCTATTTGTAAAAGGGGAAAATCCTATTGGCAAATACATTCAAATCAACAATGTAAATGTTCAAGTGGTAGGTGTTATTGCTTCAATGAAGGAAGGAGATGATTCAGCAGAGGAAAATGAAAGTATATTCATGCCTATTACTGCGTTTCAGCGAACGTTTAACTATGGAAAAGCTATCGGCTGGTTTAGTGTTAAGAGTGTGGATGGATATCCTATAAGCGAACTGCAAGAGAGAATAAAGGCAAAATTAAAAATCAGAAAAAGCATCCATCCTGCTGATCAAAGAGCATTCGGTAGTTGGAATATGGAAGAGGAATTAGCGGATGTCAATAATCTTTTTGCATCACTTAAGTTCATCTCTTTTTCTGTAGGTATTTTAGCTCTTTTCGCAGGAATTATAGGGATAGGAAACATTATGCTTGTTTCTGTGACGGAAAGAACAAAAGAAATAGGAATAAGACGTGCTTTGGGTGCAGCTCCATCCGTAATAATAAAGCAGATTATTTCAGAGACGTTACTAATCACTATCGTAGCGGGACTATTGGGAATTTTCTTTGGAGTGTTGGTGGTGGAGTTACTTAATAACGCATTGGCAGGAATGGGAGATTCCGGATCTTTTAGAAACCCTACAGTTTCATTTAATGTAGTTTTTAGTTCGTTTTTAATATTAATAGTAGCAGGAGTTTTTACAGGATTACTTCCAGCATATTCGGCTGTAAGAGTAAAACCTATAGATGCCCTAAGAAAAGAATAAGCACATGAAAAAAGGCTGTTTTACACCACTCGTAATTATTATTATTCTCATTCTGGCGACAGGAATAGGAAGTATTTATTACCTCTACGCTAAAGAGCAGGAACCCCCGGTAAGGTACGAGAACCAAACTGCTGAGCAGAAAACCATAGTTAATAAATCTGTGGCTACAGGTGCAGTAGTTCCTAGAGATGAAGTGCTCATAAAACCTCAAATTTCCGGAATAGTAAAACACCTAAAGGTCGAGGCTGGTCAAACGGTTAGTGAGGGAGATATTTTAGCCGTAGTTCAAGTAGTTCCAAATATGGCTAACCTTAATGCAGCAGAAAACAGAATAAATAGAGCTCAGATTAACCTAGATAATGTCAAGCTAGACTATAATAGGAATAGCAGTCTTTTAGAAAAAGGGGTTATTTCGCAAGCAGATTTTCAGCCGTTTTCTATGAATAAAATGAATGCAGAGCAGGAGTTAAGGGCAGCTCAAGAAAACCTTCAGATCGTGCAGAATGGGGTGGCTAAAAGAAATAGGGGAGGTTCCAATACGGATATCCGGTCCACAGTAAGTGGGATGATTCTAGATGTTCCAATCAAAGTAGGCAACTCGGTAATAGAAGCCAACACATTTAATGAAGGAACCACTGTAGCGACTATAGCTAATATGAAAGATTTAATCTTCGAAGGAAAGATAGATGAGTCGGAGGTAGAAAAGCTAAAAGAAGGTATGGAGCTTATCCTTACTATAGGAGCTATTGAAGGAGTAACATTCCGTGCTACTTTAGAATACATCTCTCCTAAGGGTATAGAAGAGAATGGAGCGGTGCAATTCAGTATTAAGGCGGCAGTATCCCTAGACGAGAATCAGTTTGTAAGAGCAGGTTATTCAGCTACAGCAGATGTGGTCTTAGACAAAAGAGAAGATGTTATGGCTATAAGTGAGAGCTTACTTCAATTTGAAAAAGATGGTAGTCCTTACGTTGAGGTGAAAATAAGCGAGAATGAATATGATAAAAGGACTGTAGAACTTGGATTGTCTGATGGCATATATGTAGAGGTGTTAAAAGGGGTAAAAGCAGAAGACGAAATAAAAGCATGGAATAGCCCGGTAAAAAGTTTTTAGTCCCTTCTCTTAAATCATATAAATCCCTTAAAAAAGTGTTTGTTAGTAACTACGATTAGCCCACTTTGCCAATAGATTTAATTCAATTAGCTTAGATGATTGATGAAACCATACAATCTTATATACATTTTAGATGACGATGACCTTAACGGGATGCTTAATCGGCAGTTTCTAAATTTCGCTTTACCTTCATCTAAAGTAGTAGTCTTCCAGGACCCTATAGATTTAATTAAAAATTTGGCTAAGAACAGGTTAGATCATCCAGATTTACTTCTGTTAGATATATCGATGCCGGAACTAACTGGGTGGGAATTTTTAGATTATGCTGCTAAGTATAATTTTCAATTTGATATCATGATGCTTTCCAGTTCTATGCATTTCGATGACATAGATAAATCGAGAACATTTTCTCAAGTAAAGAGTTACATAGTGAAGCCACTCACTAAAGAGAATATCAAGCATTATATAATAGAAAGAAAAAGAATTTCAATTGAATTGGATTAAAGTCACAGAAACGCTTCCAGGAAATAACCAAAGAGTACTTGCGTTCATTCCTAATAATAAAGTTTTTCTACCTGGAAATGCCTTCGAGTTTGAAATTAGAGAAGTGATTTTCTTGGTGTTTCTGTCTAATTTTTACAAGGATGATAAAGAGAAAAGAGAGAAGTATGGACTTCATTTTTGGCAGGGAGAAGGAAATTCTAATCATTTTTTTTCCGACGTTACACACTGGGCAGAGGTGCCAAATGGTCCAGAGTAGATTCGAGTTATAGTACCCTTTAATAGTTAATCATTCGGTGAAATATTATCTAGTCCTTTTTCCAATACTTCTTTCATCAATTGTGTTTTCACAAGAAAATGTTTCTTACGCGCAGACATATATCCGTTCGGAAAAAATCGAAAACGTAACTAGAGTCTTTCTCGATAAAAATGGGCATGTTTATCCTCTGAGTGATATAGATGAGAACCTTTTCCGAAACGCTAATTATGAGCTCAAAAAACTAAGCAGATTAGTTTCAGTGAATACTGATACCTCATACTGGACTTGGCAGAAAAGACAGAATGAGTTCAGTGAAAAGTTAGCATCTAAGCTAAATGGCGAAATATCCTCTGAGCAGAACCTATACATTTTCATACATGGATTCAGAAAACCTGCAGCGCCTATAAATGGAGATACATCTGCTCATGATGACTATGGTTTTATGAGGGAAAGAATAAATCAGGCCACAGGAAAAGAAAATTATTTTTTAGAAATCTACTGGGATGGAATGTACTTGAAGCCTGAGCATAGCCTTAAGTTCATTGTTAGTCTAGGAAAGATGTTCAAGAAACAAGCCAAAGAAAATGCTGAAAACGCTGGACTAGGATTGAGAAAAGTCATCTCTAAGATTGAAAAGAATGATATAACAGTCATTACACATAGTCTGGGAGCAGAAGTGTTGACAAGTCTATTGTTTAATGCTAAAGAAAAGGAAGAGGAAGCTACACCTCACCAGCGGATAAATATTTGCATGGCAGCTCCTGCGATTTCTAAAAAAGAGTTTAAACGTTATTACAACCGTTCACTAGAAAACCCATTTATAGGACGAGATAATTATAACTTGACTATTATCTATAATGAAGAGGACTTTGTTCTTTCCAAAGCGTATAAATTTCTAGGAGTTAAACTATCCTTTTCTAGGAGATATGGAAATACGCGACTAGGGTGTAACTGCGGTAATGAGGCGTATGAATTAGAAGAGTATTTCGAGAAGCATTTTCCTAGTTCTCCAATTCAGTTGATTCATGCCACTTCTTTTGGAGCATCCCATCATTCTCTTAGTTACTTTGGGAGTGAGGAGTTTATGCATTATCTAACTAAGTAAAATTTAGATTATTTACCTTCTAAAATAGTCAAATCACCCTCCACACAAATGATCAAGGTACCGAACCCCACGAATTTATAGGTATTGTCTTTTCCTAAAGAAAAAGCATAAGTACTTCCCACTTTCACATCCTTATATTCAGCTGCTATAAATACTAGCTTAGCTAAATTTTCAATCATAAAATCGTTCAATCCTAGCAGGTCACTATGCAAGCATATAGTTCTGTAGTAATAAATTCTTCATAATCTTTTTTAGAAGGCACAGAAGTTTCTGTAGGCATTATTCAGTATCGGGGTGGCTGCTAATTTTTTCATAATGAAGTTACTGTATGGTAAATAGACGTAGCGAATAGCGCTGCAGTCTCCGTTCTTAGTCTTTCAGACCCCATGTGCGCGGACTTAAACCCTAACTCTAGGGCTGAGCTAATTTCTTCAGCAGAGAAGTCTCCTTCAGGGCCTATGCATATAATTGTAGGTTTTTTCTGAGAAATAGCCTTTAGAGACGCTCTGTTAAAGTCAGCGTTGCAATGGGCTAATATACGGTCACCTTCAAAATCCTGCTGCACAAAATCATTAAACTTAATCGGTTCCATCACTTCAGGAAGCCATGTTTTCTGAGATTGCTTCATCGCTGAAAGCACAATCTTTTTGCTGCGCTCCATATTTAATTTCCTACGCTCCGAATGAAAAGTCAATAAGGGATGAATTCGAGCTATTCCAAGTTCGGTGCACTTTTCTAGAACTAGTTCAAACCGATCGTTACTCTTCGTAGGAGCCATAGCCAGTTCTAATAAATATGGATTTTTACTTTCACAGTGAATTTTATCTACTTGAATAGTGACGTTCTTTTTGGCAGCCGCAGTGATGATTCCCACGGCAGAACTTCCTTTTCCATCTGTAAGATTGATGGAGTCTCCATTTTTAAGCCTCAGAACTTTAGAAGCATGAATAGACTCTTCAGTACTTAGTTTTACTGTACCTACAGAAAGATTTTCGATAAATGATAAATGCACTAGCGATGAAAAAGGTGAACCCCAAAAGTCGGCTTTATTTTTAAACAGAAAGCGCCGCTCTTACTAGAAAATGCAGGTGCGAGGCTTAATTATTTTTTTTGACGTTTTCTCTAGTTTAAACGGTCACAGAACGGGGAGAAGCGCTCATTATTTCTTCATTTGCATACTCTTCAAACTGCTCAAAATTCTTAACGAATTTATCTGCCAGTGAGTTTGCTTTAGTGTCATAAGCATCTTTATCAGCCCATGTATTTCTCGCATTAAGAAGTTCGGTAGGTACATCTGGGCAAGAGGTAGGAAAGTTTAATCCAAATACCTCATGACAATTGTATTCTACATCATCTAACTTTCCAGTTAAAGCGGCAGTAATCATAGCTCTAGTATACTTCAACTTGATTCTAGAACCAGTTCCGTATTCGCCACCGCTCCAGCCTGTGTTAATCAGCCAGATGTTTACATTTCCTTCGTCCATTTTATTTCCTAACATCTCAGCATATCTAGCTGGGTGTAATGGTAGAAATGGTGCTCCAAAGCATGCCGAGAATGCAGTTTGAGGTTCTGTTACTCCAGCTTCTGTTCCAGCCACTTTGGCTGTGTAGCCAGATATAAACTGGTACATAGCTTGGTTTCTAGAAAGCTTACTTATCGGAGGCAATACCCCAAAAGCATCTGCTGTAAGAAAAAATATATTCTTAGGAGCATCCCCTGAGCTAGGAAGCATAATGTTATCTATATGGTGAATAGGGTAGGATACTCTCGTATTTTGAGTTTTAGTGATATCTGAATAGTTGGGAGTACACCCGTCTTCTTCAAAACCTATATTTTCTAGAATAGCTCCGAACTTGATAGCGTTGTAAATTTGCGGCTCCTTTTTAGCGGACAGGTCTATAGTTTTAGCATAGCATCCGCCTTCAAAGTTGAATACTTTATCTGCTGACCAGCCATGTTCGTCATCACCGATTAGTTTTCTATTAGGGTCTGAAGATAATGTAGTCTTTCCTGTCCCACTTAATCCAAAGAACACCGCGGTATCACCGTTATGCCCTACGTTAGCGCTACAATGCATTGAAAGAACACCTTTCTGTGCAGGAAGAACAAAGTTGAGTACAGAGAATATTCCTTTTTTAATTTCCCCTGTATATCCAGTTCCACCGATAAGAATCATCTTCTTAGTAAAGTTGATAATAGCAAAGTTGTGCTGGCGTGTACCATCTATTTCAGCATCCGCCATAAAGCCTGGTGCACACACCACGTTCCACTCAGGATTAAAGTCTAAAATCTCTTCTTTAGTAGGTCTAAGGAACATATTAGAAGCAAACATGTTACTCCAAGGAAACTCAGTTACTACTCTTAAATTAAGTCTGTATGTGTCATCGGCGCATGCGTAGGCATCTCTTACGTAAACCTCTCTTCCAGCTAAATAAGCTTGCATTCTACCCTGAAGTTTATCGAAAGCCTCCGAATCAAATGGCTTATTAATGTCTCCCCACCAAACTTCATCAGTTGTGATAGCATCTTTTACTATAAACCTGTCTGCCGGAGAACGTCCAGTAAACTCGCCTGTGTCTATGGCTAAGGCTCCTGTATCTGTTAAAAGGCCTTGGCCTTTAAGAATGGTTTCTTCTGTTAATTCTGCTGGAGATAGGTTCCAGTATGCCGCTTCTACTTGGTCTAATCCTAAATAAGAAAGATTAGCTTTCTCCGCCTTCAATCCAAAATTGTTCATCTAAAGAATCTATTGTTTAGTTGTACAAAATTACGAGATTCAAAGATTAACCTTGTCACAATTTCGCGTTAATTCAAGCGAAGTTATACCGATTTAATGTGCTTTTAATCAGATAATTAAGATGAAGATAGTTTGAGTTGGATTAAGTGTAATAACTACACTTAGCTTGTTGGGTTAGGTCTAGGAGCATGTTCGTTCTAAATGAAATTTATAGAGCTGAGGGGGAGAAGTTTCTTCTTTTTAACTTTTTTCAATAAACTCTCTTCCTACAAGTATTCAAAAAGATCTTCTAAATTTTTTCTAACCTTAGGTGAATGCTGAGTTTTATCTTCCGCTGAACGATATCCTAGCGTTAACACTACAGTAGATTCTAATCCTTTTTTATGAAGGCCTAATGTAGAGTTATACTCTTCTGGAGAAAATCCTTCCAGTGGGCAGGTGTCTATCTTTAGTTCAGCGCACATTGCCATGGCGTTGCCTAGAGCTATATAAGTCTGTTTGGCATTCCATACAGAGGTTTGTTCAGGAGTCATCTCTCCCGTTTTACTCTTCATGAAATCACCATATCCTTTAAGAGCAGACTCCTCTATTCCCATCAGTTTAGATTTTAACTGCAAGTGGCTGTCTATGTGCTCGTCTTTTACGCTAGTAAAATTGCAGAAAACCATTAGATGTGACGCCTCTGTTAATTGTGACTGTCCCCAGCTGTGCTTTTCTAGAATTTCTCTGGTTTCCGGATTCTCTATGATTAGAACTTTAAATAACTGAAGACCGTAGCTTGTGGCAGCGAGGTTTATAGACTCTTTAATCTTCTCTAGATTTGCAGCCCAACCGCCCCTTAGTAGCCCACTTCTTTGTGCATAACGCCATTTCTGCTTTCCTATGGTAAAGTCTCAGCTTCCATTTCTTTTAGTTCACGCGCAAACCCAGGAACTCTTTTTCCTAAAACTTCAAAAAACACAACATATCCACCTTGTTTTGCGAAGGTTCTGAGTTCTTGAACTTTTTCTTTGTATTTCTTATCTTTTTTTGAGGTTTTTCCAACCAGTACAGGAATATTTTTGTCTAAATTCTCATTAAATGAAACAAAGCCAGTTCTGTATGATTTACTGGAGAAATTAGACTCTAAACTACCGAGAACTAGAAGACCCAATCCCATGTACATTTGGTAATTTATACCAGTCTGAAGTGAGTTCATTCGTTCAGGACTTAATATGGATGAAAAATAATGAGCGCCAAAGGCACCCATTATAATGCTGAGGAGCACCAGAAAAATTCCCCACTTTGTTATTGGAGTATTCACTTTATTTCTGGTAAGCTAAAATTGTTTTCTTGATAATACCCACACACTCCATTAACTGCTCTTCAGTCATCACTAGTGGCGGAGCAAAACGGATAATATTTCCATGAGTTGGCTTAGCTAACAGTCCATTTTCTTTCATGGCTACACAAAGATTCCAAGCTGTTTTGCTGTCGGGAGAGTCGTTAATAATAATGGCATTGAGTAAACCTCTTCCTCGAACGGTAGTAACTAGATCACATTCTGAGATTAGCTGTTCCATTTCTGCTCTAAAGATATTTCCAAGTTTTCTAGCATTCTGTGCCAAATCTTCATCTTTCACTACTTCTAATGCTGCTATAGCTACCTCCGCAGCTACAGGGTTTCCTCCGAAAGTAGAGCCATGTTGTCCTGGATGAATCACGCTCATAATATTGTCATTGGCTAAAACTGCAGACACGGGGTAAGCTCCTCCTGAAAGTGCTTTTCCTAAGATCAAAATATCTGGTTGAGTGTAAGTAGTTTGTTTTTCACAGCCTCTTCGCAAGTACAATTTCCACAAGTAGCTAAAAGCCTTCCTGTTCTTGCTATTCCTGTTTGAACTTCATCTGCAATGAATAGTACATTTTTCGCTTTGCAAAGCGCTGCCGCTTTTTGAAGAAAATCATCTGCTGGAGTATAAACGCCTGCTTCTCCTTGTATAGGTTCTACCATGAATCCAGCGATGTTAGGGCTAGAGTCAAGTGCTTTTTCCAATGCATCTATATCATCATAAGGAATGCTTGTAAATCCGGGTGTATAAGGCCCAAAACTGCCTTTTGCGTCTGGGTCGGAACTGAAAGAAATAATAGTAGTAGTTCTGCCATGGAAGTTTTCTCCACAAACGATTATTTGAGCTTCATTTGGAGCTACTCCTTTTATGTCATAAGCCCATTTTCTACAAAGTTTAATGGCTGTTTCCACAGCCTCAGCTCCAGTATTCATTGGGAGCACCTTATCAAAACCAAAATACTCAGTAATGTACTTTTCATATTTCCCTAAAACACTATTGTAAAAAGCTCTACTTGTTAAAGTGAGTTTTTCAGCCTGAGCAGTCATAGCTCCGACTATTTTTGGATGACAGTGTCCTTGGTTAACTGCAGAGTAGGCAGAAAGAAAATCAAAGTACTTCTTCCCTTCAGAATCCCAAACGAAAACACCTTCTCCTCGGTCTAATACTACAGGAAGAGGGTGGTAGTTATGAGCTCCATACTTATCTTCTAGTGCCATAGCCTCAGCTGACGACAATCCTTGTTTTACTTGAGTTTCCATTCGTACAAATTTAGCCGCTAAGACTTAATTCTACGAATGATTCAGTGGGATAATTTTTCATATTCTTTAAGTGTTAAAGAATAACAGAAAGGCTTAATTCCATAACCATCTCTTTTTTGCTCTTCTCGAGAGAGACCAGTTTTTTTAAAACAGTATGAGGATGAGTATTTTCTATGTCGGCTCCTCCTGTTTTTTTTCGATTTTTAATTGTTCTAATTTTTGCGATAAGACCTCCTTAAGTAGACTCATATCCATATTTTTATTCTAGAATTCTTAATAAACGAGAACTAATATTTGAAATGTCTTCGTCTGCTTATTGATTTTAAGGCCTTACTAGCTAAAATTAGTTCAGCATCTTTTAACTCACACATTCAACGACTTGAACTCCGTACTATGCAATGGGCAAACTTCTCGATATGATGAATGGCGTTCTGTTTTGACTTATAAAGGAGAACCTACAATGTACATTAGAGTCTAGGTTTATAGTTTAATTGAAATATAAAATTGCATTTGTTTCATCTCGTTTATTTAGGCATAAACTTTATTCAAAATCATAATTTCATATCTGATAATCCATTCTTTTAATAATATATTGTTATTATTGTGCTCTGAGAGAAATCCGTGTGTAATAAACATGTCAAGAAGTAAGACGTAAATCCTTATCGACAAAAAAGGCATTGTTTTTAGTACATAAAATGTAGTGTTCAGGTCCGTAGTAATTGATTAGGTCTACGGCTACTTGATCTGAATTCACTAATATTAATTTTTTGTTCTCAAGCGCCTTTTCAATAATGGATTGACGAGATTTGATATTAGTGCGAGCAAACGCCAATTCCTTTTCTGAGGCTTTAAAGTTTTTCCAAAAGTATTTTCTAACGCAGAAACCTTTTTTATTTAAAATATGCTGTTAGTCACCATGAACTTAATTAGTATTTTTGCACTCGAAATTTTAAAGATAAAATATTATGGCTGGAAACAGAACATTCACAATGATTAAGCCTGATGCTACAGGTGCAGGTCACACAGGAAAGATTATAGATAAGATAATAGAAGCTGGTTTCAGCATTAAAGCTATGAAGTGGGCTCAGTTGTCTACAAGTCAAGCTCAAGAATTTTATGCTGTGCATAGCGAAAGACCTTTTTATGGCGAATTAGTAGAATACATGACTTCTGCTCCTATCGTAGCTGCAATATTAGAAAAAGATAATGCAGTAGAAGATTTTAGAACCTTAATCGGAGCTACTAAACCAGAGGAAGCTGCAGAAGGAACTATCAGAAAGATGTTCGCTACAAGTATAGCTGCTAATGCTGTTCATGGTTCAGATAGCGATGATAACGCTAAAATAGAAGGTGAGTTTCATTTCGCTTCTACTGAAGTAACGGCTTAATATTATTACCAATAGAACTAGAAACCTCTTCTTTTATGAAGGGGTTTTTTTGTGACCAGAAATTTAAAAATATTCGATTCGAAATAGTACCTTGCGCATTCGCAAAAAAAAAGACAAATTTATGAGCAAAATAAAAGTAGCTAACCCCATCGTAGAGATGGATGGAGATGAAATGACGAGAATCATTTGGAAATTCATCAAGGATAAATTGATACTTCCTTACCTAGATTTAGATATTAAATATTATGATTTGGGTTTAGAAAAGAGAGATGAAACTAATGATCAAATAACTATTGATTCTGCAGAAGCGACTAAAAAATATAAAGTAGCCATTAAGTGCGCCACTATTACTCCTGATGAAGATAGAGTAAAAGAGTTTGATCTTAAAAAAATGTGGCGTTCTCCGAATGGAACTATAAGAAATATTATTGGAGGAACTGTATTTAGAGAGCCTATTATCATGAAGAATGTCCCTAGATTAGTTCCTGGTTGGACTAAAGCCTATTTGTATAGGAAGACATGCTTTCGGAGATCAGTATAAAGCTACTGATACAGTGATAAAAGGAAAAGGAAAGTTAACAATGACTTTCGCCCCAGAAGGAGGAGCAGAACCTACTACATGGGAAGTGTATAACTATGAGGGAGACGGTGGAGTAGCTATGGCTATGTATAACACAGATGAGTCTATTTATGGATTTGCTCATTCATGTATGAACCAAGCGTTAACTAAAAAATGGCCTCTATATTTAAGTACTAAGAATACCATTCTTAAAGCTTATGATGGAAGGTTTAAAGATATCTTCCAAGAGGTATTCGATGCCGACTTTAAAGAGAAGTTTGCTGCAGCAGGGATCACATATGAGCATAGACTTATAGATGATATGGTTGCAGCAGCTATGAAGTGGAGTGGAGGTTTTGTATGGGCTTGTAAGAATTACGATGGTGATGTGCAGTCTGACACCGTAGCACAAGGGTTCGGTTCTTTAGGGCTTATGACTTCAACATTGGTCACTCCAGAAGGAGATGTAATGGAAGCAGAAGCAGCTCATGGAACTGTCACACGTCATTACAGACAGCACCAAGCAGGAAAGAAAACGTCTACTAACCCAATCGCGAGTATTTTTGCTTGGACTAGAGGACTTGCTTTCAGAGGGAAATTAGATGACAATCAAGAATTAATTAGTTTCTGTGAAACTCTTGAGCAGGTGTGTATAGATACTGTAGAGGGAGGGAAAATGACTAAGGATTTAGCGCTTCTTATCCATGAGGATAAAATGACTGAAGAACATTGGTTAACTACCGAAGAGTTTTTAGATGCTTTGGACCATGGTTTACAGGCTAAAATGAGCTAGCATAATACTACAAATAGTTGAAAGGCCGTCTTTAATTAAAAGATGGCCTTTTTTATGGTCTAGAATTAGCGTTGTAACGCAAATAAAAGAGCATAAAAAAAAGTTTATTTACTACTTGTTATCTCTTTAACTTCCTGTGATTCCTCTCAGTATGCTGTTAGCTATGCTATTACTCAGGGTCACCGACTTCTGATATCCTAGGTTTTACACAAGTTTTTTTCCTAATTCATCTAAATTATTTCCGTAAGCGTTATCATAAAATACATCAACAATCGAACTGTTAGCATCGTTTCCATAAATGAAGGTGTTCGCTCTAAAGTCTTTTGTTTTGTTGTAAGCAAATCCAAAGTTCTGCCTCTTCCAATCGCTATCAGGGGTACTTTTTATGTTTTAAGACTTCTGGAGAGAAGTAAACGATCGCTTCATCAGCTTTTTCCATTGCTCCATGATACTGGTCAATGAATTTTTTGTTTAATGAACTAAATGTATGAAGCTCCATTATAGCTATCAGTCTTCTCTCTGGAAATTGTTCTTTTACAGCAGAGGTAGTCGCTTTTAGTTTAGAAGGGCTATGGGCGAAATCTTTGTACACTATGGAAGTCTCTGATTCTGCTATTTTTTCTAATCTTTCCTTGTAGCACCCTTAAAAGATGATGCAGCTGTGTAAAATTCTCGTTTAGAGATTCCCAGATTTTGGCAGACTAGTTGAGCAGCTTTTAAGTTTTCTACATTATGCTTTCCTATAATTTGCAGCTTGTAAGTAGCTTCATCGTTTAGGTGAATTTTATTATTTTTTATCTCATAAGTAGGCGCTTGGTAAGGCGTGATGGAGATGTCTTTATTTAGTGTGCTCATTTTAGTGAGTGCAGGGTCATTTTGGTAATAGATAAGCTCTCCTTCAGGTTCTATGAGTTTCACGAATTCCTCAAATTGTTTCACATAATTCTCCCAGGTAGGAAAAACATTTATATGGTCCCATGCTATTCCTGTAATGACGGCAATGCTAGGGCTGTACAGGTGAAATTTAGGCCTTCTATCTATAGGCGAGCTTAAGTATTCATCTCCTTCTAAAATTACTATTGGAGCAGAGTCTGTTAAGCTAACCATACAATCATACCCTTCTAATTGAGCTCCTACCATATAATCATGCTCCACGTTTAAGGTGTTCAAAACGTGAAGAATCATGCTGGTAACTGAGGTTTTACCGTGGCTTCCTCCTATTACGATTCTCTTTTTATCTTTTGTCTGTTCGAAAATATATTCTGGATAGGAATAAATCTTTAAGCCTAAATTTTTAGCTTTAAGAAGTTCTTCGTTGTCTTCTCGAGCATGCATTCCGAGTATGATAGCATCCAGTTGGTCATGAATATTGTTTTCATCCCAGCCTATTTTGTCTGGAAGAATCCCTTCTTTATCTAGCCTACCCTTTGAGGGTTCGAATATTTCGTCATCACTTCCAGTAACCTGAACTCCTTTTCTTTTAAGTGCTATGGCTAAGTTGTGCATGGCGCTTCCTCCGATAGCTATAAAGTGTACTCTCATAGTTCAAATCTCTAGCTTTTAGGACTTGGGATTTTGAGTTTTTCAGCAAATTATTAAAGACTTTATGTGGACCCTGTTTTTTTCATGTATTGCTAAGGCAACCCCATAGAAGTTCACCCGTCTTTATTGTAGCAGCCAACTACTGCTAACTATATTATTTTTCGGTGATTTTAAGTGTCTTCCCCTGTTAAGTTAGCTTAACAGGGGTTTTTTTTGTTCATATTTTTTATGATTTCTTCTAGCAGAATAATAGCTGAGATGGTTAATTTCAGCCCATGAATAAAATTTTCATTGGTGTAAGACATTGTTTACAGGCACACAGAGTGGTGGTTAAAAGCGGAATAGCTTGGGTTTATTTAATTCCCTTTCTGTTTTCTATGCTAATAGTAGGTTCTATATTTTCATTCACTGGTGGTTTAGTTAGATCAATAGCCGACCCTCTGGTAGAAATGTTTAGCCTTACGACTCCAGAGAGCACTCCTGAGGCGGTAGCAGAAAAACTCCTGTACTTCTTAAAAATAGCTGGTGAATATGCTCTCTATGGGATTCTATACTTGTTTAGTTATTACTTGTTTTTCAAACTACAAAAGTATGTAATCCTCATAGCTATGGCACCATTAATGGCTTATGTGAGTGAAAAGGCCGAAGAGAAATTATTGGGAAATACTTATGAATTCAAATGGGGAATTTTTCTGTTGGATATTTGGAGAGGAGTTCGAATTGCTTTGAAAAATTTATTCCTGGAGTTGATACTATTGCTTTTGATTACAATCGTAATATCTGGATTAAGCACAGTGTTCACTCCTTTGGCAGTAATAGCGGTGCCTCTTTCAGCCATCTTAATGTTTGTGGTAAGTTCGTATTATTACGGGTACAGTTCATTTGATTATTTAAATGAGAGAAGACGTATATCTATTTCTGAAGGAAGCAGATTGATATGGGATAATAAAGCAGTAGTAGTAGGAAATGGAGCTTTTTTTTCATTTCTGAATTCTAATTCCCTTTTTAGGTATAATTCTGGCTCCTATATTGTGTCCAGTAGGAGCAGTGATTTCAGCACAGAAAAATTATTATGAAAAAAAAGAGACCGAATGATAAAATCACCGGCCTCTCTTTAATTGAATGTTGTTGTTTAAAATCTATCTAACGATAACAGACTCAGTAATTACAGAATTCACTGAAGTGAATTTGATTATGTAGCTACCTGAAGGTTGATCTGATAAATCAATCGTAAACGTTTCTTGTCTAGTAGATATCGACAGGATCTCTTTTCCTGTTAAATCTGTAACTTGAATAACTCCAGTCTCATTCTTTGGTAAATTCACGGTAAACTGACCTGCAGAAGGGTTTGGATAAACCTTAATGGCAGATTTACTTTGTAAATCTTCTACTGAACTTGGGTCAAAGTTAATGTCGTCAAATCCTGCGCCGTATAAATAGATATGCTGACAAGCATCTAAATCATCTGAACCTGGTTCTATGAAAACTATAGGGAGTTCATACTGGAAACATTCACCTCCATCTATGCAGACAGGTGACATTGTTTGATAAAAAGTAAATTCTTCGTAATCTGTATCTTCTGTTAAGTTTTTCTCAGCTGCATAAATATCTGTAGCGATGTCATAACCTCTGGCAAAAATATCAGCAGAAGTAAGTATTTCATTCCCGAACGCTTTATGGTATGAGAAGAATACTTTAGAACCATCTGGAGTTCTAGTAGCTTGTGGTTTAAATCTTAAAGGTTGAGTACCTAAAGAGAAATCCTCAGCAGCGTCAGAGTTAATTACGTCTGTGATGATATCAGCATCCCATTCTGTATCTCCTGTAGTTCTTACATGATAGAAAAATTGTGTTTCTAATCCAGTTGAGATGAAAGCTAAAGAATCGGGGTCATTTGTAAAGCCACTAAGCACATGCGAGAATAAATGCAAATCACCTTCATTATCCACGACACAGTCAGTGTCAGTAAAGTATGGCCTAACAACTTCTCCTCCGTTAGCATCCGCTAAATTATCTTGCATAGATGGAAGAGTTTGGAAGTCGAATTCCACCCTTTTCAACCATGTTTCTCCGCCATCTGTACTTTTCCATACGATAGGTTTGGGAACAGATACATAATCAAGCTCACTTATTTCAGATCCTATTATGTAAATATATCCTGTCATACCGTCTGGACTCCAGGCCATACTGTAGTTTTGAACAAAGTTGCTCTCTGTGTTGTCTGTTGCATCTAATAACCGAACAAAGTCAGGTGTAAAGGTTTCCATTACTTCATAATCAAATGCACTTGTCTCTTCATTAAAGGTGCCTCTAGTTAGATAGAAAGATTGATAGCTGATGGTGTCATTGGCAGCATCTTCAGTAGGATTCAATTGAGTAGATAAAGACCAGATTTTACCGTTAACATTAGTAGTCCCGTAAGGATGAAAATCTACGGTCTCATCCATAAACGTAGGAGCGTAGTTAGCATAATTCTCAGAAACATTAGTCCCATCTAATTTTGAGCTTACTTCAAATATGTTTCCCCAAGCAGTAATACCTTCGCTCAGAGCAGGGCCATGACCTACTATGTAAGCATCATCAGCATTTGTGCTTCCCTCAGGAGCCCAAAGAACAGCATTTGGATACCTTAAGCCATTGCCAACGTCTGTTACAGTCCCATCTTCAAATCCTGGAGAAAGCGGCCCTTGGTTTACTTCCCATGTAGCCCCGCCATCAGTTGAATAATCATACTGCATAACTCCGTTTAGTATACCAGTATCATCTTTTCTGTGAATAAAAGATACGGCGTTCAAGTCTGGATTATAATCCACTTGATTATTTCCTTGTAATATAATAGTGTAGATGTTCCCCGAAGTTCCTATAAAAATAGTTTCAGCACCGGCATCTTTAGCCAGGTTGTTTTTTGGAGACTTAAGTTTTGAATATTCAGCACTATAAGGACTAATGTCTATAGACTGTTCTTGATTTTTTATAGTTCTATAATCTACAGCTTCTTGAGCAAAAAGAGCTCCAGATGAAGATAAAAGAAAAATACCAAGGAGTAAGTTTTTAATCATGTTTAAAAAGGATAATAAGGTTATTAAGTTTCTATTTATGATACGCAATTTAGTGATTCCTTTTAAGAACCGAATACGCGTTGCAATATATCTGATACACGCGCGCTAGGGTTTTCTCTGATTTGTTTTTCTTCCTTTGTTATTTGAAGGAACAAGCCATCGAGTGTTTTTTGAGTAACATAAGCCTCTAAATCTGGGTTAATTGCATCGGCCTCTGTTAATAGGGTTAGTAAGTTGTATTTTTTAAGTATGGGTTCCCAATACTTTGTGAGTTGAACTTTATTTATGGCATTATTCACTATAGGGCTAAATTTCTCTTTTAATTGACTTGATGTTTTTTCTTGTAGAAAATTTGTAGCTGCATTGTTTGATCCGTTTAATAGGGTAAACCCATCAGAAATACTCATAGAAGTAATGGCGTCTTTAAAAATTGGAGTTGCTAGTTTAGCTGCTTCTTCGGCAGATCTGTTTAATATCATTTCAAAATCATCCATTAGACTCCCTAACCCTGCATCATTTAATGTGTTTTTTACTTTGATGGCTTGTGGTGGAAATTCTATGAAAATAGAGGGGTTTTTATAAAATCCATTCATTTTAGATACAAAGGCTACAGCGCTGTCAGCGCCTACTTTTAATGCTTCTTTTAATCCAGAGATAACCTCGGTATTAGTTAGTTTTCTAGGCTCAGATTCACCCAAAACATCCTTAGTGTTACTCAGTACGTCATTTAAGTTCTGCAATCCTTTTTCGGAACATCCGAATAATAATAACGGAATTCCTATTATCGCTAAAATTTTTTTCATTTTTTTCATTTTTTACTCCTTTTAATACAAGTTCTTTGCCGTAAAAATATCAATCATTTAGTATGAAAGCAGAGATAATTACCATAGGAGATGAAATATTGATAGGTCAAACCCTAGATTCTAATTCAGCTTGGTTAGGGGAAAACCTCGGTTTAATAGGTGTTCGTATTAGCAGAATAGTTACAATATCTGATGATGAAGAAGAAATTATAAGTGCCTTAAATGAGGCTTTTTCGAGAGTTGATTTAGTGCTGATGACAGGAGGGTTAGGTCCAACTCAAGATGATATTACAAAAAAGACATTAGCTAGATATTTCAATTCGGAATTTTATTTTAATGAAGAAGTTGCGGCTGGAATCAAGGCTTATTTTAACTCGATAGGAAGGGAGCCTTTAGAAGTTAATTTAAAGCAAGCAGAGCTTCCTGAAAAGTGTTATACCGTTTTGAACAACAGAGGTACAGCGAGCGGAATGTGGTTTGAAGATGCTGGAAAAGTTTTGATGAGTATGCCTGGAGTTCCTTATGAAATGAAAGGGTTAATGAGGGATGAGGTGTTCGGTAAAATTCAAGCTACTTTTAAAACTCCAGCAGTTTACAATAGAACAATCTTAACCATAGGTGTTGGTGAAAGCTCTATAGCTGCTCAACTTGAGCAGTGGGAAACTAAGTTAAGAGATGAAGGTTTGGGATTGGCGTATTTGCCTTCTGCAGGAATGGTTAGGCTCAGAGTATCTGGAGTAGGAGAGGATATGGTGAGTATAAAAAAAATAGTTGACCAGAAAATAACAGAAGCGTTAGCTGTAATAGGAGATATTTCTTATGGATTTGATGCTGATAGTTTAGCTGAAATAGTGGGTGGATTATTAAAAGAAAACAACCAGACTTTAAGTTTAGCTGAGAGTTGTACTGGAGGATATATTAGTCATTTATTAACTTCTGTGGCTGGAAGCTCTGAATTTTATGATGGAAGTGTAGTAACTTATTCTTATGATGCTAAAAAGAATTGGGTAGGAGTCTCTCCAGAATCGTTAGCTAAATTTGGGGCAGTTAGTAAATCAGTTGTCGAGGAAATGGCTGTAGGAGTGAAGGAGAAATTTAATACAGATTATGGAATTTCAGCGTCGGGAATAGCAGGCCCAGGAGGGGCTACAGATGATAAGCCTGTGGGAACTGTTTGGGTAGGTATAGCTACACCATCTGGGGTAACTAGTCATCTTTTTACCTTCGGAAAACATCGATTAAGAAATATAATTATGACCAGTAATGCGGCTTTGAATATATTAAGAAAAGAATTACTCAACTAGGTTTTGAAATTACATGATAAAAGTGCTATCTTTGCGCTCCGAAATTTTTTAAAAAGAGGATAATGGCTAGAGTTTGTCAAATAACAGGAAAGAAAGTGATGGTAGGAAACAATGTTTCACATGCCAAGAATAGAACGAAGAGAAAGTTTTATCCTAACTTATTTAAAAAGAAGTATCATGTGGAAGGTCAAGAAGAGCCTATAATTTTAAAATTATCTGCCAAAGGAATGAGAATGATCAATAAACTTGGTCTGAGCGAAGCCTTAAAAAGAGCTAAATCAGAAGGTCACTATAACGGTTAAGACTTCTTTCTATTGAAATATTTAAAGCCTTCCATCTTGTTTGGAGGGCTTTTTTATGTTCTTAGCATTAATCGTAAATCCAAGCATGAAGTTTCCTTACAATTAAAAGAATAGCTGCTATAAGTTATCCTTTTGTCTACTTTATTACATGCAAAAATAGCTGTAATTATTCATTAATGAAATTATGGATCGTGACTCTGATGATTAAACTGTTGCGGTCAACAAACTTTTTCATGGTCCAAAGAAATAACCAGTGAATTAATAAATCAAATATAAAATGTACAATAGACCCCCAACACAAATAATTTCAGTTTTAATGTTTTGTTTTGCGCTAATTATAGCGAAACCAACAAATGCTCAATCTCCGCCTTCATGCGGTACAACAGTAGATTTAATTACAAACGATTGGATTCCGCAACCTTCAAGAGTTCTATATTCTGGGGATGTTTTGTGCATTACTGAAACAGGAACTTACTTTGGTGCAATAACAATAGAAAATGGAGGACATGTAATTGTCTGTGGAAATGCCACAATTGTTGGTTCTGTAACAGTCAACCCAGGGGGTAGTTATTGGCACACAGTAAACACAGGGTTTATAGGTGCTTTGGCTGTGTTTGGTTATGAATATGTAAGTGCGTCAAGTTGCGGTGGTTCGCAAATCGTTGGTTGTATAGATTCCTCAGCATGTAACTTTGATTCCTCAGCTACTTTAGATGACGGTTCATGTTTGAGTGATGACGCTTGTGGAAACTGTGGCGGTTCTGCGACTTCAGGATGTACAGATTCAACAGCTTGTAACTATGATGCAAGTGCAGGTTGTAATGACGGTTCTTGTTTGAGTGATGACGCTTGTGGAAACTGTGGCGGTTCTGCGACTTCAGGATGTACAGATTCAACAGCTTGTAACTATGATGCAAGTGCAGGTTGTAATGACGGTTCTTGTTTGAGTGATGACGCTTGTGGAAATTGTGGCGGTTCTGCGACTTCAGGATGTACAGATTCAACAGCTTGTAACTATGATGCAAGTGCAGATTGTAATGACGGTTCTTGTTTGAGTGATGACGCTTGTGGAAACTGTGGCGGTTCTGCGACTTCAGGATGTACAGATTCAACAGCTTGTAACTATGATGCAAGTGCAGGTTGTAATGACGGTTCTTGTTTGAGTGATGACGCTTGTGGAAACTGTGGCGGTTCTGCGACTTCAGGATGTACAGATTCAACAGCTTGTAACTATGATGCAAGTGCAGATTGTAATGACGGTTCTTGTTTGAGTGATGACGCTTGTGGAAACTGTGGCGGTTCTGCGACTTCAGGATGTACAGATTCAACAGCTTGTAACTATGATGCAAGTGCAGATTGTAATGACGGTTCTTGTTTGAGTGATGACGCTTGTGGAAACTGTGGCGGTTCTGCGACTTCAGGATGTACAGATTCAACAGCTTGTAACTATGATGCAAGTGCAGATTGTAATGACGGTTCTTGTTTGAGTGATGACGCTTGTGGAAACTGTGGCGGTTCTGCGACTTCAGGATGTACAGATTCAACAGCTTGTAACTATGATGCAAGTGCAGGTTGTAATGACGGTTCTTGTTTGAGTGATGACGCTTGTGGAAACTGTGGCGGTTCTGCGACTTCAGGATGTACAGATTCAACAGCTTGTAACTATGATGCAAGTGCAGATTGTAATGACGGTTCTTGTTTGAGTGATGACGCTTGTGGAAACTGTGGCGGTTCTGCGACTTCAGGATGTACAGATTCAACAGCTTGTAACTATGATGCAAGTGCAGATTGTAATGACGGTTCTTGTTTGAGTGATGACGCTTGTGGAAACTGTGGCGGTTCTGCGACTTCAGGATGTACAGATTCAACAGCTTGTAACTATGATGCAAGTGCAGATTGTAATGACGGTTCTTGTTTGAGTGATGACGCTTGTGGAAACTGTGGCGGTTCTGCGACTTCAGGATGTACAGATTCAACAGCTTGTAACTATGATGCAAGTGCAGGTTGTAATGACGGTTCTTGTTTGAGTGATGACGCTTGTGGAAACTGTGGCGGTTCTGCGACTTCAGGATGTACAGATTCAACAGCTTGTAACTATGATGCAAGTGCAGATTGTAATGACGGTTCTTGTTTGAGTGATGACGCTTGTGGAAACTGTGGCGGTTCTGCGACTTCAGGATGTACAGATTCAACAGCTTGTAACTATGATGCTAGTGCAGCATGTGAAGATGGTACTTATCAAGACGAGACTGGACAACAAACATGTAAACCATTGCCTATTGATAGTGACAGCTATATATCTAATGCCGTTGATGGTTGTGGAAACTCAATAAACGTGACTTTTTCTGATGTTATATTGACAATTAATGGATTAGATGAGATCACTAGGACTTGGGTAGCCGCAATTCCTGGTAATAGTGTAAGCTGCACTCAGATGATTGTCACCGAAGATTCTAATGCCCCTATGTTTTCATTAGTTCCTGCATTCACTGAGGTTGAGTTAAACCCTCAAGGATTTGCTCTGGGTGCAGAGCCTATTTTACCAACAGACTTCACGACTGAATGTGACAATATTCCGGCTCCAGAAGTATTGGAGGCGTATGATGATTGTTCTTGTGATGTTATTGAAGTGATTCTTGAAGAAGCTCAAACTAATGGATGTGAATACGAAATTACGAGAGTTTGGACGGCAACTGATTGCAGTGGAAACAGTGTAACGCATACTCAAGTTATAACAGTTGAGGATACAATTTCTCCAGTTTTATCTGGAACACCAGAAACGGAGATCACTATAAACTGCCAGGATGATCATCCTGTTCTTCCGCTTTTAACTGCAGATGATAATTGTGACCCATCTGTTTCTGTGAGTTTTGAAGAAACTTACTCTGGTTTCGAGCCAGATCCTGAAGCTTATGCGAACTGTGAAGGAGTTCAGCCTTTGAACGGAGGTGCTGATTGGGGTCTTGCTCTCTTTGACCTGCCGGGTTCTTTAGGAGGAGAGGCTTTATACAATGTAGTCTTCTCTCAAGTGTCTTTTTATGAAGATAATGATGTGTTAGGAGTGTTATTGACCGGTACGTTTTATTCTCAAGACAATTCAAATGCTGGTTGGCATATCAATATTCCCTTGACTAATGGGTTGAATTGGGAGGCTTGGTCAAACTTGACTGAAATTCACACTTACAAAGATGACTTCAATTTAGCTGGAAATAATTATTTAGACTGGACGTACTATTTGGTTAACTCGGAAGGGGCATATCTAGAAGGTTGGGGAGATTATGAAGGATCTTTTTTATCCGTTTCTCACGCTCCAGTTAGTGGTTTTATAGGTTGGCAGCATGGGGTTGGCGCCAATAATGTAGGCCCAAACCTTGGTCTAGGTGGTAATAATGGCTGCTGGATTAATTTTTAATTCAAATGATATTGATGCAGTTGTCTATGGTGCTGGAGATATAGCTATTGATTTGAATTGCTGTCCTACTTATATGCTCACGAGAACTTGGGCGTCAATTGATTGTGCTGGAAATGAAATTTCATTTACTCAAGAAATAACGGTTCTTGGAACTGACGCTCAGGAGGCTCAAAATTGCCTTGGTGATTTTGACTTTGATGGGTTTAGAACCAATTTGGATTTGTCTATTCTCCTAGGGAATTACGGATGTTTCTCTGGAACATGTCAGTGTGA
>CAJJDD010000010.1 GCA_905182895.1 Flavobacteriales bacterium UBA4466
ATAAAGGTAAGCTAATGTGTATGCTAAAAGAGGGAATAGAAGAAGGACTAGCCAGTTTTTTTTTAGGTATTTATAGGCAGGCCTAAGGTCGTCTATTGTGATTATGCTTCCTGTGTTATTCATTAGAGTAGTGCGCGAATTCACCTGCAAATATAGGTGTCTAGTTATAGGTTCATAAGGATTTGTTTGAAAGAATCTACTTATTCGGTTTATTCTTTAGGGGAGTTATAGTAAATTTGAAGTACAAATTAATTACAGGAATGTTCAAACATTTAGTTTTATTCATTTTCATTCTTTTTGTAGTGTCCAGTTTTGGGCAAGACTCCCCATTCCCGGATGATACGCCCTGTGGCCCTCCTTTTGGAGACCCTTGCCCTATTCCTTTGGACGGTGGTGTGAGCATTCTCATAGCTGCTGGATTGATTTATGGAGGGAAAAAAGTCAACGAATTAAATAAAAAGGGGTAAGGAATAGTGAGCCATTCGATAAAGAAATTTTTCATTTTTTTTGTAGTTTGTCTGCTCGTCTGGTACACGCTCTATGAGCTGGTATTAAGGCCCAGTATTATTTATGACGCATGGGTTATAGAGAGTATAGCCCAGCAGGCTGGTCTATTGTTGGAGTGGTTTAACTATACTGTTCAGGTCGAAGATAGGCTCTACACGGGCTATTTAAATTATGTCAGTTTAGTTGGGAGTCAAGGGGTTGTTATTGGTCCAGGCTGCGATGGATTGGTGGTAATGGCTTTGTTTTCTTTTTTTATACTATGTATGCCCGGTGCTGTAAAGCATAAGCTGTGGTTTATTCCTTTGGGTGTCGTTAGTCTTCATGTGTTAAATGTAATTAGAGCTTCTGTTTTAACTGTTATTATGGCTAAGAATCCAGAGTGGCTTGCTTTTAACCATGACTATACGTTTACTGCTTTAATTTATGGCTTTGTCTTTTTGCTTTGGGTTAGTTGGACGAAATGCGTTGCAAACTCACTTAGCGCAAATGAAAAATGAGAGGAACCGTCATTTGTTTTGTCATTGCTACGCTGGCGCTTGGTTTTTTCCAGGAAAGAGTAAAGATTAGTATAAATTTTAATCTAAAAAGTGCGGGCTTGATTGCCGATTACGACTCGCTGGATGCTGAGAGCAGGATGAGGGCTATACAGAAATCTAAGATTGGCAGGCCCTATGATTACTATTACAGTCACAACTCAGTAAATTTGCTGTACAGGTTAAACGTAAGAGAGTTGGTCGTGTTAAAGTGGTTGGCGTCTGTTTTGTTTGTTTTTACGCATTTGAGTCTGGGTCTGTGGCTGCTTAAAGCGCTTAGATTAGGGATGCGTAGATGGCTAGTTCAGGGATATGCTCTCTTGTTTGGTGCGGCAGCTGTGGTATATATAATAGGTGTGGTTTTGGGTGTGGACTTTTACCTCCTGGCGAGGAGGATTGTAGGTTTTCTGCAGTCACCATTGCCGGTTCTCGTTCTAATTATACGTAGTAAATTTGATTCTAATGATGGGTAAGGTATTTCAAAATAAATTTAGTCCAGAGTCTAAATTATGGGTTTTTCAATCGGATAAAGAGTTGGATGGTGAGTCTGTGCTGGGCGAGTTGTCTTCATTCTTCGCTAATTGGCAGACTCATGGCCGAAAAGTTGAAAGTGCTTGTTCCGTTATTGAGGGGAGGTTTCTTCTAGTGGTGGTAAATGAGGGTAGCTATACAGTATCGGGTTGTGCTATAGATGAGCTTACAAAGACTATACGTAAAGTAGGTGAGGGACGTAATTTAAATTTACTAGATCGGGGTGGGTTTTACTATGTTGTTTCGGAGGGGTTGTCTTATGTGAAGTTCACAGACTTTAAAAAGCTTTACCAGCAGGGAGTGTTAAAGGATGATACGGATTTTTATGATGCTTCCATTAGCATTAATCGCGAGCTGTCTACCAGGTGGGGTTCTAAAATTAAAGATTCATGGATTAAGAATAGGTTTTTGTGATCATTAAACGCGCTTTTAGTCTATCGTTCTAAAAAGAAATTATTTTTTTTATTGTGTCAGTTCGAGATTATTTCTTATCTTGCCCTACGCTATTCAAAAGCACAAGGATTAATTTACTGACCAACGGACTCTCTATTCTAGAGAGGTTTTCCCCTTATTTTGGAATGCCAAAAAACTAACTAATTTTTTTACAGTATTGATAAACAAGTGTTTAAAAAAAGTATCAGGTTTTAAAATACCTAGTATACATCGGTGTTCATCCGGTGTATTTTGCGTTGCAATTCAATCAAATAACATATAATAATTATTAACCAATAACCAATAACCAATATAAATGAAAAAAATTTACAAAAAAATGATTTACTTCTTAGCTCAGATACAATAGTTTGGCACAGTGTTTGCTCAGGCAAACGATTTGTGTGCAAATGCTGAAAGTTTAGCTACTGACGGTACTGTAGCTTCAGGAGATAACACGGGTGCTACTGTTACTGCAAATGCTGGACTGGGAGATTCTACTGGTGCGCCAGAAGTGTGGTATTCTTTCGTAGGTACTGGTAATACAGTAGTCGTTGAAACTTTCGCGAACGGAATGACTGATTCTCAACTAATTATTTATGATGGTTGTGGCGGACCTGCTCTTCTGTTCGATGATGACGGAGCAGCGCCTGGAAATATGTCTTTGATATCTTTCTGTACTACTTTAGGTACTGTATACGCTGTTGAGGTTCAAGGATGGAATGGTGCTGTAGGCTCTTTCGATATCTCTGCTACCGATAGTGGTCTAGTTGAATATTGTTCAGATGCATTAGCTTCTAACTATAACGCAGCTCCTGGAGCTTGTGATGTAGAAAACAATGCTACTTGTTCATTCGCAGGTTGTACGTCTGCTACGGCATTAAACTATGATATAAATGCTGCTACTGATGATGGTTCTTGTATAGAGCCAGGATGTGCTGATGCACCTCTTAACTGGGCTAACTGTTATGACTCTGGTGAAACTGCGGGGACATTATTTGGAGGAAATACTCCAGCAGATGTAGTTACTCTTTCTTTCAATGCAGGAACAATCGAAGTTGATTGGGATATCATTACCTTTTATGACGGTTCAGATAACACTGCAGCTGTAATAGCAGGACCTCTTGATGGAGATTTAACTGGTTTAATTGTTCAATCAACTGGACAGAATATGTATGTAGAAATTATTTCTGATACTTCAAATTCTTGTTTTTAAATAAACGAGACAGCTATAGATGCTGACTATTACTGTTCTGCAATAGTAATTTTGGGTTGTACTGATTCTGCAGCTACGAATTACGATCCAACGGCTAACACTGATGACGGTTCTTGTTCTTCGCAGGTTGTACGTCTGCTACGGCATTAAACTATGATGTAAATGCTACTGCTGATGATGGTTCTTGTATAGAGCCAGGATGTGCTGATGCACCTCTTAACTGGGCTAACTGTTATGACTCTGGTGAAACTGCGGGGACATTATTTGTAGGAAATACTCCAGCAGATGTAGCTACTCTTTCTTTCAATGCAGGAACAATCGAAGTTGATTGGGATTTTATTACCTTTTATGACGGTTCAGATAACACTGCAGCTGTAATAGCAGGACCTCTCGAGGGAGATTTAACTGGTTTAGTTGTTCAGTCAACCTAAATTAATTTGTAATTAGGAAATTTCATACTTCAAATTCTTGTTTTTAAATAAACGAGACAGCTATAGATGCTGACTATTACTGTTCTGCAATAGTAATTTTGGTTGTACTGATCCTTTAGCTACGAATTACAATCAGGAGCAAACACTGATGATGGAAGTTGTGCTTTACAGGTTTTCGGTTGTAATGATGCTGCTGCTTTAAACTATGATGCTGCTGCAGATTCTTGTGATGGTCTTGTAGGCGGTACAGATACTTCTTGTTGTACATACCCTCCAGCTAATGATGATTGTTCAGGAGCTATTGCTGTAGCTTGTGGTGATGTTGTTTCTGGAACTAGTTTGAATTCTACTGTAGGTAACGAAGTATTAGCTTTAGAGTGTGGAACTATTATTCAAGGTCCTGGAGTTTGGTATTCTTTCTCTTCTGCTGGAAGTGAAGAGGTGACATTCAGTACTTGTGGTTCTGCTTTAGATACGAAAATTAACGTTTTCAGTGGTTCTTGTGGAGCTTATGTATGTGCTGGTGGTAATGATGATGATTGTGGTGTACAGTCTAACGTAACTATAATTACACCTGCTACTCCTACAGACTACTTTATTCATGTTTCAGGATGGAATGGTAATGTTGGTCTTTTTGACTTAGCTGTTACTTGTGATGTAGCTACTTGTATACCTCCTGTAAATGATGTGTGTGCTTCAGCTTTTCCAATTCCAGATGGTGTTGCTTTCCTAGATGATAACGTTTGTGCTCAAGCAAATGATTTATCTCCAGCTTGTGCTGGTTTTGGATTCGTTGATGGTGTTTGGTACACTTGGAATTCTGGTGCTAGTAATGCATTAACTTTAGATTTCGGGCCTGCTGTAACTCCAGATGCTGGAGATTCTGCTGCTGCTAATCCATCTATCGCTATGTTTAGTGGTAACTGTGCTAACCCTACTGAGCTTAATTGTTTTAACGGAGCTGCTTCTGAAAGCATCACCGGATTAAATATTAATACTACTTATTACTTTTTAGTATTTACTGATGCTGATGTTGATCAAGGTCAATTTGATTTAACGTTAACTGGTGGAGTAGCTGGTTGTGCTACTGTCGGAGCTTGTAATTATGATGCTTCTGCTACTGTTGATGATGGTTCTTGTGATTTATCTTGTTTAGGTTGTACGGATCCATTAGCTCTTAACTATGATGCAGCAGCACTTGCTGATGATGGTTCTTGTGTAGTTCCTTCATGTGATCCTATCGTGAGCACTGAGGCTGCTATTTGTTATGACAGTAATGGTAACGAAACATATAACTTTACTGAAAACACTCCTGGAGAGGGAGTTTCTGTCCTTTTCAATGCTGGTACAGTTGAGGTAAATTGGGATGTGATTTTTGTCTTTGATGATTTAGGTGTTCAGTTGAATACTCAAATCGATGGAGATTTAACAGGATTAATATTTACTTCTGCAGGTGCACTGTCTATAAACATTGTTTCTGATGCTTCTGTTTCTTGTGCTTCTGGATCACAGACTGAAATCAGTCTTACGGTTTATTGTGGTGCTCTAGAAGTAGTAGGATGTTTTGATCCTTTAGCTACTAACTATGATGCAGCTGCTAACTCTGGAGATCAGGTAGCTTTATGTCAGTACTTAGGTTGTACAGACGTATTGGCATGTAATTATGAGGCTTTAGCTATACTGATGATGGTTCTTGTTGTTTAACTAACTGTGTTACTGTGACTATTACAGATACTTTCGGTGACGGAGGAGCTTCAGTTACCATCTTCGATGATTTAGGGAACACTGTAGCATCTCTTGTTCATGTAGCAGGTGCTGAAACTGTTGGAACTTTCTGTATCGCTGATGCTTGTGCTGATGTGGTTGTATCTGTTGATATTTCCCAGGTGAATCTGGAGTATTAGATAGCAGATCAAAATGGTGAGCTTCTTAATTTTGCTACTGGTTCTATCACTGGAAATTCTACAACTACTATTACTGTAGGAGCTGCTGTAGGTTGTGTAGTGAGTGGATGTACTGATGTCACTGCATTAAACTATAACGCTGCAGCTAACGCTGATTGTTTAGATGTATTTGGAGGAACTGATGTTTCTTGTTGTGTTTATCCAGTAGCTAATAATGACTGTGACGGAGCTATCGCTCTTGCTGCAGGAGTTGAAGCAGCTTGGGATTCAAATAACTACAGATGATTCAGGAAACAACTGTTCTCCTACATTAACTAAATGTGTAGGTATCTTATACGACCAACTTGACTAAAGTGCTTTACTTCTTCTTCTTCAAGGTGGTAAGTAGCTATCTGGGAAGGTGATCGTTCTGCTTTGACATTAGTAATGTGGGAGCCTAATGACCGATTAACTACTGCTAATCGTCCTGTGTTAACTGCTGGAGTTACTTACTCTATCCAAACTGGATCTAACGCTGATTTCGGTCCTACTAAGTACAGGAACGATTCTATTAGAAGAAGGGTTATGTAGAGGATGTACTTATATATCTTCTCCAGATTACTCTGCTGCTGCAGGTGTAGATGATGGTTCTTGTACTTTCGAGGATTGTTCTTGTCCTGGAGACTTTACAGGTGACGGTTTCATTAACGTAAGTGATCTTGGTGGATTCCTTGGAGCTTTCGGTGAAGCATGTGAATAATTAATATATTAAGCAACTAAATTTTAATGGGGAGCCTCTTAAAGAGGAGGCTCCCTTTTTAACCAAATATTTATTAACTATATAAAAAAACAATTATGAAAAAACTCTTATTTTCATTTCTAATGGTGTCAGTCTGTTTCCTCGGAAACGCACAGTTAACCACAGTCACCGTGGAGGAAATACCATTAACCGGATTCGTTGGTGCTACCGACTTTACGGGATCTACAAATTATAGACTTTACGCAGAGGTTGCAGATGCAGCTGATCAAGTAACTGCTGTAATTGGAAATGACGTCTGTACTGCAGACGTAAGTTCGACTACGTCCATTCTACAGAAGCTGCCGCTGCAGGTCCGGACTAACTACTGACGGTATCAATACTTTTTTCTTCGGTTTCGGTGCCTTAGATCTGAGATATAACTCAGCCTTAGGGATTGGGATAGGTGCTGCGGGTTTACAAGGTGTCCCTGAAGGTGAGGATCCTAATGGCTCATTGATCCGGCTTTTGGAGCTGTCGATGGGTTAGGAGCTGCAATTGCTGGTTCTACTAACGTTATTGGTGATGGCTTTGCTGCTTTCCCTACTGGTGGCAATATTTTTATTAATACATTTACTGGGGGTACTTGGTTTTCTACTTCCAGGTGCTAATGCTATAGGTTTTGGTGTAAATAACTCTGTATTTCTAGGTTCGTTCACGACTGATGGAGATTTCTCTTTTAACATTAGTGTGGGTATCCAAGATGATTTAGCTGGTAATATAGATTACATAAACTGTGATCCAGCGAATGCAGGTTTAGGATTATCGTATCCTGGTGTAGTTTTGGAAGGTTGTACAGACGGTACTGCTTGTAACTACGATTCTGCTGCTGTTGTAGATGATGCTTCTTGTGTTTTTGCTACAGGCTGTGACGCATGTGACGGAGTTGGTGGTGTAACTGATAATCCAGAAGCAGGAGATCTTTGTGATGATTCAGATGCTGGTACAGAAAATGATATGATCCAAGCTGATTGTTCATGTGCTGGTACTCCAGTAGCTGCTGACCCATGTTCTACTGCTATTGATGTAAATCTTATGGAAGCAAAAGTTGCTATTGCAGGAGATTTAGATGCTACTATTGGTTCTTGTTTCAATGCACCTACTGCTATGAACTGGTTCTTCTATACAGCTACTGCTGATGGTGAAGTAACAGTTTCTTCTTTCGGAATTGGTGGAACTGATTCTGAGGTTGCTGCTGCTACTGGTACATGTGCTGGTGGGCTTACAGAAATTGCTTGTAACCAAGATTTTGATGGTAATTTTCCTTACGAATCTGAAATTACATTCGCTGTAACTAACGGTGAAACTTATTATATCGTTTGGGGTGATGGTTGGGATGCGGCTGCATTTGACTTTACAGTTGCTTTTGGTATTCCTGCTGTAGCTCCTGCAAATGATTTATGTGCAAATGCTCCTGAAGGTTTAGCTACTGACGGTACTGTAGCTTCAGGAGATAACACAGACGCTACCGCTACTGCAGATGCTGGACTGGGAGGTTCTGCTGGTGCGCCAGAAGTGTGGTATTCTTTCGTAGGTACTGGTAATACAGTAGTCGTTGAAACTTTCGCGAACGGAATGACTGATTCTCAATTAATTATTTATGATGGTTGTGGCGGAACTGCTCTTGAGTACAATGATGACAAAGCAGCGCCAGGAAATATGTCTTTGATATCTTTCTGTACTACTTTAGGTGCTGTATACGCTGTTGAGGTTCAAGGATGGAATGGACAACTAGGATCTTTCGACATCTCTGTTACAGATGGTGGTGTAGTTGAATATTGTTCAGATGCATTAGCTTCTAACTATAACGCAGCTCCTGGAGCTTGTGATGTAGAAAACAATGCTACTTGTTCATTCGCAGGTTGTACGTCTGCTACGGCATTAAACTATGATATAAATGCTGCTACTGATGATGGTTCTTGTATAGAGCCAGGATGTGCTGATGCACCTCTTAACTGGACTTATTGTTATGATTCTAATGAATCAGGTGGACCAGTTTTCGTTGGAAATAATGCTACAGATGTTGTATCTATTATGTTCAATACAGGTACATTTGAAAGTTGTTGTGATGATATTACTATCTATGATGGAATGGATAATACAGCTGCTATTCTTGCGGGGCCTTTAACTGATGTAGCTGGTTTGACAGTTCAATCAACTGGTCAGTACTTATATGTAGAGATAAATTCTGATGCTTCTTGGTCTTGCCAAAGTGGTCAAAATGGTGGACCTCAAATTGATGCTGTAATTGTTACAGGAGGTTTAGTAACTGGTGAATCTAGTGGTTCTATTGATTTTAGTCTCAACACTAATTGTGATGTACTTGGTTGTACAGATAATGCTGCACTTAACTATGATCCTTTAGCTACTTTAGATGATGCTTCTTGTATTCTTCCAGGATGTACTGGTACACCTCTTAACTGGACTTATTGTTATGATTCTAATGAATCAGGTGGACCAGTTTTCGTTGGAAATAATGCTACAGATGTTGTATCTATTATGTTCAATACAGGTACATTTGAAAGTTGTTGTGATATCATTACCTTTTATGACGGTTCAGATAACACTGAGCTGTATTAGCAGGACCTTTATATGATTTAACTGGTTTAATTTCAATACAACTGGTAGTATATATGTAGAGATAAATTCTGTTTCTTTCATGTGTTAGTGGTCACAGATGGTGGCCAGCTATAGATGCTGACTATTACTGTTCTGCAATAGTAATTGCAGGATGTACTGATCCTTTAGCTACGAATTACAATCCAGCGGCTACTTTTGACGATGAATCTTGTATTGCCCCTGCTGTACCTAACGATACTCAAGCTGGTGCGGAATTATTAACGTTGACTGCTTTTGGAACTTGTACATCAGTTTTTGGTACTACAGATGGAGCTACTGATTCTCCTGAGTCTGTTAATCTTTCGGTGGTGCTTTTATCGATGTATGGTATGAAATAGTAGCTACTGAAGCAGGAATTTTATACGAAGTAGTTACTGGTTCTATGGATTGTATGCTTGAATTACTTGATGATCAAGGAGATTTGGTAGAGACAGAGATAGTAATTTCACTGGAGAAGGTGAAATTTTATTCGGTAACCTTACACCTGGAAATTCTTATTTCTTAAGTGTTCAGACTATAATAATGTAGGAGGCACTTTCGAGATTTGTGCTCAAGAGTTACCTGCTTCTGAAGTATATGGACCAAACGTTGGACAAGTTTATCCTTGTTCTGGGTATAGAGGTTTAAGTAGTACTACAGGTGTTAGTGTAGCTGGAGGAGGAACAGATTGGACATTTGATGACGGTGTTAACACGCCAATCACTTATTCTACTCCGAATTCTTCTGTGAACTTAGATGTAGTTCCTGGATTACAGCCTGGAACTACTTATGCTGTATCAATAGTCCCTTACTATAATGATTTTGGGGTTACTTCTCAAGGTACTAATGAGATTACTATTGCTGCTCCTTCTACAGGATTAAAGTCGCAGTATATAAATTCTACTGTAGCATTATCTCAGAATGCATACGTAAGATGTCTTCAAAATCACGGCTTGTGGTTATGAGTCATTCGACTGGAGAATTACAGATGTGAATACTGGAGTAGTTTCAAATGTGAGTACTCCGGGTGATTTACTATTCTTATCGGCTATTACAGATGTTACTTATGGCCTGAATACACTGCTGAGATAGCTGTAGTTTATGACGGAGGTGTAGTAGAGTGCTTATGGAGCTCCACAAACGTTCTTTACGGGAGCTGTGCCAGTTAACTCAACTAAGTCTATTTTTAACTCTTCTAACACTACGTTAACTCTAGCTCAGGATATTCAAGCTACACCTAAAGTGTACTTGGCTACTGATTATGAGTGGTCTGTAGAAAGAACAGATGTAACTGAGCTTCCTTTTGTTTATGTTAGAGGATTAGCTGTAAGAGTGGCTAGAGTAAATCAAATGCCTTTATCTGCAGGTGGTACTTATAACTTAAGTATTAGACCTATCGTACCAGGTGCAGTAACTGATTTTGGTACCTGTTCAAGAAGTAGTAGTCATTGGTGGAGCCGGAATGGTTCAAGATGATGAAGATACTTCTCCAGAAATCCAAGAAGAAACAGTTGTTAAGGATAACGTTATCTCTGCTGCTGTTACGATGTACCCAAATCCTGCTAAGGATTTCGTTACACTAAATATCACGGGAATAGCTGATGGAACTGATAAAGTTCTTGTAGATATTTTCAATACTGTTGGACAATTAGTACAGTCTGAGCAAATACCTGCTGATGGAAACTACGTTAATTCTGTAGTTACATTAAATGGTTTAGCTGAAGGAATGTATAACGTTCAAATTACAGTTGGAAACACAGTTTCTACTGAAAGAATGATTATTCAGAAATAAGCGTAGCTTAATTCTTAAATAATATATAGAAAGCCCCGCACGAAAGTGTGGGGCTTTTTTATGCGCATAACTTTTTATGCTTACGGGCCATGGACTGGATGACCAATTAAGCGCTCTCTAAGGTTCATGCATAGGTGTCAGTGGCTTTTTAAGACCAAGGTCTAGCTTGTGGTTTCTTTTGAGTGTATGGGTAAAATAGGGACCGAGACACGAACTACTAGTTGAGTATACTTTATAAAGAGGACACTAAATTTATGTGGATGTTACAGGCAGTGAGAAATATTCAGTTAATTTTGAGCCAGTCATTCTAAATAGAAAGTAAAATCATGTCTCTAACACCTACGAATCCCATGGAATTAGGATTTAAAGCGCCAGAATTTTCTTTGGTCGATGTAGTCACGGGTACCTCTAAAACGTTTCAGGAATTAAAAGGGGACACGATGGAACGGTGGTCATGTTTATGTGTAACCACTGTCCATTTGTGGTTCATGTGAGAGAAGAACTGGTTCGTCTGGCCAATGACTATCTTCCCAAAGGAATAAAGTGTATCGCTATTAGCAGTAATGATGTGGCTAATTACCCTCAGGATGGTCCTGAATTAATGAAGCAATTAGCAGAGCGGGATGATTTTCCGTTTTCCTATTTGTATGATGAGTCACAGCAAACCGCTAAAGCATACAATGCTGCCTGCACACCAGATTTCAGTGTTTTTAATGAAAAATGGAGTGTGTTTATAGGGGACAGCTGGATGATAGTCGGCCTGGAAACGGAATAGAAGTTTCTGGGAAAGATATAAGAGAGGTGTGCGAATTACTATGGCACCGCACAGAAGTCCCTGCACAAAATCAAACTCCTAGTATAGGATGTAATATTAAGTGGAAATGAAATATAACTTAAGTGAGATTACAGAAGTAATTAGAGAAAGGAGATCCGTACACCCTGAATCTTATTCTTCTAGAAAAGTACATAGTGAAATTATAGAGGATGTACTGAATAATGCGATATGGGCTCCTACCCATGGAATGGTTCAGCCATGGCGCTTTAAAGTATATACAGGGGAAGCGTTGAAGCAGCTAGGAGGGGAGTTAGAGAAAATTTATAAAAGTGCTAGTTCCCCAAGCTGAATGGAGTGAGCGTAAATTGGTTAAACTAAGAGAAAGAACATCATCTGTATCTGTACTTATTTTTATATGCATGAGGCCTGAAGAGCACTCTGCTATACCAGAGGTAGAGAATGTAGCTGCTGTAGCGTGTGCGGTGCAAAACATGTACCTTACCTGCACAGCTTATGGCTTAGGAAGTTACTGGAGCAGTCCTAAGTACGTTTATTCAGAAGAGATGAAGGCCTTTTTAAACTTAGGAGATAAGGATAAATGTTTGGGCATGTTTTTTATGGGATACCCCGAGGGTGAATGGCCTAAGAGCCACAGAAAACCACTGGAGTATGTAACAGAATGGTTTGACAAATGATTAACTTAATGAACTACTACGAGCATCCGGGGGATAATCGTTATTACGTATTTGAGTATAGAAGTGTAGAGAAATCCGTGAATTTCGAGGCGCTACTGGAGAAGTATGTGATAGAGTATGAGAAATTAGTAGAGCCAGAAACCGAGGATACCGTATGGATGTGCAAGTATGCCATTTCCAAGTCCCGCTTTAAGGATGCGCTTAGGGCACATAATGTTAACATGAATCCAAGTATACGAATTCCTTTGTTAGGATAATAAGTATGTCCAGGTACGGATTCGTTATTTTAATGATTTCTCTGGTCTCATTGGCATTTATAGGATACCTAAAATCCAAGTAAGCCGGTATTAAAAAAATAATTTTCATAGCGTTTATGTCGGTGAGTTTTTCGCTGTTATCTCAGGAGAATGTGACTACTGTGGGGTTTCAATTTAAACCTATTATCTCTACGAAGTTCATTAACTCTGGAGCCGCAGAAAGTACCACAGATTGGATTAGAGCAGAGTTCGAAGCAGAAGGAGGCTATGCCATGGGTATGGTGATTAGAAGAGGGTTCACACCGACTCTTTCTTTGGAAAGGTCAATATGGCGTCATTCGGCGAGGCGGGCGCTTTTTGATATAGATTCTCTTTATGAAGGAGAGATGCAGTACAGCATGGTTTCCTACCAGATTCCAATTCAGGGATTGATTTACGCCAGGTTGACAGATAATTTATATATGAATGCTTCTGGTGGGTTTGGGTTGAATTTTTTACCATCTGATGTGAAAACGAATACGTTTGAGCACCGGCAGACGACCTATAGAACAGGAGTAGTAAACTGGTTCAAGCCCTCGTCTGATAGCAAACTATGGGTTTGAGTACCGAACGAAAAAAGACGGGTACTTCTATTTAGGCGCCTCTTTTGACAGGCCTTTTGGAGAACTGGCATTGGCCAGAGCTACGATCAAGCGCCCCAGTGGTGCAGAAAGAAGCACTACCAGTGTGTATACTGGGGCATACCTAACTATAGACTTTAGGTATTTTTTTCATGAAGATCCTGAGAGAAAAAGAAGGGTGTACGTGTATGATCCGTCTTGAAATCTATAGAGCTCAATACCTCTACTAATTTTCTGTTATAGATTTCTACTCCATTTTGATTTAAATGGTGAGAGTCAGAAAAGTGAAGGGAGTCATCCAATTCTACCAAAGGGTTGAAGTCAATATAAGTTCCAGATGCATTCATAATACTATCAAATATAGATTGGTTCGTATAGCTATTGTATCTTCTTGAAGTGATGGGAGAGTATACTAAGAGACACTTCGCTCCCGAATTTTCTATTAGATTCATGTTTCTTTTAAAGGCTTGAAATTGTATTGGCTTGAAATCCCATTCTTGATTAACATGTGCCTGGTTTCTAAACCTATGAATAGAACTTTGCACGAATCCCCCTGGTATATAGGTGTCATTATTTTCAGAGATATTTTGCTTAAACTCTTTGTCTAGACCAAATTTCTCCCGATAAAGAGCGTAAATAGCTGTGTTAAATACTGCAGGATTTTTTTGTTTAAGAGCTATTCTGGCTAAAGGGAGGTCCATGGGCCCATTGGACATCAAGTCTAATGTAGATTCTATTCCGTCTGAGGTGAATGTCCAAGGGTATATTTCATAGATAACTAATTCTGGTTTGAGCTTAGTTAAATAGCGCTGTACTAGAATTTCGGTATGAATTGGAGTCTGAGCTTTAGACCCTAGATTGAATGCCGTTTTATCTGGTGAGCCTATAAGTCTGGTGTCTATTCCTCGGTATGCATGAGAAGACCCTAAGATTAAGGTATTTACTTTGTCCAATTCATCTGCCTCTTTAAATCTAGTGTGCGAATGTCCATACATGCCTCGCACAAATCTCATGTTGGGACTAAAGTACGATGGTAGGGTGCTTCCGATGAATACTACAAGAAATAGATATCCTACGAAACTGAAGGCTGAAAATTTTATTAGAGAGGATAAGAACAGCTTCATGAGTTTTAGAATTGGAAATAGATAAATGGTGTTTCTTCAGTTTTCATGCAGATTCCAATAAGAAATATAATGAAGGTAAAGAAACTCCATCGTATGAATTTAGCTCTTTTCTTTAAAATATGCTCAATACCAAATTGGTTCTCTCGTCCAATCCATTCAACTGCGATAAAAAAGCCAATTAGGAGTATAGTGATAAAAGCCATGTGTTTATCCTTAAAGTCGGGGACTGTAAATAGGCTTGATGAGAATATCCTAGAGAGGTAATCAAAGGCCATAGATACATTGTCTGAGCGGAAGAAGATCCAAGCTAATACGGCTAAGAAAAAGGTTCTTCCCATTTGCATTATTTCCAGTATTGAAGGGAGGTGTTTTCCTTGTGCTACCACTTCTAAGTTAGCTCTATTTCTTTTGGTTAAGAGTAAAGGCAGAAAGTAGATAGCATTCAGTAGCCCCCAAATAATGAATGTCCAGTTAGCACCATGCCAAAATCCACTTACACCGAATATTATAAAAATATTTCGCACCTTTTTATAGGTTGAGCCTCTGCTCCCTCCTAAAGGGATGTATAAATAGTCTCTGAACCAAGTGGAGAGTGAAATATGCCATCTCCTCCAGAATTCAGCCATATCCCTAGAAAAAAAATTGAATTAATGCCCCTGATCAGATTGAATCCAAATAATCGAGATGTTCCTATGGCTATATCCGAGTAGCCTGAAAAGTCCCCATATATCTGGAATGCAAAGAAAATCCCACCCAATAGCAGAGCACTTCCGGGGTGTTCAGTATAATTATTAAAGAACATATTAGCGAAGTAGGCACAGTTATCTGCGATAACCATTTTCTTAAATAAGCCCCAGAGAATTTGCTTTAGTCCATTTACGGCATTGGCATAGTCAAACTCTCGCTTTCTATAAAATTGAGGTAGAAGATTCGTAGCCCTTTCAATAGGTCCTGCCACCAATTGTGGGAAAAAGCTTACAAAAGCTGAAAAGGCTATTATGTCTTTACTGGGCTCTAGCTTTTTTCTATAGATATCTATGGTGTAGCTCATCGTTTGAAACGTGTAGAAGCTTATTCCAACAGGAAGGATAATGTTCAAACTGGAGGGTTGAATAGGCTGTCCAAAAATTCTAAATACCTCTATGAAATTATCGAGAAAGAAATTATAGTATTTGAAGAATCCTAAGAATCCTAAATTAACGATGATGCTAATGGCTAGTAGAATTTTTCTTTTAGAGAGTTCTTTTGTTTTTCCCAACAAATAGCCAACTGTGAAATCCACTAATGTGCTAAAAATGATTAAAAACAGAAATCTCCAATCCCAAAGCGCATAGAAGTAGTAACTGGCTGCTACGATTAGAGCGTTTTGGAATTTTAAATTTCGTTGCGTGACAAACCAATACAGTATAAATACTATAGGTAGAAAGACAGCAAAATCTAGTGAATTAAAAAGCATTTAGAGTGAACTGTAGAATTGGATTAACTTAATAATTCTCTGACTATCGTACTAATATCCTTTCCGTCAGCTTTACCAGCCAATTGAGCAGATGCCATTCCCATTACTTTTCCCATGTCTGCCATAGAAGATGCTCCGGTTTGTGCTACGATTGCTTCTACTGCCTCTTTAAGCTTCTCTGGACTCATTTTTTCTGGCAGGTAAGCTTTGATTACTTCTGCTTGAGAAAGTTCGTCAGCCGCTAAGTCCTCGCGGTTTTGCTCTTTGTAGATGTCTGCGGCCTCTATTCTTTGTTTATAAAGTTTGTTTAGAATTTTTAGTCCAGTAGCTTCATCTAATTCAAGCTTCCATCTTTAGTAGCTTCTAGTAACAGTTTAGATTTAATGTCTCTTAATGCAGCCAATTTATCTTTCTCACGGGCTTTCATCGCTGACTTGATATCGTTATTTATTTGGTCTGTTAGATTCATGTTCATCGAGGATTTTGCGTCAAAGTTAAGATATATATAAACGTTTTGAATAAAGTCTGTGATTAACCAATTAATCGGTGTTTTCCCTTTCTTTTACTTGTAATCCCTATTTTTACAAGAAATAAATGCACTTCGATTACAGAGAAACGATGAAGCGAAAACAACTATTAAATGCTGTTTAATTCAATAGACTTTGCGATATTTTCTATGTATATTTATACTCTATTGGTTTGTCACAGTATTTAAATCTCCAAAACCTTTTACTCGTAGGTGCTAGCTATTTCTTCTACGCCCTTTGGGATTGGAGATTTCTTTCACTTATCATTTTTAGTACGGTGTTAGATTTTATAGTAGGAATACTTCTGGACAAAGAGAGTAATGAAGGAAAGAGGAAGCTTTACCTTTTTATAAGTATAGCTGTCAATTTAGGATTCCTAGGCTTTTTTAAATATTATAATTTTTTCTTAGAAAATTTCATTGAAGTTTTTTCTTTGTTTGGAATGTCCTTGAGAGCTTCATCCTTGAGTATAATTTTGCCGTAGGCATAAGTTTCCTATACGTTTCAAACGATGAGTTATACTATAGATATATATAGAAAAAACTTAAAGCCTACTAATGACTTTATAGCTTTTGCGCCTTTGTTAGTTTCTTCCTCAATTAGTGGCAGGACCAATAGAGAGAGCAACTCAATTACTTCCTCAATTTTATGTTAGAAGAAAATTTGATAATGAAAATGCAGTTAGCGGACTGAGGCAAATTCTCTGGGTCTATTTAAAAAGGTGGTGATAGCAGATAATTGCGCTTTTTATGCGAATGAAATTTTTAATCAATTATTCTGATTAATCTGGAAGTACCTTATTTGCTGGCGCTGTTTTTTTTGCTTTTCAAATTTATTGTGATTTTTCAGGCTATTCTGATATCGCTATCGGAACTGCTAGATTATTTGGATTTAATTTAATGAAAAACTTTTCATATCCTTATTTTTCGAGAGATATAGGTGAATTTTGGAGGAGATGGCATATTTCACTCTCCACATGGTTTAGAGATTATCTGTATATTCCCTTAGGCGGTAGTCGAGGAGGGTTTGGTCCAAGATAAGAAATATCTTCATAATCTTTATTGTAAGTGGATTTTGGCACGGAGCCAATTGGACTTTTGTCATTTGGGGTGCTTTGAATGCAATCTATTTTTTACCCTTAATGCTGCGCGAAAATAACAGAAGAAATATAGGAATAGTGGCAAGTGAAACGTCTCTGCCTTCTTTTAAAGAGCTAATGCAAATTCTCTTTACTTTTTCCTTGTCAGTTTTAGCGTGGATTTTTTTCCGCTCAGACTCTCTGGTAGATTCTTTTGGCTATTTGAATGGGATAATGAACATTAATCTTTTCAGTTTACCAAATGTCCTTCCAAAAAGAGTCATTGCTTTTATTGGAGTTTTTATTTTACAAATAATAACAACAGTTCGCGATAGATAAGTTGCACCTACGTATGAAGCCATATGCTCGATACATTTTTTATTATAGTTTATTGTTTAGTATTCTTTGGTTAGGAGGAGAAGAACAACCGAAGTATATTACTATTAAGTTTGATGAAACAATTTTTAAAGAAAGTAATGCTGTTTCTGTCTGTTCCAATTGTGTTGATTGGTCTTACAGAGCTAGTCTGTTATAGAGACATGTATAAAAAGGTTGGAGTGCGCTTTAACCAATTGGCTAAGAGCAAAGTTCTGTTAATGGGAGATTCTCAAATTCAAAGATTGGATTCTTCTTTATTTGCAGATAGTACTTCTATGTTAGCTAGTTCGGGAGAGCCTTATTACGCTACTTATTTCAAGTTAAAGCGTATACTTGATCAGGATGATGTAAAGGTTGAGGAAGTGATCTTAGGTGTGTCTCCTCATAATTTCGCCCCAATCTATAATAAAATTTTAGACAGAGAATGGCCAGAGGGTAAAAAAAGTATGAAGCGATATTTCTTTTTTTTGGATATTCATAATAGTATTTATTTTAATTATAAAGATGTGTTCAGTCCGAAATTTATAGAATTAATATGGTCTGAACCTGAATGGGGAGGTTATGTAGTTTCAGAAAATTCGAATCCAGATTCGGTGACTATTAACAAGATTTTTAAAATGCATTATGGAGATGATTCATTAAAATATAGGTCAGAAGGAATGCAATTGGAGTATTTAGAACTTCTTTCAGAGTTGTGCGAGAAAGGAGGAATAAAGCTTCATTTAATATCCACGCCATATCACAAGGATTATGTGAAAAGAATTAACCGAATTACTTTAATCACATGTCAACTGCGCTAGAAAGTATTAATTATACTCAGCATGTTGATTTCATAATAGACGATGTTGTCCCTGACTTCATGTCTGATGCTAATCATTTAAATAGTTCAGGATCTAAATATTATACTAGTAGGCTACTAGAGGAGATTTCTGTTAAATAAAAAAGAGCGGTAAAAACCGCTCTTTTAATCTCTTAGTCGCTTTCTTATTAGTCTACATTGTCATGTAAGAAAGAGTTGTTGTCTTTGAGTAGAGTCTCAGAGTTCCCTTGCTCATCTGTTTCTTCAGAAAGTGTGTAACGGCTTACCTGAGACTCTGAGCTATGGGCTATGTCATCTAGTTTTACGTTTCTTCTAACATAAGAAGGCTCATTTTCTAGTTGAGCTAAACCACCTGGCGTTCTAAGCTTGTGAGAAAATTCTTTTACTCTGTTTTCTCTCTGTTGGTTCAGTTGAGCTAAGTCAGCTCTACTAATTCTGTCATTAGGCTCTTGGTGTGTGAACTTAATGGAACTATCTACAGGTGCTTTAGGCGCCTCTGAAGTGGTTCTTAGATCATCTTTATCTAATTCGTAAACAATCTTGTTAACTTCTTCTTTTGGTTCTTCGCTTGCAGGTTCAGAAAGGGGAGGAGTAGAATCGTTTACGGCAGTGTTCTTTATAAAAGGCTCTTCTGTTTCTAGCTCTTCTGTCGGCTAAATAAAGTTGAGGAATCAGCCTCTTCCGTTTCGTTTAACCAAGACGGAGCTTCATTTGCTGTCGGAGCATCAGGAGTGTTCGCTTCTGGAGTTTGTTCTTCCGAACCCTTTAAGAAAGGTTCGTTCTTCCGATGTAGTTGTCGTCAAATTTAACGGACGCGTTAGTTGGAAGAGTTGGCTTTTCTATAGGTGAAGTTATTTGTAAGGGTTCTTGTTCTTCTAAAGTGTGTTTTTTAATCTCGGGCTCCATTACTGGAATTCCAGAAATGATTTCCTGTGAACTAATTCCAGTGGCGATTACTGTCACACATAAATCATCTCCAAGTGTGGTGTCTTCTCCATAACCCCAAATCACTTCTGCGCTCATACCCGCTTTAGGGCAAATGTAATCTGTAATTTCCATACCCGTTTCTTCCATAGCTCCAAAACCGCCTGTGTTACGTTTAGTAGAACAAACTCAGCGCCAGTTATATCATTGTCATTAAGTAGAGGAGATTCCAATGCCTGCGTAACAGCGGTCATGGCTCTATCTTCTCCTTGTGCTTTTCCTGACCCCATTATAGCTACACCGCTATTTTTCATCACAGTGTTTACATCATTCATATCTACATTTACCTCACCAGTAAGTGTAATTACCTCGGCTATACCTTTAGCTGCGGTGCAAAGAACTTCATCTGCATGAGAGAAGGCATCTTTCAATGTCAAGTTTCCGTAAAGCTCACGAAGCTTGTCATTCTTTATCACTAAAAGCGTATCTACAGAGTCTCTCATTTCTTTAAGACCTTGTTCTGCTTGATTTTTTCTTTTTCTCCCTTCGAACATGAAAGGAATAGTCACAATCCCTACAGTTAGAATCCCTAAGTCCCTAGCGGCTTTAGCTATGATAGGCGCAGCGCCAGTTCCAGTTCCTCCACCCATTCCAGCTGTAATAAAAACCATTTTAGTATTTTCGTCAATATCTTCATGACGTCATCTAGGTTTTCTACTGCAGCATTCCTTCCTACTTCAGGAATAGCTCCGGCTCCTCTGCCTTCAGTCAGTGTAGCTCCTAGTTGTATTTTAAGTGGAACAGGGCTATGGTCTAAAGCTTGAGCATCGGTGTTACACACTACGAAGTCTACTCCATTAATTCCTTGTTCATACATGTAGTTGACAGCATTACTACCACCACCACCGACACCTATAACTTTTATGATTGAATTGTGCTCTGTAGGAAGCTCAAATCTCATTATGTCTGTTGTATTATCACTCATGACTTAGGGGTTAAATTGTATTAGTTAATCTATTTTCTTCTGATTAAAAAAGAAGTTTGCGAATAAGCAAAAACTAGCTGAGTTATCATGGAAATAATTTAAGTAGTTTTCCATATAACGCGGCTTCTATTGTTAGCTTTTATTCTTCTTCATTTTCGAACCATGCTTTGATGTTGTCTAAAAACTTGACCGCACCTTTTCTCTTTGGGAATTTGTTTCTTAATTAGGTCATCAGACGTAGTTTTACTTCCATTGTCAAACCCTTTCATAACCAGTCCTACACCTGTGGAGTAGGTAGGCTTTACTACGTCTTCATTAGGGGCTTTGTATAAGTGTTCATTCGGGTAGCCTATTCTACAATCCATTCCTGTAATGAATTCGAATAATTGGGTAATGTGTCTCATCTGAGAACCACCACCTGTAACTACTATACCACCGATTAGCTCTTTTTCGAACCCGCTGTTCTTAATTTCATAGTAAATGTGCTCTATGATTTCAGACATTCTAGCTTCTATAATGTTGGCCAAGTTTTTTAGAGAAATTTCTTTAGGATCTCTTCCTCTTAGACCTGGAATACAAACGATTTCATTCTCGTTGTTTTCGCTAGCTATAGCAGAACCGAATTTTTTCTTTAATGCCTCTGCTTGATTTTTCATAATCGTGCAGCCTTTCTTAATATCTTCAGTAATGATATTCCCTCCAAAAGGAATGACTGCCGTATGACGAATAATTCCATCTTGGAAAATAGCGATTTCTGTAGTTCCTCCACCGATATCTACATACCATTCCTGCTTCCTTTTCTTCCTTGCTTAAAACTGCCGCGCTAGATGCTAGTGGTTCCAAGATCAGTTGGTCTACGGTTAACCCTGCTTTTGCTACGCACTTATAAATATTCTGTGCAGCAGCGATATGGCCTGTGATGATGTGGAAATTAGCCTCCAGATCTTACACCGCTCATACCTATAGGATCTTTAATTCCCTGTTCGTTATCTACGATAAACTCCTGTGGAAGCACGTGAATGATTTCTTCACCAGGAAGCATCACTAGCTTGTGCATGTCATCTATAAGTTCATCTAAGTCATTTCTAGAAATCTCTGTTTCTAGATTGTTTCTCATTTTAATACCTCTGTGCTGAAGACTGTTAATATGCTGGCCTGCTATACCCACATTCACAACATTGATTTCTACATCAGAGTTTTTCTCAGCATCTACTACTGCAGCTTTTATAGAAGCTACGGTTTTTTCGATGTTAGAGACTACGCCTCTAGTCACGCCCACAGATTCAGAAATTCCCATTCCTAGGATTTCTATTTTTCCGTGATCGTTTTGTCTTCCTACGAGACAAGCTATTTTAGTGGTTCCTATGTCTAGTCCTACTACTATTTCTGACATGTTTAAAGTCTTTACAGGTTAATAGTTAATCTCTTTGCACACTACCTGGTCTTTAAATCGCAAGTCCAGCGTGCTGTATTTATTCCAATTCTGTTTACCGATGGTCTCTTTATAGAATACCTCTAGTCGGTTTAATTTATCTTCTATGTTCTCAGATTCTCCTAAAAGAATTTTATGGCTTCCTACTCTTGGGCACCAATTCGAACTCTTTTTCTTCATTCACATACACATGTTCCACCTGATTCACCCAGAAATCTGATGTTTCTATAAAAGTCGCCACTTGAAAGATTTCGTCTAAAAGCGAGCTTTCCCTTAATTCTTCATTCACTTTGAGTAAAGAAAGGGTTGTGCCATCTAGTGACTCGTTAATTCTTCCTGTAAACAGCATTAGGCGGGGATTTCTAGAGGATAACGTAGGCATTTTAACGCCATCTTTATCTACCAAAAAACTCTCACCTTCTTCATTTATAATTCTAACGAAGGGCACGCGCTGTTCGGCATTAATTTTCAGCTTTCCATCAACAGTTTTATGAACAGTTGGATTTTTAATCAGCGGATTGGAATTTAGGGCGGTTTGAATCTTATAAAGATTGACTTCATTTATAGGCGCTCCTATGATGGGAGTGCCTATCCCTATAATCTCCTTTTCTATCTGTCTATCAGTGATTAAGGCTTCTTCTGCGCTTACGTCTAACTTGATTTCCATGACCCAACAAGTCACTTCAGACTGCTGTTCTATAGCGAAGGCTGTCAGAAATATGATGGCTAAAATGGCAGCTACAAATCCTGATTTTTTCCAGTTGATATTCATGAAAGTGCTTGTTTTATGGGGGTCACTAATTGGTCTATGTCTCCAGCTCCTAAGGTCATAAGAAGTTCAGGTTTTTGTGATTTCACCCAGTGGAGTGTTTCTTCTTTAGAAAGTAATTTTTTCTGCGTTGAAATTTTCTCTAGTAACCAACCACTGGTCACACCCTCGAGGGGAAGTTCTCTGGCGGGATAAATATCCAATAGAATTACTTGGTCTAGTTTCGATAGACTAGCGGCAAATTCATCTGCGAAATCTTTGGTTCTGCTGAAGAGGTGCGGCTGGAATATTCCTGTTAATTTTTTGTTTGGGTAGAGCTCTTTGGTAGCAGAAATAGCAGCATTGAGTTCGGTAGGGTGATGAGCGTAATCATCAATGTAAATGTGGTCAGAAGTGTTTACATGTGTTTCGAAGCGTCTTTTTATTCCTTTAAAGCTTGCCAGTCCTTCGGCTAGTTTATTTATGTCTAAACCAGATTCGGCGGCTAGTGCTAATGCGGCCAGTGCATTTTCAGTATTGTGTTTTCCTGCCATTGGAAATACTATGTTTAGGAGTTCTCCGTGTGGAGTTTTGATATCCATGACATAGCTTCCTTCTTTGAGAATCCTAGAAGTGATTTGGTAATCTGCTTCAGTGTTCCATCCATAAGTAAGGATTTTTTCTGGTGAGTATTGTAGGGCTTTATTCTCCGTTAGGCCTTCAGTTATGTCTTCATGCAAGAGAAGTACACCAGAAACTTGTTCTGCAAACATTCTGAATGATTTCAGAAGCTCCCCTTGTTCTCCATAAATGTCTAAATGGTCGGCATCTGTAGAAGTAATTATGGCTCCAATGGGATGAAGAGTAAGAAAACTTCTGTCGTATTCGTCTGCTTCTACCACGGTAAGCTTGGCTCCTTCTTCATGTACGAAGTTGGAGTCAAAGTTAGATGCAATACCTCCTAGAAATGCGCTGAGAGGCTCTCCGTAGGCATGAATTATATGAGCTAGAATACAGCTTGTCGTAGTTTTTCCATGAGTACCTGCTACGGCTAAACCATGGGTATTCCCTGTAATGACTCCTAGGGCTTGAGATCTTTTAAGGAGGTTGTATCCTTTTGATTTAAAGTAATTTAATTCCTTATGAGCAAGCGGAATCGCAGGGGTGTATATCACTAGGGCGTTTTCCTGGTAAATGTCTAGAAATTCTGATGGAATCAGTTTCACTTGGTCTTCAAAGTGAATGTGAATACCCTCTGCGTCTAGTTTCTCAGTTAGTGGTGTAGAGGTGTGGTCATAGCCAAAAACTTTTTTACCTGTGCGATTAAAGTATCTGGCGAGTGCGCTCATACCTATTCCGCCTATGCCTATGAAGTAAACTGCTTGTATAGCCTTTAACTCATTGTCTGAAAACGATATGTTTTTTTCAGCTGCTCTCATTTAAGAAGCTGCTCTATCTGATTAACGATATCTTCTGTAGCATTGGGCTTGGCTAATTTTTTTATTTCTTGGCTCATGGACTCCATTTTGGAGGAGTCGTTTATGAGTTCGTTAAGTACGTGGTACAGATTCTCTTCTGCATCTATGTCTTTTAGAAGTATAGCCGAGTTTACATCACTTAATGCACGTGCGTTTTTGGTTTGATGATCCTCACTCACGTTAGGAGAAGGAATGAGAATTGTAGGTTTTCCTACTAAGCATAATTCACTTATAGACATAGCGCCTGCTCTGCTTATTATTACATCGGCAGCGGCATAAGCCATATCCATTTCCTTGATGAAAGGAGTGACTACTAGCCCCGAGGTATGGTTTTGGGAAATACGTTCAGATTCAGATGAGAAGCTTTTTCCACACTGCCATATAACTTGAATGTTTTCTCCTGTTATTTTTTCTATGTGCTTTCTTAAAGCATGGTTGATCGTTCTAGCGCCCAAGCTACCGCCTATGGCCAGTACAGTTTTTTTAGAGCTGTTTAGTCCGAAGTGAGCTATGGCTTGGTCTTTAGTAACAGAAGCATCGGCTATGAGTGCGCGCACAGGATTTCCAGTGATGCTAATTTTTTCTTTGGGGAACCAGCGTTCCATATTTGAGTAAGCCACACAGATTTTATCTGCACCTCTAGCAAGCCATTTATTGGTAATTCCAGGAAAGGAGTTTTGCTCTTGGAGAACGGTTTTAACGTTTCTCGCATTGGCTCTTTTGAGTAACGGGCCTGAGGCGTAACCTCCTACACCGATAGCGATGTCTGGCTTGAATTCTTTAATAATTTTACTGGCGTTCCATAAGCTAGACATCAATTTGAATGGAAATGAGAGATTATCTAGGGTGAGTTTTCTCTGAATTCCGCTAATCCATAATCCTTTAATAGGATATCCCGCTTCGGGAACTTTGGTCATTTCCATACGTCCATCAGCGCCGACGAATAGGATATCGGCATCAGGATTTCTTTTCTTGATTTCATCTGCTATGGCTATGGCAGGAAATATATGTCCACCCGTTCCGCCTCCTGATATGATTACTTTAAGCGTAGGCATGTCCTTCTTCTTTATTAGATTTTTTTCCTTTTTTCTTTTTGATGGGATTGGTCAATCTTTCTTTAGCTGTAGGGTTTAGTTCATAATCCTCATCGTACACACTTCTGCTCACACTAAGAATTACTCCTATGGCAAAACAGGTAAACAGAATGCTAGTTCCTCCCATAGAAACCAGCGGAAGCGGCTGACCTGTAACGGGTATGATATTCACCGAAACAGCCATGTTTATAAACGCCTGAAATACGAGTAGCATGCTAAATCCTAGGGCGAGTAATCCACCAAAATGACGGGGGCATTTTATAGCTATTCTTATACTTCTGTAAAAGAAGATGAGGTACAGCATTAGTATTCCTAATCCGCCAAATATGCTTCCGTATTCTTCTATGATGAATGCGTAAATCATATCTGAATAGGCATGTGGCATGCTGTTTCTGGCATGAGCTGTTCCTGGAGGAGAAGGAAATATTCCTCCTCTGTAGATAGCAGCCTTAGCCTCTTCTGTTTGGTAATCGGTAGCTGTGGTTGAGCTTGATTCTCCTGAAGAGAACATTTCTATTCTGCTCATCCAGGTGCTGGCTCTTCCTGGAACCAGTTCTGGATTTATTTTATAGACAGTAAACATCAGTACTAATCCTAGCAATGCCGAACCTATTACGGCAGAGATATGTTTGATGTGCACCCCGCCGATAAACATAAGGAGTAAACACACTCCGCCCAGCAGCACTGCCGTAGAAAAGTTGGCCGGAAATATCAGCAAACAAATACCGACCACTGGAACTAAAATAGGAAGTACGCCTTCTTTAAAGTTATGGAGCTTGGCCCTCTTTGCAGTGAGCATTCTGGCTACATACATTATAAGTACGATCTAAGTAAAAAAGAGTTTGAAAATTCTGATTTATAATCGGAATTTTAATCCACCTACTGGCACCGTTTATATTCAATCCAAAGAGCAAGGTTATTAGGAGCAAACCTGCCGCTACCCAAATCAGAACTTGACTCATTCGAGAGAAATACTTGAACTTGATTTGATGCACCCAGAAAATAACTGCTATACCAGCACTGAGCATGAAACCATGTTTTATAAGGTATTTCATAGAACTGTCATGCCTATAAGCAAGCGCACCTGTAGCGCTATAAACTGCTAGAAGCGAGTATAGCGCTAGAAATATAGCGACCATCCAGATAACTTTATCTCCTTTTAATTTGCTTAATAGTTGCTTGAATATCTGTGGTTAATTTACAGCGCTCTAACAGCATTTTTAAATTGTCTTCCTCTGTCTTCGTAATTCTCGAATAAATCGAAACTTGAACAGGCTGGAGAAAGAAGTACAGTTTCACCGTCAAATGCTACTTGGTATGCTACATCTACAGCTTCTTTAGCGGTAGATGCTTCATGGATGAACTTTACTTTATCACCGAAAGTTTCTATTAGTTTTTTATTATCTGTACCTAGGCAGATAATGGCTTTTACTTTAGATTCCACCAATGGAATGAGGTCTGTGTAGTCGTTTCCTTTATCTACACCACCTACTATCCATATCACAGTTTCTATCTGGCTTTCTAGTGCGTACCATGCTGAGTTTACATTGGTGGCTTTAGAATCATTAATGAATTTTACTCCATTTATCTTAGATACTAACTCTAGGCGGTGTTCTACCGTATCGAAATCTGTTAAACTAGTTCTGATACTCTCATTTCTGAGGTCTAGAAGTTTTCCTGTTATGCTCGCTGCCATTGAGTTCATTATGTTATGGCGGCCTTGCAACGCTAAATCCTGAATAGACATTTTTAAGGGTGATTTTAGGTGAATAATTAATTGATTATGGTCCAGGTAAGCACCTTCCTGAGTGCTGTCCGTGGGTTTGCTTAGTGAAAAGGGATAAGCTCTTCCTGAATACCCTTTTTCGTGTAAATTCGTAGTGATGCTTTCGTCTTCGGCCCAGTATATAAAGGCTTCAGCTGAAGTGTGGTTTTGTATGATTCTGAGCTTAGAGTCGATGTAGTTCTGTAGTTCATATCCGTACCTGTCCAGATGGTCTGGTGTTATATTTAATAGCACAGCTATATCCAACTTGGTTTCGAACATTCCGTCTAGTTGAAAACTGCTTAGTTCTAGTACCCAGAAATCTTTGTCTCCCGAAGCTAATTGTAGCGCTAAACTCTGTCCTACGTTTCCTGCTATTCCTACACTCACACCAGCATTTTTTAGGATGTGGTAGGTGAGTCCTTGGTGGTGGTTTTACCGTTAGTGCCTGTTATTCCTATTAGTTTTCCTGTGGTGTAACGCGCGGCAAATTCGATTTCGGAAATCACAGGAATCCCTTGCTCTAGGAAATAGGTTACGATAGGTGAGCTTTCTGGTATACCGGGGCTTTTGACTACCTCTGTGGCATCTTCCATTTCAGTCTGGGTGTGCTTTCCTTCTTCCCATGTTATCAGCTGTTCCGAAAGCATCTCTTTATACTTTTCCTTTATAGAACCATAGTCAGATAGGAATACAGCATAGCCATGCTTCTTGGCTAAGATGGCTGCGCCAGTGCCGCTTTCGCCACCGCCTAAAATCACTATGTTTTTATTCTTATTCAAGTTTCTTTCTTATCTAATTTTCAGTGTAACAATGGTGAGTACGGCTAGCATTATTCCTACGATCCAAAACCGAGATACGATCTTGGATTCATGAAACCCTAGTTTTTGGTAATGGTGGTGGAGGGGTGCCATTTTAAATATTCTCTTTCCTTCTCCAGTTGTCTTTTTAGTGTATTTGAAGTAGGAAACTTGGAGTACTACCGAGAGATTCTCTATTAGGAATATTCCGCACAATAGGGGGATCAATAATTCTTTTCTAATGGCTATAGCGAATACAGCGATTATCCCACCAAGAGCTAAGCTTCCTGTATCTCCCATGAAGACTTGGGCAGGGTAGGAGTTGTACCATAAAAACCCGATGCACGCTCCTACGAAGGCAGATCCGAAAATTACGAGCTCGCCTGAGTGCGGTATGTACATAATATTCAAGTAATCTGCGAAGATGTAATTCCCTGATACGTATGCGAAAATCACTAGGGTAAGACCAATAATTGCTGAAGTACCTGTAGCTAAGCCATCTAAACCATCCGTCATATTGGCTCCATTAGAAACTGCAGTTACTATAACGATGACTACGGGAATGAAGACCAACCAAAGCAAATCTTTGGCTGAGTCTCCGAACCAGCTTATTAACCAGATATAATCAAATTCGTTATCTTTTACGAAAGGAATCGTGGTCTTGAAAGACTTGGATTCTTTCCATACATCAGGATTCGTAGTTCCTTCTGCTTGTGTAATCACCTGTTCTATACTTGGTGCAGCAGTGTCTGTTATTTTCTCTTTGATAGTTACATCAGGACTGAGGTAAAGCATAGAACCTATTATGACCCCACCTACTACTTGGCCAGCTATCTTGAATTTCCCTGCTAGTCCTTTCTTGTTCTTTTTAAATACTTTGATGTAATCATCCACAAAACCGATGGCGCCAAACCACACAGTGGCTACTAGCATCACTTGGATGTATGTATTGGTTAAATCAGCAAACAGGATGGTAGGAACCAGAATAGCCAGAAGAATGATTATTCCACCCATGGTAGGCGTGCCTGCTTTTTCCATTTGACCATCTAAACCTAGGTCTCTTATGGTTTCTCCTACTTGCTTATCTCTTATCCAGTTAATTAAACTTTTACCAAAGAACATAGAAATAGTAAGCGATGTGATTATCACCAAAGCAGCTCTGAACGAGAGGAACTTAAATAGTCCGGCTCCCGCTAAGTCGTATGTTTCATTTAGGTAATCAAATAGGTGATATAGCATTACTTATTTAGTAGTTTAAATGTGGTTTCTACCGTTTCTAAGTCATCGAAAGGGTGCTTTACGCCTTTGATGTCTTGGTATTTTTCATGGCCTTTTCCGGCTATAAGAATGATGTCCCCTGTTTGAGCTAGTGTGCATGCCAGTTTTATTGCTTCTTTTCTATTAGAAATTTGAAGCGTTTTAGCTAGCGCTGCAGGGTCTAACCCTGCCGCCATGTCGTTTATAATTTCGTCTGGTTCTTCTGAGCGCGGATTGTCTGAGGTTAGCACTACTTTGTCACTAAACTCTGCGGCTATTTTGGCCATCTCAGGGCGCTTGGTCTTGTCTCTATTTCCTCCGCAGCCTACTACAGTAATTACTTGCTCATTGCCTGTTCTTAATGTCTTAATGGTTTTGAGTACATTCATTAAAGCATCGGGCGTGTGTGCGTAATCCACTACGGCCATGATGTGCTTTTTGCTGGTCATTTGCTGAAACCTTCCTTCTACAGAACTCAGCGAAGAGAGCTTAGTGAGCACATCAAATTTTTCTTGTTCTAACTCTTGTGATATGGCATAAACGGCTAGAAGGTTAGAGGCATTAAACTGACCTATTAATTGAGAATACATCTCATTTCCGTCTATAGAAAGGTGGAGTCCAGAGATGAGGTTTTCTAAAATCCTGGCTTTATAATCGGCCATGGTTTTAAGGGCGAAACTTCTTTTCCGAGCGTTGCAATTTTGTGCCATAACCTCTCCGTTTTGATCATCTTCATTAAAGATGGCAAAAGCGTTTTTCCCTAACCCGTCAAACAATAATTTCTTAGCGTAGATGTATTCTTTAAAAGTGGAGTGGTAGTCTAAATGGTCATGAGATATATTGGTGAACAAGGCTCCTGTGAAGTCTATTCCTGTAGTTCTTTTCTGAACCAATGCATGAGAGCTTACTTCCATAAAACAATACTCGCTTCCTGCGGCTACCATTTCGGCTAATAGTGCCTGAAGAGAAACTGGGTCTGGAGTGGTATGTGTAGAAGGTATTTCTCTGTCGCCTATTTTATTTACTACTGTAGAGATTAAGCCTGCTGTGTACCCTAGAGAAGTGAACAGATTAAATAGGAGAGTGGTAACCGTAGTTTTCCCATTAGTTCCTGTGATACCTACTATTTTTATATTCTCAGAGGGATTGTCATAAAAATTAGCGGCACAGATTCCTACTGCATGCGATGAATCCTCTACCTGAACGTAGGTTACGTTGGGAGTGAACGTAAACGGCATAGCCATACATATGATCACAGATGCGCCTAGTTCGATTGCTTTATCTATATAAAGATGTCCATCTACTTGTGTTCCTTTTACAGCTATGAATATCCAGTCCTTTTGCACCGCACGAGAATCTGCTGTTAATCCTTTTACAGAAACAGCGGTATCTCCCTGTACCTTTACGGAGCCTGCTTTATATAATATGTCTTTTAGCGTATCCACGTTAGTTGTTATGACTCATTTCTAAGCTCACCAACCTTGTGTTGGCAAGGCTAGTTCCTGATTTAATACTCTGTTTTTTAACCGTCCCGTGTCCGGAGATATTCACGCGTAATCCCTGTGCTTCTAACAGGTAGAGCGCGTCTTTTAATCCCATTCCTACTACGTAGGGCATTACGTCCTTTTTTATGGTCTTAGGTTTTACTTGTACTTGTGTGCTTCCTGTTTCTGTAAAAACCCATGAAGCGTCCTGTGAGGAGCTGCTGTAGTTCATGCCTAAGTCGTTGTAGACTTGCGTGATTTCTGCTTGGTGTCCATCTTTAGAGGCTGGAAGCGAAGTGTCTACTATTTTGTCGCTTACTAACTCTGACTTGAAGAATTCCTTAGCGTACATCATATCTGCGATGTCTTTAAAAACAGGCGCGGCCAGGGCGCTTCCGTAGTAAACTCCATTCTGTGGATTAAAGACTACGACTATACATGAGTACTTAGGATTCTCCGCGGGGAAGTATCCGCAGAAAGAAGCTTGATATTTTTTGTTGACATAGGAACCATCTACTGCTGCCCATGCTGTTCCTGTTTTACCGGCCATTGAATAAGAGTTGTTTTCAAGAACTTTTTTAGCGGTTCCTCTTTCTACCACTCCTTTCATCATAGTGTGTGCATCACGGATAGTACTGTTACTTAATATTTTTTCTTGAAGAACTTCGGGTTCTATGGTTTGAAATACTTCACCTCGTCTAGAAAGAGCCTCAGCAAAGAGCGGCTTCATCATTCTTCCGTTATTGGCTATAGTGTTATAGAATGAAAGCGTTTGAAGTGGGGAGTATTGGACCTCATAGCCTATGGCCATTTGAGTCAAGCTTACCCCTGACCATCTTTTGTCTCCAGTAGAGGGTTTAATAATAGGGGGTTGTTCTCCTTTGAAATTTAAACTGAGCGGGTTATAAAGGCCCATAGAAGAAAGCTTGTCTAGATATTTCTGCGGGTTTTTCTTATAAGCCCTCTGCATTGCAAGTGCACAGCCTACGTTTGAGCTTTTTTCGAATGCTTCTTGAATACTGATAGTTCCTAGTCCGCCCTCTTTCCAGTCGGAATCTCTCATGGTTTCTTCGTAGAACTGGTGTATTCCGTTTCCGGTGTCTACAGAGTCAGTGATGTCGATAAGACCGTCATCTATAGCGGCTAGAAGGGAGGCGAGTTTGAAGGTTGAGCCAGGCTCAGTTCTAGTAAGAATGCTTTGATTCATTCTTTCTTGGTAGCTGATGTTTCCTTTGGTGTCTTCAAACTTGGTAAGGTTAGCCATGGCTTTTATGTAGCCTGTTTCTACTTCCATAACTATGGCTACGCCCCAGTCACAGTTGTGTCTTTGGAGCATGTTCTCTAATGATGTAGTAGCTACATCCTGTACTTCTGAGTGTATAGAACTGATTACATCGGCTCCTTCTACTGGCCTCTGTATGTAGTCATCTGAAATAGGCTTCCATACGTTTCCAGCTAACTTCTCTTCAAGTCTGTATCCTGTTATACCAGAAAGCTCAAGATCATAAGCACGTTCTATTCCTACTTTTTGGTTTTCTCTGTGAATTCCAATAGTTCTATTGGCAAGTTTGCCCAGTGGTTTTTCTCTTTTTCTTTTTTCTTCGAAGATGAAACCGCTCTTGAACCGTCCTAGGTTGAAAAATGGCATTTTCTGTATTTCCTTCTTTTGAAGAAAATCAATGCCACGTTTTATAAGTTGGTAACGGTTCTTTACTTGAATAGCTGATTGGAAATCAGTTCTTACTTCTTCCTGAGTCTTTTCAGGAAAAAGCTGAGCTAATGCATAACTAGCGGAGTCTATATAGAGCCTGAGATTTTCTTCATCTATGGAGCCTGCCTGACTATCCCACCTTACATCAAATTCTGAGATAGATGTAGCGAGAAGTAATTTGTCTGCTGAGAAAATCTGTCCTCTAGTAGGTTGAATTTCTCTTTTTTGCACCGCAGACTCTTGTGCTTGAACTTCCCAAGATTCTTCTGCGAAGAACTGGATAGCAAAAACCTTCACGGCTATGCTCACGCCTAGGAGTGAGATGAGCATGTACATGACCCAAACTTTAATCGCTATGTTTTTAACATTTTTCATGGGTTAGTTACCAGAATCTCAAAGAAATTCTTTTCTTTTCTTAAATCAATAATTTCTGAGCTTTTAAGCATATTGGAAAGCTGTGTTTTGCTTTCTTCATTTGAAATGACTGTATTGTATTCTGATTTTACTTCGTGTAACTCTTTTGTTTTATCGGAAATATTTCTAATGGTGTTTTCTGAATAATACACCCACCAGATATGGAACAAGAAAATTCCGGTAAGGAAAAGTATGAACGGCATTTGGTTCACTCCACCTTTCACTAAAAAATCGCCATTAAGCAGCCAGCTGATACCTTTGGCCACTTTTGACTTCTTTTTGGTTTGTTTAGGTTTCTCTTGTTTCTTAATCCTGTTCATTTATTCCTTTGCGCTACTCTTAACTTAGCGCTTCGTGCTCTGTTGTTTCTTTCGATTTCACTTGAGTCTGGTACTAGCGGTTTCCGATTGACGGGTTCTAGCGGTCTTATGAGATTTCCGAAGAAATCTTTTTCTTGTTGTCCTTTTAAGTTTCCGGAGCGCATGATGTTTTTAACCATCCTGTCTTCTAAGCTGTGGTAGGAGATAATTACCAATCTGACCTTCCGGGGCTAACACCTCTATGGTTTGAATAAGAAGCTCTTCTAGTGCTGTAAGCTCTTCGTTTACTTCTATTCTTAGTGCTTGGAAAACCTGTGCTAGAAATCGATAGTCATCATATCTCGGGGTAACTGGAAGAAGTGCTTCCTTTAGCTTTTCCGTAGTGTCTATTTTCATCTCCTCTCTTTTAAGAAGAAGCTGACGAGCTATTTTCCCTGCGTTTTTTAATTCTCCGTAAAGCCAAAACATTTGTTTCAGCTTGTCTTCAGTGTAAGTCATGACTATGTGCTCAGCGGTCTTTTCACCGTTTTGGCTCATTCTCATATCTAGCGGACCATCTGTTCTGGTAGAAAAACCTCTGGCATCTACATTGAACTGGTGGGAGCTCACGCCTAAATCTGCTAAGATTCCATCTACATGAGTAATTCCATTGAACTGAAGAAAGTTTCTCATAAACCTAAAATTTTGGTCTACGAAGAGTATTCTGTCATCTATCGTGTTTGCCAAAGCATCTGTGTCTTGGTCAAAGGCGATAAGCTTTCCTTTATCAAGTAATTTCAAAATTTCAATTGAATGCCCGCCTCCACCGAAGGTGACGTCCACATAAGTCCCGTTTGGATTTATGTTCAAACCATCTATGGAGGGTTGAAGCAATACCGGTACGTGATAGGCTTCGTTCTCCATGCTTTTTCTTATTAGTTTAATTTAGGCTGACCGTTGTTATCTAAGTCTTTACGAACGTCTTCGGCTAGATCTCCAAAATCATCACCTTGATTCAGGATTTCTGCTTCGAAAGCGTTTTTACTCCACATTTCTATCTTCTGCCCAATGCCATTTACTTTCACTTCTTTAGTGTTTTTAGGGTCGATGCCGGCATACTCAAGTAAAGAGGCAGGGATTAACATTCTCCCTGCAGAATCGAGCTCGATAGCCGTGGCTCCATTCATAAATCTTCTCTGAAATTGTTGGTGAGAACGGTTATACCTGCTTAGTCTGTTCATCTCCTCATTCACTTTATCCCACTCTGGCTTTGGATAGAGGACTAGACACTTTGCGAAGATGTCTCTGTTGATTACTAATCCATGACTAAGCACAGGCTCCAGCTGCTTTCTTAGCTTAGCCGGAAACATAAGCCGACCTTTTGAGTCGACTTTGCAGTCATATTCACCTAGTAGATTCAACATATTTTAAACATTGGAGTGTAAAAATAGGATGAATTTACCACAATATGACACTTTCTACCACTTTTTCCCACTTTGTGGAAAAGTTGAATGATGCTGTGTACAACCATGTGGCGCATAACGGAATTTCAGGGTTGACAACAAACTGTTTAAGATTCAGCTAACAGCGGGGTGTTGAAGAGTGTTAAATAGGTTTTTTTAGGAGAGTAATGGCCGCGCAAATGAATTTGACTACATTTGAGATAATATGGATTACGAATTAAAAGAAGACGGAAAATTTAAGTACCTAGAAGAAGGTTCGGGACCAAATTTGGTGTTGCTTCATGGTCTTTTTGGTGCTTTAAGTAATTATGAGCATGTAATCGAGCATTTCAAGGATAGGTACACAGTAATCATTCCTATGCTGCCTTTGTACGAGCTTCCGATTATCAATACGAACGTTAAGAATTTGGCCAAGTTTCTGAAGGAGTTTTTACTTTTCAAAGGAATAGACAAAGTCAATCTTTTAGGAAACTCTCTAGGAGGGCACATAGCACTCGTGTTTACTGAAGCTAATCCTGAGAAAGTGAGTTCTCTGATTCTTACAGCCAGCAGTGGTTTGTATGAAAATGCTTTTGGTAGTTCATTTCCTAGAAGAGAAGATAAGGAGTTTATCCGTAAAAAAGTAGCGGTTACATTCTACGACCCTAAGCACGCTAATGATGAGTTGGTAGACGAATGTTTCGCTATGGTAAATGATAGAAATAAAGTCATTCGTGTACTGGCTATTGCTAAGTCTGCGATACGTCATAACATGGGAAAAGACATCCAGCATATGAAGATGCCTGTATGTTTGATTTGGGGAAAGAATGATACTATTACTCCTCCTGCAGTGGCCGAAGAGTTTCATGAGAAAATGGAAAACAGTTCTTTGTACTGGATAGATAACTGCGGTCATGCACCTATGATGGAGCATCCAAATGAATTCAACGAACACTTGGATGGATGGATGAAGGAGAATAAAGTTTAAAAAAGAGACGAAATACGCTAGACTTTTTTAAACATCAGCTTCCAGACCTATTAACCCCAAACTCAAACGCCTTTCATGAACATTAAATCTGCCAGTTTCGTTATAAGTAATAAAGACATTAATAAATGTCCCGTTCCAGATAAGCCCGAGTATGCCTTTATAGGAAGAAGTAACGTAGGTAAGAGTTCTTTGATAAATATGCTTTGCAATGAAAAAAATCTAGCCAAGACTTCTCAGAGACCGGGAAAGACTCAGCTGATTAATCATTTTGTTATAAATAGCAAGACCGAAGACCCTTGGTATTTGGTGGATTTGCCGGGGTATGGATTTGCCAAAGTCCCTGTCAAATTGAAAAGTAAGTGGATGGGGTTTATAACTAGTTTTTTAAAAAATAGACAGAATCTACTCTGCACTTTTGTACTTATAGATAGCAGGCTCGAGCCGCAAAAAATAGACCTTGAGTTTATGGAATGGTTAGGAGAGAATGAAATTCCTTTTGTCATCGTTTTCACTAAAACAGACAAATTGAAATCAGCCGAGAAGAAATCTTTTTTGGAAAATTATAAATCTGAGATGCTTGAAGTTTGGGAGGAAATGCCAACAGTATTTGTGTCTTCTGCAGAGAAGCACGAAGGAAAAGAAGAACTCCTGTCTTTTATAAGCAGTGTTAACGAAGGGTGGTAGATTCCAAAGAGAAGCTTAAGTCTAAAATAAAATTAAAGTTTAGCGCTGTTCTTTCCGCTTTTTCCATCAACTAAACGAGCATTAGAATAAAGGATTACCCAATCAGCTTTAACTCCTCAGCGAATTTTCTAGAAAAATCAGTAAGCATTTTTGCAGCTTCTTTTTCACCTGTGGCTCTCTCAAATGTTTCTGCCATAGTGGCTAATGTCTGGTGTGCAAATTTCTTCATGTCGTCCACCTTCATTTCTTTGTTCCAAAGATCAATCCGCAGCGTGTTATTTTCTTTAGGATCCCAAACAGAGAGCATAAATGCATTACATGGGCCATCTATTCCCCCATCACTGGCAGTCCAATTTATTTTTTCAGGAACTTGATTTTCATCTAGTCCTACTGTTATTTTTATCTCACTGGTTTTAACGATTCCTTCAGCCATAATTTATCTTTTCGGATTATAATACTTTAAAAACTTTCTTGAATTCTGTTTGAGCATTTCGGAAATTTTCATTTCCGGATTTTCCCTCATGAAGTCTCTTACCATCTGCAGTCCTACCCATTCTCCAACTCTGTCTGTCGCCTCTTCGGAAAGAGCGGATGTGAAAGGCCCTGGAGCTACCCATTTGCTTATCTCACTTTTCTTTTTCTCGTATATGGTCGCTTGATTTTTTTCATTCACCTTGGTGAGTTCTCTCCAAACGGCTAGTTGTTTTTTGTAACACCAGGCTAACTCTTCTTCTGAATAATTCATAATGGTGGATTCTTTTTCTTTAGGAAACATGGCTTCTAGAAGGTAGCGCACTTTTCCTTTGTATACCATATGATCCAATAAGGTGCTTTCGTCTCCAGTTATCGGATATACCTTATTGTACAGCCAACCATACATAGCATTTACTGCTATGTAATCTGGCTGCATGTCTTTTTTCATATATGAGTAAAACTGCGGGGGGTAGATTTCTTGGATAATAGTGTCACCAATAAAAAAATCTAGACCTACGGCAAGCACCGATTCGGTAGTGAAAATTCCATATTGAAACCATGAATTCATGAGTACTATATCTGGAGTAGTTGTTTCTGGAAAGTAATAATTAAGGTGTTTAAATCCATCTTCGAGTAATTCCATTTGGGAAACAATCTCATCCTCCATTCTTAGAATTCCTTCTTGAACAGTCATAACTAACGGGTAAACTTGGTCGTTAGCTAAGGAAGGAAGAGTATTAAAGTCTTTTAGGCCGTTAGTTTGCTGCATGTATCCTAAGAAAACATCTGCAAAGTCACCAAACTCCTCTTTTAGCTGGATGTGTTTAGCTGCTATGTCGCTAGTATCTATTGGGAACAGTGCCTTATCTAGCCTTTTTATGTCTAATTTTATAGCTGAGTCGGTCACGTTTATGGCTAGCCTGTCAGCTTCACATGAATTCAACAAACAAAGTGGAATTAAAATAAATACGAATAAATATTTCCTCATAATAAATACTAGATTTGGCTTTGTTTTTGAAGAGCAACTCTTTTTCTCAACGAGATATTTTGGCGAAGATATAGATTCGCTCAATTAGAAAATAAAATTCAATCGTAGATGTTAACTAACTGTTTCATCTATTATTAAAATTAAAATAAATGAAGATGAAAGGAATTTCAATTTTATTGGTAGCAGTGCTGTTCGCAGTACAGGGTTTTTCTCAAGATTTTAAAAAATTCAAATTTGGGTTTAAAGTGGACCCTAATATTAGTTGGATGTCTCCTGAGGCTGCTGATTTAGTGAGTGAAGGTGTTCTGTTAAGGGGAAGTTTCGGGGTGAATGCGGATATAATGTTTTCTGAGAGGTACGCTTTAGGGACAGGGTTTTCTATTATGGGAGGTGGTGGTCAGTTGTCTTTTTTCGATTATGAAGATAGAATTGGTGACGCTGGGGAGTCTAATTTTATAGTAAAGCGAAACAGGAAGTATAAGCTTAAGTATGTAGAGATTCCTCTAACATTAAAGCTGCGCACAGATGAAATCGGATATATTACGTATTGGGGCCAGTTTGGATTAGGGTTAGGTTTCGCTACTAAAGCGACCGCAGATGATAATATAAAGTTCTTTAGTGAGTTGGTCGAGGATGCTGACGAGATGGGAAACTCATGGATAGATTCAGGGTCTGCTATTAGCACTTTAGCTAAAGAGGATGAAGAGGAAATGGGGGTAGATATCAGTGGTGAGATGTTGCCTATTCGAGCTTCATTAATCATAGGGGCAGGCATAGATTACTCACTTAGTGGAAACACTTCATTAATGTTTGGGATAGCTTACAATAATGGATTAACCAATGTTTTTAAGTCTAAGATAAAAGCAATAGAGATCAATGATGATGGAAACCCATCTTATGGAACAGGTTCGGGTGAAGGAGGAAGATTATATAATGAGTTTAAAATGAAGTCTATCACGAATAGCTTCGTGGTAACAGCTGGAATTCTTTTTTAAATGAATGCAAAGAAAGTATCAGGCTACATTACCGATTGGCTGAAGGGTTATGCTTCTAAGGCTGGTTTGGACGGTTTTGTGGTAGGCGTTAGTGGAGGGATTGATTCTGCTGTCACCTCCACGCTATGTGCGATGACAGGTAAGAAAGTCATGGTGTTCAATATGCCAATCTATCAGAATGCTTCTCAGTTCGATTTGAGCACTAAACATATTGCTTGGTTAGAAGAAACATTTCCTAATGTAACAGGGTCTGTGATTGATCTTACTGAGGCATTTAAGGCGATGGAAGACACTTTTCCGAGTGAAATTCAAGACCATTTAACAATGGCTAATGCTAGGGCTAGATTAAGAATGACTACTCTTTATGCTATGGCGGGTCATTATAAACTTTTAGTAGCTGGAACAGGAAATAAAGTAGAAGATTTTGGAATAGGATTTTATACTAAATATGGCGATGGAGGAGTAGATTTAAGTCCAATAGCTGACTTGTATAAAACAGAGGTTTGGGCATTGGGAAAAGAAATAGGAGTAATAGAAGATATTGTAAAAGCTTCACCCCAACAGATGGATTGTGGGATGATGGAAGAACGGATGAAGATCAGATAGGAGCCACCTATGTAGAGTTAGAGTGGGCGATGGAATATCTAAGCATGAAGAAAGATACAGGAGCTCTGGAAGACCGTCAAAAAGTGGTGATGGACTTATATCAAAAACTAAATAGAGCTAATCAGCATAAAATGCAGCCGATTCCGGTTTGTGAAATAATTTATCTCTTAATGAACTAACGTTTATTTTAGAATCTGAAGACCTTATCTTGGCTAAGGGTTTTTTTATGAAAATTTTTCTCCAAAGCTTCAGTTAGATCTATTCCTGTTTGGTTGGCTAAACACATAAGAACCCACAGTACATCTGCCATCTCCTCTCCAAGGTCTTTATTTTTATCTGATTCTTTTTCAGATTGTTCTCCATATCTTCTAGATATAATTCTGGCTAATTCGCCTACTTCTTCGGTTAGGATAGCCATGTTGGTTAATTCATTAAAATTACTTTACTCCGTATGTTTTTATCCAGTTGTCAGTTTTCTCCTGCGCTTCCTTTATGGTCATTTGTTATGTGGTGTTTGATTGCCTAAAAGTAGATTAAAGGAATGAGTTTGTAATTCGTTTCTGCAGAGCTATTAGGAGGTGGTGTGCGGATTAATAATTTATAAGTCACATTTTTTCTATTCCTTATTTTTTGAATCTATAAAAATTGTAACTGGACCATCATTGGTTAGAGAGACTTTCATGTCGGCTCCGAATTCGCCAGATTGAATTTCTTTTCCTAAAGTCTGGGACAGCTGTTTTTTGAAGTCTTCGTAAAGAGGGATAGCTACCTCTGGTCTAGCAGCTTTGATGTATGAAGGTCTGTTTCCTTTTTTGGTTTTGGCGTGTAAAGTAAACTGGCTTACGACTATAATTTCTCCATTGACATCTTTAATATCGAGGTTCATTTTGTCTTCATTGTCGGAGAAAGTCGATAGTTGAGTAATTTTTTTAGCTAGCCATTCTAGGTCATCTTTTCCGTCTTCGGCTTCTATTCCTATAAGGATTAAAAACCCGTGGGCTATAGCTGCCACTGGCTGGTTAGAAATGACTACGCTAGCCTCAGAAACGCGTTGCAATAATGCTCTCATAAAACAAATCTACTGTTAACTATGGATAAACTATCCAGCAAGAACAGAATTCTAGGGGGTAAAGTGAAGACGGTATTTGATTAATCAAACCTTTTTCGAGGCTTTGATTTCGATTAAATTGTGCTAAATAGGTTGGTGTGTTTGGTCTGCTTCCTTTGCCGTTCTCGTTACATCTTCTGGCGGCTTAGTTCATCTAGGCAAGAGTTAAAAACACTCAGTGGGATGAAAACCGAGAATAAGCAAGCAGTCGGCCTGGATTAATGGCGGTGGAATGAAGAAAATTATGTGTAGAGTAAGTCAGTTTTAAATCTTTTGTGCTTGTTGGATTTAGTGGAGATGAAATTACTGTGGAAAATACACGAAAATCAGAGGAAAACTATACTGTTTACTGTTAGATGAACTATTATCTTTGCGCAGCAATAAAAAGCACTTTCACATGAGCGTAGTATCTACTTCAGTAGCTGAAGCTACATTAGAACAGGCAGAAGAAATGGGTCTAAGACCTGAAGAGTTTGAGATGATCAAAGGAATTATGGGTAGAACCCCTAATTTCACTGAGATGTGTATATATTCCGTAATGTGGAGTGAGCACTGTTCTTATAAGAATTCTATTAAATGGTTGAAAACATTGCCTAAAAAAGGGCCTCACATGCTCGTAGAAGCAGGTGAAGAAAATGCGGGTGTTGTAGATATTGGAGATGGATTAGGATGTGCTTTTAAAATAGAAAGTCATAATCATCCATCTGCCATAGAGCCTTATCAAGGAGCTGCGACAGGTGTGGGTGGAATAAATAGAGATATATTCACCATGGGCGCTCGTCCTATCGCGCAGCTGAATTCGTTAAGGTTCGGTAAGCTGAATAACGAAAAAACGAAGTGGTTACTCGAAGGAGTAGTGAAAGGAATAGGCGATTACGGAAATGCTTTCGGGATTCCTGTAGTGGGAGGGGAAGTGTTCTTTGATGAGTCTTACCAAACAAATCCATTAGTGAATGCAATGAGTGCAGGGATTTTATCTACGGATAAAATTATTTCTGCCACTGCCAAAGGGCCGGGAAACTCAGTGTATATTGTAGGATCTGCTACAGGGAAAGACGGAATCCAGGGTGCTTCATTCGCCTCTAAAGACATCACTGCAGATTCTGCAGATGATTTACCATCTGTTCAAGTAGGTGATCCATTTCAAGAGAAATTATTATTAGAAGCTTCTTTGGAATTAGCTGAAACGGATGCTGTAGTGGGGATGCAGGATATGGGAGCCGCAGGAATTACGTGTTCTTCTACAGAGATGAGTGCTGCCGGAAAGGTAGGGATGAAAATCAATTTGGATAAAGTCCCTAAGAGACAGGAAGACATGAAGCCTTTCGAGATTTTACTAAGTGAATCTCAGGAGAGAATGTTGGTGGTGGTGCATAAGGGAAAAGAAAAAATAGTAGAAGATATCTTCGAGAAGTGGGATCTTCATGCGGTAGAGATAGGAGAAGTAGTAGAAGGTGATACCGTAACGTTCTCTATGAAAGGAGAGGTAGTGGCTGAGGTTTCAGCTCACTCATTAGTTCTAGGAGGAGGAGCTCCTGTTTATGATAGAGAGTCTAAAGAGCCAGCCTATTATGCTGAGAATCTTAAATTCAATCTAGATGATATCGAGGTTCCTGATATGGATAGGATTAAAAGGATAGCTTCAGCCTTATTAGGCTTACCAAACATTGCATCCAAAAGATGGGTTTGGGAGCAGTATGATACTATGGTAGGAACGGCAAACATGTGTACGAATAAACCTTCGGATGCAGCGATAGTGAATATCAAAGGAACGAATAAAGCGATCGCTTTAACTGTTGATTGCAACGCTAGATATGTAAACAACGACCCAGAGATAGGGACTCAAATAGCCGTGGCTGAGGCTGCTAGAAATATTTCTTGTACAGGAGCTGTGCCTTCTGCCATAACGAATTGTTTGAATTTCGGAAACCCATATAATCCAGAGGTTTACTGGCAGTTTGAAGGAGCGATAAAAGGAATGAGTAAAGCCTGTCTAGCATTCGGAACGCCAGTGACAGGTGGGAATGTAAGTTTCTATAACCAATCAGCTGTTGAAGACGGTTCGGCCAGTCCGGTATTTCCTACGCCTACGATAGGAATGTTAGGGGTAATGAAGGACAAGTCTCTTCATACTAGCTTAGATTTTAAATATAAGGGAGACCTGATTTTCATGTTGGGAGATTCTCAAAATTGTTTAGGGTCTAGTGAATACTTATCTACGCTTTTAGAAGTAAAAAATTCTCCTGCGCCTTACTTCAACTTAGAGGAAGAAGTGAAAATTCAAGCATGTGTAAGAGGATTGATAGAAAACAACTTTATCAATGCAGCGCATGATGTGAGTGATGGTGGTTTATATACAGCACTCGTAGAGATGGGAATGCCAAGTCTTTTAGGGTTTGATATAGTTTCAGATTCTGAAATAAGAATGGATGCCTTCTTATTCGGTGAAGCTCAGGGAAGAATTTTAGTTTCACTAGTAGAGGAGGATGAGGATAATTTCTTAGACTATATAGGGGAACAAGGGATAAGCTGCACATTGCTAGGGCATGTTACTAAAGGAAAGATTCATGTAGATGGAGATCATTTTGGTTTTATTAATGAAGCCAAGAATACGTTTGATACTTCTCTCGAGAAAAGAATGGCTGCTATTTAAGAGTTGTTTAGTCAATTTCTTGAATTTTGATTCGTTATAGCTAAATCATATAACTCTAAGGTTTGAATTTAATTAAGTACATCTTCAGTAAAGCGTTCGTTAGAACATTAGTTAAAGCAGGATTATTCGCTCTGCTATTAGTGGCTTTAGCCTGGTTTTTTCTTAGGTTTTACACCAAACACGCAGAGAAGGTGGTAGTTCCTAAAGTAGAGGGAATGATCTTAAACGAAGCTATTTCTAAGCTTAAAGAGTCTACTTTATCTTACAAGCTCATAGACTCCACCTTCGTTAAAGGGAAGGCAGGGATTGTTTACGCTCAGATTCCAACAGACAGTTCTTTGGTTAAATCAGAGAGAGAGATTTATTTAAAGGTCTACCGCACTATTCCGCCACAAAAGCCCGTTAGGTTCAAGGTGGGTGAACCACTAGAAATAGCCAAGACAAAGATGCTAAGTAAAGGTTTTGAAATAGAAACTAAGTACCAGCCGGGAGAATTTAATAATGTAGTTCTAGGGGCGTATTATGGTGAAGAGGAGCTAAAGGATGGAGATTTAGTAGGCATGGGAGAAAAGATTAAACTCGTAGTAAGTGAGAGAAAATCTACTAAAGTATCTTTGCCAAACCTTTATGGAATGAGCTTAGATGGAGTGAAGTCTAGTCTAGGAGCATTGTCTTTAAATCTAGATTTCCCGTTGTATGATGCTTCTGTTATTTCTAAAAGTGATACCCTAAATGCTCAGGTGTTTAAGCAGATGCCTAAGTATCTTAATGGAAAAAAAATTCGTGCTGGAAGTGCAGTGAATGTATGGCTGAAACTGGGTGTGGAAGCGCCAGTAGAGGATTTACCAAACGTAGACTAATATGAATAAAACATTTTTGGCAGGCCTAATTTTAGTTTTAGCTGTCTCGAGCTCTATGGCTCAAGAAATAACGCGCCCATTAACGATGAGTGTGGAACAAGCGGAGCAATTCCAGATAGAATCAAGATATCCTGAAAGGGCGATGTCTGTGAATAGAGCAGCTGGGATAACGCTTCCTTTTATAGATGATTTCAGCAGGTATTCTCTAGCTACTAATGATCCTGAAATCCCTTTGGACTGGCAAATGTGGGTAGACAAATCGGCTAGAATAAATAGTTCGCTACCTATAAATCCTCCGACTAAAGGAGTGGCCACGTTAGATGGTTTAGATCAAACAGGATATCCCTATGATTTTTCTAATGAGTTTTCTTACGGAAGTGCAGATACGCTTACATCCTGCCCTATAGATTTATCTAGTTATACCGATGCAGACAGCGTGAAACTGGTCTTTTATTATGAAGGTGGAGGTCTTGGAAACGCGCCTGATCTGGAGGATGAGCTTTTTGTGGAGTTTTTAGTGCCGAATAGTAACCCTCCGTTATGGCAGCAAGTATGGTCTACTCCGGGTGTAGGATCCACAGAGTTTCAGCGTGCATTTATTCATGTAAATGATGTGTTGTGGCTAGAGGAAGATTTTCAATTTAGATTCAGAAACTTTTCTACACTTAGTGGAAATGTAGATCACTGGCATATAGATTATGTATGGATGGATGATGGCATTGTAGATGCCGATTTTAGTATCGTAGACGTTTCTGCTAATGGGAATAGAACTACTTTATTACAGGGCTACCATACCATTCCTTGGGAGCATTACCAGAGTGCTACTGCAGGGTTTATGGCTCCCAACTTCCCAGTGAGTTTTAGAAACTTAGATGAGGATAGAAACATCTCTTTTGGAACCGAAATTTCCTTTGAAGGTACAGTGATTGCTGATTTTAGCCAGCAGTTAAGTACCGCATTAAATGGATTTTCTACTTTCGGACAGCCATTTAGCATTAATGACAATACTCCCAACAGCTTTACGTATCCTACTGATGTAAATGATACATGTGCTACATTCTTGGTAAAACACTTTTGTAACACCACGCCTGATATAAATGCGGTAAATGATACATTAGAGTTCGAGCAAAATTTCGGGAACTATTACGCATATGATGATGGTTCTGCAGAGGGTGCGTATGCCTTAAATGAGCCTGGTAGCGGCACTGCTATGAGGTTTAATAATCTCTTAGAAGACTCTTTAGTCGGACTTCTAATTCATTTCTCTCCGTTTACATTAAATAATTCTAACGAAACTTTTTTATTGAGAGTATGGGAGGACAACTCCGGAGAGCCTGGGTTAGAGCTTGAAGAAAATTTCGAGCTACATTCTCCAGGTTACTATGCTGAAGGTTATGATGTTTTCGAATTCTACGAATATGATACGCCCGTGAACATTCCTTTAGGAAATTTTCATGTAGGAATAGTTCAGACGAATAATACAGAACTCAACATAGGCTACGATAAGAGTTTCAATGCGAATTCTGCTAACCTAAAATTTAAGTTAGGGCCATTTGGCTCTTGGACACAAAGTGGTGTGCAAGGTTCATTGATGATTAGACCCGTTTTTCAGTCTGATAAGCAGTTAGAGTGGGACTTCGTAGATGTAGATGAGATTAGTGCAGAGCTATTAGAGTTTACGGTATATCCTAATCCAGCGCAGTCAGTTATTTCTTCAGGTTCATTTGTTTACGGACGTACGCTGCGTGTTCTTAATTCATTAGGAGCGGTGGTGAAAGAAGAAGTAATCGTTTCATCTCAGGTAGATATATCTGATTTATCACAAGGAATTTATGTTTCTCAACTACTAGAAAATGGTTCTGTAGTAGGAATGACTAAATTCATAAAAAATTAAACCAATTGGAAGCTACAGACAGGACTATAGAAGATGGAGATGAGTTATTTGAACATTTCAAATATGTAGCAGACCCAGGTCAACAGCTATTACGCGTAGATAAGTTTTTATGTGATAGACTCCCTAATACTTCTAGGAATAGAATTCAGCTGAGTGCAAAAGCAGGGTTTGTGAAGGTAAATGACGCCTCTGTGAAGCCAAACTTTAGAATCCGTCCCCATGACGTGATTACACTAGAGCTTCCGTTCCCTATTAGAGATAAAGAAATAGTTCCAGAAGATTTAGACTTAGAGATACTTTATGAAGATGATGAGGTGCTCGTACTGAATAAGGAAGCGGGCATGGTAGTTCATCCTGGCTATGGAAATTACACTGGAACGTTGGTGCATGGGTTAATGCATCATTTTAACAAGTTGCCAAGTGGGAGTAATCCTCAGAGACCTGGGTTAGTTCATAGGTTAGATAAACTTACGACTGGTGTAATGGTAGTGGCCAAGAGTGATGACTCACTGGCACATTTAGCCAAGCAGTTTTATGATAGAAGCACAGAAAGAAGGTACTGGGCACTAGTTTGGGGAGATTTATCTGAAGATGGTACAGTAACTGGAAACCTAGCTAGAAGTCTTAAAAACAGAAAGCTTATGGAGTTATGAAGATCCTTCATAGGTAAGCATGCTGTTACGCATTATCAAAGTGATTAAGAGATTAGGTATGTAACTATTGGTAGAATGTAATCTAGAAACTGGTAGAACGCATCAGATTCGTGTTCACATGAACACATTGGTCATCCGTTATTTAACGACTAGAATACGGTGGAGATAAAATATCTGAAAGGAACAGTTTTACAAGTACAGACAGTTGTGATGAACTGTTTAGTCTAATTCCCAGGGCAGGCACTTCATGCTAAAAGTTTAGGCTTTGAGCACCCTAAAACTGGAAAGTTTATGTCTTTCGAAAAGGAAGTTCCAGAAGGGTATAGTCAGCTGCTAGAAAAGTGGGAAAAGTATTCTAAGCAGATGCTGGATTCGTAGTAATTATAAATCGGGAGTTATTAACCATGTATAATTAGATCAGTCCATGAATTTTAACATCCGAGTCTACGCCCTTATTACTAATGAAAATGAAGAAATTCTTCTGGCTGATGAAGAATATTTGGGCAAGCTATTCACCAAATTTCCTGGAGGAGGAGTAGAGTGGGGAGAAGGTATTTATGATGCATTGCAACGCGAATCTCGGGAAGAGCTTCATCAAGAGTTAACCAACACAGAACATTTCTACACCACCGATTTTTTTCAGCAGAGTTCATTTAAAAAAACAGACCAACTCATTTCAGTCTATTACACTGCCAAACTTTCAAAACCAACAAAGTTACTATTAGGAGAATTTCCTTTTGATTTCACTCATGGAAAACCTAGTTTTAGATGGGTGAAAATAGCTGAGTTGCGCCCCGAAGACCTCAAATTCCCGATAGATAAATTGATGCTGGGAAAACTAAAAAAATCAATTAGCGAACTATAAATACGAGCTCATCGGCCCAGTTAAACCCCTATTCTCCTCAGAACCTGATTTTCTACATTCTCGAAAAGTTGATCTGGAGTTTTAGTCCTCCATTTAACTTCATTTAGTTGGCCACCTGCTACTAGATAAGAATCTATATTTCCCTCCTGAAAATCATCAAAAACATGCTGTCTAAGATTCATGGCAGCTATCCATCCATCATTATCCATCTACCTCTTCGAACCATTCCTCATAATAACAATCATCCGAGTAATGAAAATTCAGCACATTTTCTGCTATCAATATGAAACTTGGTCACTCCATTATTCATAGAGCGTTTCCAGTATATTTCTTTTAAAATGCATAATGTCATTATGCAGCAAGTCATTCCACTCACCTATTAACTCTATAATAGCATAACCTTGATCATAATCGGCAAAAAGGATTTTTATATACAGCGTAGGAGAACCCATATTATCCCATTGTGGATGAATATAGTGGTCGTAAATGTATTCTGAACAGTAAAATTCACTGTATTCTTTTCCGAAAAACGGAGATGCTGGATCTTCGTTGCTCACGTAAAGTGCTCTCCAGTTATAATAGGGTTCTATCTCATGCATTCTTAGACTCTACTGCTTTTCTTACGCTTCCATAAGTTAATAATAATTCCTTGGCTTCTTTCTCTTCTATGTGTAACTGTTCCATAATCATGCTAGTACCTCTGGCTACCAGCTTATGATTACTAAGCTGCATATCTACCATTTTATTTCCTTTTACTTGTCCCAGTTTTATCATAAGAGCAGTAGAAATCATGTTCAATGTTAGCTTCTGCGCAGTTCCGGCTTTCATACGTGTACTACCTGTTACGAACTCTGGCCCAGTTTTCACTTCTATAGGAAACAGAGCTTCATTAGCTATGGCGCTATTAGGGTTGCATACGATACATCCTGTAAGAATATTATTAGCGTTGCAATATGCCAATGCTCCCACCACATAAGGTGTAGAACCAGAGGCGGCTATACCTATCACGGTATCTAATGAAGTGGGGTTATGTTTCAACAGGTCTTCCCAAGCTCCTGTAACGCTGTCCTCAGCATTTTCAACAGCTTTTCGAATAGCTATATCACCACCGGCGATGATACCGATCACTACGTTATCGTCTACTCCAAAGGTAGGAGGACATTCGCTAGCATCTAGTATTCCCAATCTGCCAGAAGTTCCTGCACCTATATAAAAAAGTCGACCACCATTCTTCATTCTGGAAAAAACGGCTTCTACCAGAGACTCTATAGCAGAAATTTCTGATTCCACAGCCAAAGCCACAGTTTGGTCTTCAGAGTTGATATTGCGAAGCAAATTTTCTGTGGACATCTTGTCCAATCCGTCATAATTTGAGTCCTGCTCGGTAAGAGGTTTATTCATAAAGCTAAATTAAGAAGCCCTATTTAGATTAAAAGACCATTAGACTGAGAGTTCTGCACAACTATTATGTAGATTCTAGAGTTTAGTAGAGTGCTTGTAGTGAACCAATCCGTAATTTTACTAAACTCTATTACCAATCAAATGACGAATAAAATTCTAGTTACAGTTTTCATCCTTCTGAGCATGCTGCTTGATGTAAGTTTATATGCCCAAGAGGAAGAAGAAAAGAAAGAAAAAAAAGGAAGCATCACTTTTAAGATGGGGGCTGCCAGGCATGAGTTTTTAGATAAAAATTACAGAGGTGCTTTACTTATATATAGAGAGATACTTAAAATAGAAAAAGAACATACCATGGCTCAGTATAGAAGTGCTGAATGTCATTATAAACTAAAGAGTTCGATCTGGCTTTAAAATATCTAGAAAAGGCTAAAGCGAATGACCCTGAAGTGGTGAAAGAAATGAATTTCTTTTATGGTCAGACTTACCACAGAATGGCACGATTGGATGAAGCTATATCTAGCTTTGAGAATTTCATAGCTACCGGTTCTAAAAGAACCATAGAGTATGAGTTAGCGCTAAAGTATTTAAATCAGTGCCAGTATGCCCAGCAGCTTATGAGTGAGCCTGTTCCTGTAGTAGTTGAGAATATAGGAAGAGAAATAAACTCTAGGTTCGATGATTATGCTCCGAGTGTAACCTCAGATGGAAAAACACTCATATTCACTTCGCGAAGGTCAGACACAGAAGGAGGAGAGATAGATGAGTCAAGCGATTATAAGTTCTTCGAGGACATCTACATTTCACAGTGGGATGAGAAGCTTGGCGAGTGGTCAGATGCAGAAAGTTTACCTGGGAATGTGAATACCAAAAAGTACGATGCAGTATTAAGTGTGGCTCCAGATGGGAACCAAATGTTTATCTATAAAAATGACGATAGATTGGCTGGAGATATATTCATGTCTCAAAGGAATAAAAAGACAGGTGACTGGTATGCTCCTGAAAAATTGGATAAGCCTATAAACACCAGTTATTATGAAGGTTCAGTAAGTATAACGGCAGATGGAGGAAGCCTCTACTTTATCAGTGAAAGAACTGGTGGAGTTGGGAGAGGAGATATCTATAGGAGTCAAAAAGACAAAAAAGGTGACTGGGACAAGCCTAAAAACCTAGGGAGAATTATTAATACATCAGATGATGAAAAGTTCGTGTTCATTCACCCTAACGGAAAAACGCTCTATTTTTCTTCCAAAGGCCACCAGACTATGGGTGGATATGACATATTTAAGTCAGAGCTCATAAATGGCGATTGGGGAACACCAGTAAACTTAGGATATCCTATTAATACGGTAAATGAAGAGTCTACATTCTCGTTAACTGCAGATAACTCTAAGTTATTCGTAGCTGCAGAATATGAAGATTCTAATGGAGAGAGAGATATCTATGTAGCTGATGTAAGTAATTATGCACTTATATCCTCTGGTTATGATAATGGAACCTTCGTGAGTATAGTGGGTGATGTAACTATAGATGGTTCGCTAGCTAAAAAGGCGACAGTGAAATTCTTCAATGCCAAGAGTGATAGATTTGTAGGAGAAGCAGTAACGAATAAAGAGGGAAGATGTAGAATTAACCTCACGGGAAACGAAGAGTACCGAGTAGAGATAGTACACAAAGGATCCACTAATATCGTTATGGTAGATGCTAAAAGAATAGAAGGGTCGGACAATGTATTGAAATTTGATTGGAAATTCTAACGTGAGAAATTTTGGTCTAATAGGGAAGAATCTCAAGCATTCCTTCTCTGAAAAGTATTTTTCTGAAAAGTTCAAATCAGGCGGAATCACAGATGTAAATTACGCTCTCTTCGAATTGAGTGAAATTGCTGAGTTGAAAGAACTAATTGTTAGCGTAGAAAATCTGGAAGGGTTCAATGTCACCATTCCTTTTAAAGAGCAAATTATTCCGCTGTTAGATGAGCTAAGCCCTGAAGCTAAAGAAATTCAAGCAGTAAATACCGTCAAAATCATAAACGGAAAGCTCATTGGGTATAATACAGATACGGTAGGATTCAAGAAGTCATTAGCCGCAGTACTTAAGCCTCACCACGAGCGCGCTTTAATTCTAGGCTCAGGAGGAGCCAGTAAAGCCATAGGTTATACGTTAGATCATTTAGGAGTAGATTATAAAATGATATCTCGAACACCAGCAGAGGATGAGTTGGGATATCATGATCTGAATAAATATGTGGTAAAGCACTTTCCGTTAATTATAAATACCACTCCTTTAGGCACTTTTCCAGAAGTGGATAAATGCCCTGATATTCCATACGAGTACCTCACGTCACAGAATTTGCTATATGACTTAGTGTACAATCCAGAGCAGAGCCTTTTTCTACAAAAAGGAGAAGAGAGAGGAGCTGCCACATTAAACGGGTATAGAATGTTGGTACTACAGGCAGAAAAGAGTTGGGAAATCTGGAACAAGTAAATTAACTCACTGGCGCAGTTCAGGTAGATGTGATGTCAAATCATCCAAAGGGGACCCCATAGAGCTTTATCATTCTTGATGGCTTTATTTAGGTATTACTCTTCATAGTCCCCCTTTAATCTTTTCGATTCTTCAGTGGCATGAAAAATTAGTGTTGAAAGTATTCACACTAAGTTTATCTTAGCTGCAATGAGAGAAGAGGTAATTATAGTGGCAGGAGGTATAGGAAGCAGAATGAAATCTGAACAGCCTAAGCAGTTTATGGCCGTTCATGACCGTCCTGTAATTATTCATGCCTTAGAAAAATTTTACAGATGGAAACCTGATATGCATGTGGTAGTGGTCATGAATGAATCTTTTTTAGATCACTGGGCCCAGTTAAGAGAACACAATTTCGCAGGTAAGGATATCACTACTGTAGAAGGTGGAGACACACGTTTTCAGTCGGTGAAGAAAGGATTATCTAAACTTAAGTACAGCGGTGTGGTGGCTATTCATGATGCTGCACGTCCTTGTGTTTCTGTAAAAGTTATTGGGGATTGTTTTCGCGTTGCAACGCTTAAAAAAACCGCCATACCTGTGCTACAAGTAAATGAAAGTTTGAGAAAAATAGAGGCTGATGACAGCTCTATTTCCGTGAATAGGAATGATTTCGTAGTAGTGCAGACTCCTCAGTGTTTTCATACTAAATTATTAAAAGAAGCATACAAAGTAGACTTCGATGCTCTTTTTACAGATGACGCTTCAGTAGTAGAGGCTGCTGGAGATGAAATTCATCTCGTAGCTGGGAATCCAGAGAATATAAAGGTGACAGAGCCTTCGGATTTAGTTTTAGCAGAAGTTTTTTTACGAGGGTGAATCGTCTTCTGATTGATCTATATAGGTCTCTTTAGGGTAGGGGAATTTGAGGTATTCTAGTCTTCTCTCCGGCCAGTTAGATGATTTCTTCATTAGTAGAATTATACCTAGAACTAGAGAAGCACTGCCAAGAGCTATAAGCCAAGAAACTTCGGTGCTTTCTACTTGCTCTTGAGAGATTATATCAGTGTTTTGGGCTAAGTAATAACCAAGAACCCCCACAGTATTATTTATGAAATGAGCTAAAATAGGCATCCAAATGCTCCCAGTGTAGATAAGCACATATCCAAACAAAGCTCCAAGGAGCATTCTTGGAATAAATCCGAAAAACTGGAAATGGATAGCGCTAAATATTATAGCTGTTGTCCAGATGGCCACATGGATGTTTTTAAAAGCTTTGGCCAATTGAGATTGCAACGCTCCTCTAAATAGAAACTCTTCGCATATTCCAGGAAGAAGTCCTACCAAAAGGATAGTGACTAGGAGGGAGCCAATAGACTTCATGTCCAGCATAATCATCATTATCTCAGCCGACTGGTCTTCGAGTTCTTTTAATGCCGCTATGAACCCGCCTCTTCCTTCGAGTAGTTTTAGATTTATTTCTCCAGCATAGGCCACTATTCCTAAACCTGTAATCGCTAAAATGACAGTTAGGATGACATGAAGGGTTTTTGGTTTGTTTAAGCTAAAATGAGTAACAGACTTTCCGCCAAAAATCCTTCTAAATACTAAAGCGGGGAGAAGGAATCCTCCTATCTGAGTAAATGCAGTTTGTATTTGTAGGCCCAGCTTGGATTCTAGGTCAATTCCTGCTACCTTACAAACGCTTATGGCTACCAAAGAAAAAACGATTATTCCTACAATACAGAAAATAAATAGCAGTATAGCTCTAGGAATAGGGTGGGTGTGATGCATCGAAGCATTATTCATAGTATTTTTGCATTTTTAAAACATAAGGTGGTAAAAATAGCTGATATAGAATTAGGAGAGTTTCCTTTATTACTCGCGCCCATGGAAGACGTGAGTGACCCTCCGTTTAGAGCGCTCTGTAAGAAGTATGGTGCAGACCTTATGTACACTGAGTTTATATCTTCCGAGGGGTTGATTAGAGATGCTGTAAAAAGCACTCAGAAGCTGGACATATTTGAGTATGAGAGGCCTATTGGTATACAAATATTCGGGTCGAATATAGAGTCAATGAAGAGGGCTACTGAACTTACAGAAGCGGCTAATCCTGATATAATAGATATCAATTACGGCTGTCCTGTAAAAAAAGTAGCTTGTAAAGGGGCAGGTGCAGGAATTCTCCAAGACATTCCTAAAATGGTAGAAATGACTAAAGAAATAGTCAAGTCCACCAGGCTGCCTGTAACAGTAAAAACGAGGTTAGGCTGGGACGATAACTCGAAATACATAGTAGAAGTAGCAGAAAGGCTTCAGGATGTTGGGATTAAAGCGATTTCTATTCATGGAAGAACTAGAAAGCAGATGTACAAGGGAGATGCTGATTGGTCGCTTATTTCTGACGTAGCGAATAACCCTAGAATGAATATTCCAGTTTTCGGAAATGGAGACATTACAACTCCTGAGAAAGCACTAGAATATAAAAATAAGTTTGGCGTAGACGGAATCATGATAGGCAGAGCCAGTATAGGTTACCCTTGGGTTTTTAATGAGATAAAGCACTTCATGAAGACGGGTGAACACTTAGCTCCACCTACGATTAGTGATAGAGTCGAGGCTGCCAAAGAACACTTGAGAAGAAGCTTAGAATGGAAAGGAGAGCGATTAGGGGTGGTAGAAATGAGAAGACATTATGCGAACTATTTCAGAGGGATTCCGCATTTTAAAGAATGGAGGATGAAAATGGTGACAGAAATGGATTCAGCGGTATTATTCGAAACCTTGGATAAGGTGAGTGCAGAGTTTAGAGATATCGAGTTTCTCGAATCTTAGGGTTAAACAGCAGAAGTCTCTTTTAGTTTCTTTACTAAATAATTCACCATAAAGTAAGTGGCTATAACTCCGATAAAGACCACCGTACTAATGACTACGGTTATATCTACTCCGTCTATTTTTATAGGATAAAAATCTACAACTGTACCATGCAGTCTAAGCAATCCGAACTTCTGCTGAGCCAGGCATAGAGATAAACCAAGAACAGTTCCTACAGCTGCACCTATTATATTTATTAGTGCTCCTTCTAAGATGAATATTCTTTTAATAAAAGGCCATGTGGCGCCCATAGACTTTAATACAGACACGTCTCGTTGTTTTTCTAACACTAGCATGGTTAAAGATGCCATCCCGTTAAAAACGGCTATAATCAGCACGAATACTAGAATCAGGAAAACAGCTTTTTTCTCTGTAGCATTGGTCTCATAAACTAGTGGGTTTTTTTCTCTTCGTGTTTTCACCAAGAAGTCTTTACCGATTAGCATTTTAATTTCATCTCTGATCTCGTCAGAATCATTCTCATCCAGCACTTCTATTCCGATGTAGGAGCTCTGATCCTTATAGTCAAACATTCTTCTGGCAAAACTCAACGTGCTCACTACATATTTAACATCCATTTCAGCATTTATGCTAAACGCGCCAGAAGTGGAAACCAATTCATCTCTTAATGCTTTCTTTTGTGAGATAGATATTTTCTTACCTCTTATAGGGGCATAAATTCTAAGGTTTTCGCTTTCGCCATTTCTTAGCTGAAGTCCTAAGTCGCCAGCTATTCCTGCCCCTGGAATCACGAAATTCTCACCTGCCTCGTGCAGGCTGTACGTTCCGTAAACTACATTCTCCTTAATTCCAGAGAGTTTTACATAGGTAGTATCTATTCCAATTAATTTACACAGAGATTTATTGCTATCTCCTTTAGAAATAATGGCTGTTTCTTCTATAACAGAGCTGATGTAAAGCACGCCATTTATCTTTGCTATAGTGGCTAAGTCTAAACTATCATCAAACAGAACCTTCCCTTCATTAGAAGATATAGTGATATCCGGATCGAATTTATTGTACAGACCGTCTACTAATTCTTCTATTCCATTAAAGGCTGAGAGTAGAATAATCATGGTGGCTGTAACGCATGCTACCACTACTAATGAAATTCCTGAAATAAGATTAATGACATTTCTCGTTTTCTTTGAGAAAAGATATCTGGCTGCTATTTTAAAAGGAGTGGAGTTCAAATTCAGAGATATTGACAACTCATGTGCATAGCTAATTTAGGCCATTTCACTTGGTTACTTCCAAGCCTTCACGACTAATCCTGTTCCAGTTCTATGGGCGCTTCTTACATCCATCATATTTAGGATAAATGCTGCAGGATAAGTAATTAAATAATAGAAAGGAAGAATGATTAAAAACGCCTTCGAAACATTGAGCATTTTCATAGGATACTTCATAGAAAGTCTCCAGCTTATTTTTCCTGGAGCACCATAAGAAAAGTGAGCCTTTACTTTAGAGAAACCAGCTTTTTTAAGTTTTTCTTTAATCTCATCCATTCCGTAGCCATCTCTAGCATGCTCCTCTATAAATGACGTGTCAGAATCTTCATTCACATCACTTCCTCCTTGATCAGAAGGAGTAGAGATTAGCAGCATACCACCCTCTTCTAAGGCGTCACAGATGTTGGTCATAACTTTCACGTCATCTTCTATATGCTCCATAACGTCTACGCATAAGCACAGTTGAAAAGTATCAGGTTTTTTGAAGTCCAGAAGATCTTCAACTTTAAAAAGAACATTTTCTAATCCACAAGCTCTGAAGAATTGATTACACTCAGAAACCTGATCTTCCTTCACATCTACACCAAGAATACAAGCAGTGGGAAACTTCTTTTTCATATGGTAGGTGTACTGACCGAAACCAAACCCCGCATCTAAAATTTTCGGATTTGTTGGAGCGTCTTTTTTCCATTTAGTTAATTCTCTGTGAACATGCCATGTTCTTAGAAGTAAAAGGTCTAAAAGACTGTAAAACACCTTTCTTAAAAACGGACTCTTGTTGAAGAATCCTCCTACGGTTTTCTTAATAGGATCGTAATGCATGGCTATTTAAGTAATTCATCAATCTGAGCTGCCAGATCTAATGAATCGTCTATTTTAAAAGTTAAAATTGGAATAATTCTCATCGTTTTCCCCACTCTTTCACCTAAGAGTTTTCTCACTTTCCAGTTATTCTCGTCTATCATTTTTAAGTCTGCTTTCACATCCTTACTGGCCATTATACTCAGGAAGACATTAGCATTAGCTAAGTCTGGAGTTATTCTCACATGAGTAACTGTAATAAATCTACCGTTAAATAGGATATTACTTTCCCTCTGGAAAATAGTGGCTAATTCTCTTCTAAGAAGACTTTGTATTTTTTGCTGACGTATACTCATTTATGGGCGCAAAGGTACTAATAATAGAAGTTGTTATAAGGATATCTCTCCTGATGTAGTTTTTTAACCGTTTCGTAGAGTTTCTCTTTTAATTCTTCTAGGTTTAATTTATTGAGAGCAGAGATGAAAATAACCTCTTCTTCTGCTAAGTTAGATACCCATGACTTCTTTAAAGTTTCTATTAAATTCTGTTTTAAATCTGAGGATTGGACATCTCCATCTGTCTCCAACCAATCTACAGCATCTATTTTATTAGCGACTACTATAATAGGTTTATGAGACCCATGAATCTCAGAGAGCGTTTCATTCACCGTTTTATAATGGTCTTCAAAATTCTTATGACTTACATCTATGACATGAATGAGCAGATCCGCCTCGGTAGTTTCTACTAGAGTAGATTTAAAACTCTCTACCAACTGATGAGGTAATTTTCTAATAAACCCTACTGTATCACTCATAAGAAATGGCAAGTATCCCGAACACCACTTTTCTCACTGTAGTATCTAGCGTAGCAAATAGCTTATTCTCTGCGAAAACCTTACTCTTAGCTATAGAGTTCATAAGTGTAGATTTTCCTACGTTGGTGTATCCCACTAGAGCTACTCTGATTAATTGACCCCTGTTTCCGCGCTGAGTTGCTTTCTGTACGTCTACTTTTTCTAGATCCTTTTTCAGGCGGTGAATCTTATCTCTAATGATTCTTCTATCCGTTTCTATTTCTGTTTCCCCAGGACCTTTCATTCCTATTCCACCTTTCTGCTTGGAGAGGTGAGTCCATAGCCTAGTAAGTCTAGGAAGTAGATATTGGAGTTGAGCTAACTCTACTTGGACTCTAGCATGAGCTGTTTGTGCGCGCGCTGCAAAAATGTCTAGAATCAAATTACTTCTATCCATTACCTTTATCTGGTGCTCCGCGAACTCATCTGGATTGAACTTGTTCTGTAAGTTTCTAATCTGTGCAGGTGAAAGTTCATCATCGAATATCACGCAGTCTATCTGATTATATTCGACATAATCGGCTATCTCCTGTAGCTTTCCTTCACCCACGAAAGTTTTGGAATTCGGACGGTCCATTTTCTGAGTGAATCTTTTAAGCACTACTGCATTAGCAGTTTGTGCTAGAAATTCTAGCTCATCTAAATAATCCTTAACAGCAGCTTCAGGCTGTTTTTGAGTAATAGCTCCTACCAGAATAGCGGTTTCCTTCTCTATAGTGGTGTCATAAGATTTTTCTATACTCATTTAGATTCTCTGAATTGGTAAGCGTAATCTGAAACTAATTTTATTTCTTCAATGGTTAGTCTCTCTTTAAATGACGGCATCTGCCTCAGTCCGTTAGTTACTAGAGCTTCTATTTCATTCGTAGGAAGCTTAGACTCTGTAAGTTTTTTAGCGCCACTTAACTGTTTGTTTCCAGTTAATCCATGGCATAAAGCACACTGCTTTTTGAAAATAAGTTCCCCTTCTGGAGAGGGTTTAGAAATAGCATCTAAACTTTCGGCATTCCCACATGAGAAGGCCATACTAACCGAGATTAGAAAAAGCAGAAGAGTTAGTTTGAAAGTCTGTCCCATGGAATAAGTGCCATTATCAATAAGAAAGAAAGAAGGTATGTAACGAGTAATACTTTAAATTTTTTAGAGTCACCTCGAGTAGGTTTTAGCTCTGGAATACCCTACTGTAATTAAAGCGATAGCCACTAACATTCCTACTAAATGTTCAACAGCGAAGAATCTTAATTCGCCATTAGCCATAACCTCTTTAGCGTTTTGCGCTAACATTTGAGGGTATGGACTTAGGAAATATAGCACTAGACCAAAGACCAACTGAAGATGCACCAGTATTAGTGTAACTAAAGCCAGTTTCTTATCTGAAGCTTCTGAAGACTCTATTCTTAGACCAACCCATTAAAAACTTGAAAATAGCGACTATCATTACTACGAGCAGAAGCCATCTTAACCCTCCGTGAGTATGTTTAAGAATGTTATAAAAAATATCCATTGGATTTCCAAAGTTTATTGCACCGCCAAAGGTACGAAGCCTATCTGATTCAATAAGAACTATTCTCTTATTTAAAGTTTGGTTAGAAGTAAACAAAGCTAAAGATTGGAATTAATACGGAATAGCTATGAGATTTTTGAAAGCTATTTTTGTTTTCAGAATTTGAGAAGAGTGAGTTAAGTAATACATTGCAAAGCGAAAAAAATATTAAGAACTATGATTTCCTCAACAGAAGCCCTCCGGTTGGCAAACGACTTAGAACTAGCAGAACAGAATGCTGTGCAAATGCCAGTAATATCTGCTCAAATAGAAAAAATGAGTTTTCAAGATGCCTATGCGGTGCAGGATGCATGGGTGAATCTAAAAACAGAAAAGGGTGGTGTAAGAGTAGGGCATAAAATAGGCCTTACCTCAGTAGTAATGCAGCGTGCCTTTGGAATCGATGAGCCAGATTTCGGAGTGCTTTTTCAGGATATGGTGTATGAGAGTGGCGCTAATATTTCGGTGGAATCGCTCATAGAACCAAGAATAGAAGCAGAATTAGCCTTTTATTTTAAGAAGGATGTTGCTTTGGATGTAGTTGATATTAACTCATTATTAGCGTGTGTGGATTATATAGTTCCTTGTTTAGAGCTTATAGATTTTAGAGTTACCGCCTCTACCAATGGCCAATCTCGTGTCATCGTGGATACCATTTCTGATAATGCGGCTAATTGTGCCATTGTTTTGGGAGATAAAAAAATCCCTTTAGAAGCTGACTTGGCGTGGATAGCTGCTACGCTTAGAAAAAATGGTGTGCTTGAAGCTTCAGGAGTTTCAGGAGCTGTGTTAGACCACCCAGTAAATAGTATTTTATGGTTAAACCAAAAATATAAGGAGTTTGGCCGAACTATAAAAGCGGGAGAAATGGTGTTGGCAGGTTCTTTTGTAAGCCCTATTCCTGTTTCCAAGGGAGATAAAATAGAAGTGGACTATAACCAGTTTGGAAAAATTAGGTGCTCGTTTTAATACATCAGGTGTTTTTTTGATGAATTCTTCCAACCTGCTTGACTTTTATAATCAACGAAATATATTTTTAAATCAGCCTGGCTTTTGTAATCAACGAAGAATATTTTCTTGTCTGCTTGACTTGCATAATCGGTAAAGAACCAATTCCCATTATTATGTCCTACCTGGCTTTGGTATTCTACTTTAAATACTTTTAAGTCAGCCTGACTTTCATAATCAACCACAAACACCTTTATGTCAGCTTGGCTTTCATAATCCACAGAATATATCTTTTGTGCATTTGAGTAATTGAAAAAAAACATACTCAATATTATTATTAATAAATGTTTCATAGCTAATAATTGGTTTTGCTCTTTCAAAAATGGCCATTTCTGCGGTGATTCATGCGTCATACCCCGTTTCTTATAATTCTCCACGCAATAACCTGAACTCCAGGTGAATATTGCGCTAGGGTAGGATTTGTTTGAATTAATGTCTTAAACCTAGAGTAGTTTAACTTTAAATCTTGAATCTCTACTTGATTTGTTGACCACTCTAAATGGTGAATTTCAAATTGATTAATGGAGTTTTTGGTTTCTTGAAATAAAGCATACCTTTCGGTTAACCATAATTCCAACTTTGATTTAGATTTAGATTGCGGGCCAAGTTTATATTTAAAAGATAAAGAGTCTTGGAATTCTGCGTTTTTGGATGAGCAGGCTGTGCTGCTTCGTTCGATTTTTGAGAACCTATATGGTAATCCTGAAAGCGATTTAGCAACAAAACAAGATGACTTTTTTCCACCTTCAATGCTTAGGAAGTAAACACCTGTTTTGTTTTTGTACTTAACATAAGTTCTAATGTTAATTTCATGGAAGTTAGAAATAGGTGGGAAGGGCGGGAAATTTCTTTGTCTTATTACCTGCAGGGTAAGACAGGCCGTCTTTCAGGACTGTTTCGCCATTTGCTGTTTTCAAAACGATTTTGGCACCAGTTTCTTTAGGAAGAGTTGTTGAGACTTCGTTTGAAAAGAAGTCGCCGCCAGACATGGCTGCTACGCGTGTTTTGCTGTCAGATTTCCATTCGCCCATGCGGTGTGGGTTGTTTTGGGCAAAGCTTTTTACAGCTTTTGCGGCGCGGCGGTCAGAGTTGCCTTCGCGTAGAACTGGATTAACAGCAGAGCCCTTAAGGCCATCGTATTTTGTACGAATGGCTTCTTCTTTGTCTGTTTCTGGTGCCTCAGGGTAGTCCGGCAATGCGAACCCTTGGGATTGCAGTTCTTTGATTGCGGCAATCAACTGCGGAACTGATGCCGAGATGTTAGGAAGTTTGATAACGTTGGCGTCTGGTGTTTTTACCAATTTGCCAAGTTCAGCTAGGTCATCTGATTGACGCTGATCTTCTTTGAGGTGTTCAGGGAAGGTCGCAAGAATGCGGCCAGCAAGGCTGATATCTTTGGTTCCAACAGAAACGCCAGCAGCAG
>CAJJDD010000011.1:0-42500 GCA_905182895.1 Flavobacteriales bacterium UBA4466
CGGAAGGGAACCATCCATTGTATACCTTATGACATTAGATGAACTCGCAGCTAAATTTAGCGTAATTGGAGAGTCATAGTATCCAGAAAGATGAGAAGAAATAATAGCATTCGGAAGAATATTTAGCTCTCCTGGAGTACTGTTTTCTGTAGCCAGAAGCTGCTCACTTCCATCTGCAATTCGAGCATAAGAAAAATCCGCAGCCATCCATATAGATGGAATACGAGAGACTACTTCACCCTCAGGATTAGAAAGAATAAGAGGCTCGCCAGATTGACTTATTTTAAAGTTAGCATGAAGTTCTATTCCTGCAGTTAAATTCTTCTCGGATGCATAAACCAATAGATGTCCGCCTGCTGGTATCATAGCAGAGGGAAATACCCACTTGGTTATATCTTCAGAGTCATCTGAGAGATGGAACCCTTCTAAATTAACCTCAGAATTTCCAGAATTATATATCTCTAGCCAGTCACTAAAGTCACCATCTAGATCTTGGATGGTGGTTTCATTTTTAGACATAAATTCATTTATCACTATTGACTGCCCCCCTACCTCAGAACAAAAGTATAAAGTACAGAAGAAACCAATAAACCGTAAGACTGAATTCATTTATATGGCTAATTTAGGTTTTATGGCACTAACTAATGCTCGTGCCATATAGAGGTGCTTTGTAACATATGAAAGAAGCCAAAGTTTATTTCCTCTTGGAGCACAACTTAACTAAAAAGACTTAGTAAACTCTCTTTCTTCACTTTGGTTTGTTCTCCAGAATCCAAGTTTTTAAGCGTTAACTCTCCGCTTTCCATCTCTTGAGAACCTATAAGCAAAACATAAGGTATGTTCTTAGCATTGGCATAAGACATCTGCTTCTTCATTTTAGAAGATTCGGGGTAAACCTCTGTTTTAATCCCTTGATTACGAAGTTCGGATGCTAACTTTACACAGTACTTTTCTTCTTCTGCTCCGAAGTTGACAAACATGAGCTGAGTAGTTACCGCAGTATCTGATGGGAATAATTCTCTCTCATTCATAATATCCATGATACGCTCTGCACCGAAAGAAATTCCTACTCCACTCACTCCTTGTAATCCAAAAATTCCTGTTAAATCATCATAACGACCACCACCGCAGACACTTCCCATTCCACTTTCTTTTACGATCACCTCGAAGATAGCACCTGTGTAATAGTTTAATCCTCTCGCAAGGGTTAAATCCAATTCTAGTTCTGCAGCTTGTAATCCAGTAATATTTACTTTTTCTATGATTTCTCTTATCTCTTCCACCCCTTCCTTCGGTTGAGGAGTTTAAAATAGATTTTAAAGACTGTAGTTGTTCATTGAAATCTCCTGTCAAATTAAATAAGGGCTGTAATTTTGAGATTCCTTCAGCAGGAATTCCTTTATTGAGCATTTCCTCTTTAACTTTAGCTTCACCAATTTTGTCAAGTTTATCCAATGCCACTGTAAAATCGATAAGCTTATCTTGAGCACCAATCAATTCTGCTATGCCTGCTAATATTTTTCTGTTATTCAGTTTGATAACCACACCGTCTAACTTCAAGGAAAACAAAGCATCGTAAAACTGAATAAACTCAACTTCTTGCCACAAACTATGAACCAACAACGTCGGCATCACACTGATAAAACTCACGAAAACGGCCCTTCTGAGGACGGTCAGCACGCCAAACAGGCTGAATCTGGTAGCGCTTAAAAGGAAATAATTCATTTTGACACTGCACTACATAACGAGCAAAAGGAACGGTTAAGTCGTAGCGCAATGCCTTTTCGGCAACTTTTAGACGTAAGCTTGCCTTTTGGCTTTCTCCTGCAGCTATGGCTTCTTTATCAGATTTAGCCAAGAAGTCTCCGTTATTCAGAAGTTTAAATATCAGTTGGTCACCTTCCTCACCATATTTCCCGGTAAGTGTTTGGAGTGATTCCATGGCAGGAGTCTCTAGCGGCATAAAGCCATACTTCTCAAAAACAGTTTTTATAGTTCCGAAAATATAATTTCTCTTGGCCATATCAGCCGGCCCGAAATCTCTGGTTCCTTTAGGTAAAGAAGGTTTGCTCATAGTATTGATTGTTGCGTTGCAAAAGTAACAAACCACAGCACTAACAGCAGCGGTTTTTTACCCCCTTTGCATACGGCTCAGAACAGCTTAAGAATCGTGATTACCGGAACCGTTTTTTTATTTTAAAATCTGCTCGTGAATTCGGGTTTCTTTCCTTTCTGCTCTTCCATTTAACGACCAAATAAAGAATAGATAGCACAGCCATTAAAAGTGTCATTCATCTAAATTAATTCATCAAGGGAAACAAGGAAGCTCAGGGCTAAGTTATTATTCGTTTTCAACTTAAACACCTGCGCAATATTAAAACTTTAACACGATTTAAACTTTGATGAGTATATTGCTACGCAATAAAAAAATCCTATTTATGGACACCAATCTTAAAATGCCCACCTCTAGGCGCTTCGTTTATTCCGATTATCGTATTAATGGCTCTTTTGGCCTTAAACGTTCTCTACTTCGGAGCTGATTCTAGTTATGGTCCAAATCAAATAGCCTTGTTAGCCGCAGCGGGAGTAGCTGGCATAATCGGTCTTAGATTCGGGAGGAACTACGAGCATTTCTATAACGGGCATTATCGATGGGATACAAAGTGCCATGGGCGCTGTAATCATTCTTCTGTTGATCGGTTCTCTAGCTGGCACGTGGCTGATTAGTGGCGTAGTTCCGGCCAATGAATTTATTATGGTTTGGAAATTTTAAACCCTAGTATCTTCTTGGCCGCTTCCTGTGTGATTTGTGCTATAGTTTCATTAGCCACAGGTAGTTCGTGGAGCACTATAGCCACCGTGGGAATCGCACTAATAGCAATTGGACAAATCTTAGGAATAGACATTGGCTGGAGTGCCGGAGCCATTATTTCAGGAGCTTACTTCGGAGATAAGATGTCTCCTCTTTCAGATACCACCAACTTAGCTCCTGCTATTGCAGGGACTGATTTATTTACACATATCAAACACATGCTTTGGACTACTGTTCCGAGTATATCTATAGCGCTAATCGTATTTCTAATAGTCGGATTCGTTCAGGGAGGTGAAGGCGATGCAGATAAAGTATTAGCGTTGCAAGGCATCATCTCTGAGAAGTTCAATATTAATGGTTGGCTGTTTTTAGTTCCCATAGGTGTTATAGCGCTGATCATTAAAAAGGTGCCTACAATTCCTGCATTATTTATAGGCGCACTATTAGGCGGGGTATTCGCTATTATTTTTCAGCCGGATGTGATTGATTCTATCGCAGGAGAAACAGCCAATTATGCTTCTGCTAGTTACAAAGCTATTCTCCACGCTATGGCATTAGACACAACAGATTTTTTCGCAGCAGAAAATGCCCGGATAAATGACCTCTTCGAAGTAGACGAAGCCAATCGCTCTAACTTATTAAAAGCAGGTGGAATGGTAGGAATGTTAAATACCGTTTGGTTAATAATCTGTGCGCTTACGTTTGGTGGAGCTATGCAAGCTGGTGGATTCTTAAAGAGAATAACAAGAGCTATCCTCTCGGCAGTTAATTCTACAGGGTCATTAATAGCGAGTACAGCTGGAGCAAGTGTCTTTTTTAATCTAACAGCCTCTGATCAATACATAGCCATAGTAGTTCCTGGGAAAATGTTCAAGGATGCTTATAAAGAGAGAGGGTTAGCTCCAGAAAACCTGAGTAGAGTCCTGGAAGATTCGGGGACGGTTACCTCTGTACTCATCCCATGGAACACCTGTGGAGTAGCCCAATCAGGAGTGCTAGGCGTAGCCACAGGGACGTACTGGATTTACTGCATCTTTAATTTAATAAGTCCGTTAATGACCATCGCTTATGGCATATTTGATATAAAAATAAAGAAGCTAAAAGAAGCTAAGTCTTAAGCTATCTCACGTCTACAACCCTATTAAACGGGATACAAATTCCATTTTTAAGCACCACATTATCAGTAGTCGAATTCCACACAGTGGTTTCTACTTCTTTTAATCCTGTAGTATCATAAAACACAATCTTGATTTTAATTTTATAGGCGTTGCCTATTCTCAGAGCTTTACGAATAGCTTTAGTAATGTAGTTGAGCTTTTCTTTTGAATGATCTAAAGGTTGATTAGGAAACTGCAATCTGCAGATTTCATTCTTATCAATTCGTTTAGGGGTTATCTCGAACATCGTCAAGTGTATTGTTGGGGGACATTTACTTTACGTATAGAATGAGTTAAAGTTTCACGGGAGGACAAGCCTCTAAATATGTGATATAACGCACTAATAAACAGTGGCTAGCTTTCGATTTAACCTTTTGGCATGCTATTGGATTACTACCAGAGAACAACTTAAAGATCAAACATCATGAAAAATTCAAAGAATATTTGTCGATCTGTTTTTTTAGTAGCTGTATTAAGTACTTTTCTTTCTAGCTGTATTACTATAATAGATCAAGGCCCTAGAGGGAATGATGGAAAAGTTTATTACGGAATAGATTATGATTATTCCCCTCCTTATAGCTATTGGGATAATAATTCTAACATACCGAACAACCCTTATTTCGGTGAAATGTATAGAACAGAACGAGGAACTTATGATTTCGAGTACTTCATTAATCCTTACGAATACTGGTATGGAACGTATAGATTATATAAGAATAATGGTGAACCAGGAGGGAACTACGGTGAGCCAGGAGCCAGCGGAGCTGATACTCATTTTTTAATGATCTGTAACGAAAATGGATTTTACTCAGAAGAATGGGAAGAATGTAACTGCTATAAAACTGCAGAGGCAGATGGCAGTATTACCATTACTGGAGAAAATCCAAGCACTGGAAAGTTTGAAATAAAAATGAAAAAAGCTACTGTAAACGAGAGGGCTCCAATAGGAACTCCGAAGTACAAACAAGTGGATTAAAATATGAAGTGATAATTTGTCTTAGAATATGCCCTTTAACAGTTTAGCTGTGAAGGGCATTTTTATTACAGGTAAGTTATAGAGCTAAACGTAGAGGTGTCCAGAACTTCATTAGCTACAGCCAATACATCTTCAGCAGTAACCTTATTAATTCTAGCGAAAACCTCAGACAGCGTATCTACTCTATCATAGAACAGGTAGCTCGTTCCTAATCCCATCATGGTTCCTACCCCACTTTCCTGTGCCAGCGCTATTTGACCTAACACCTGATTTTTGGCGGTTTGCAACTGGTTTACTCCTAGCTTATTCTCCCTGAGCTTCGTCCTGCTCATCACTAAAAAATGTAAAGTTTATTTTTTTATCAGTTCCTAAGGAAGATAAAACACTTTCAATATCTTGAAATCTTACTCTCTATATTATAAGCTATGCCGTGCTTCTCACGCACTTCTAGATTCAGTAAGCTATTCATAGCTGGACCTCCTAGATAGTTATTCATCAAGTGAAGGGGTGTTCTTCTTTCATCTGCACTGGAATAACCTATTCCTCCTGCTATATAATGGACTTGATGTGTATCCATTTCTATTTCAATATCTGAAGGCTTGTATATCTTGAATTCTTCTCTTTTTTCCTTTTTAGTGTTAGAACGCTTTACGGATTCAAAATACTTCTCTGCTAGCTTTTTAACCTTAGCCAAGGTATAATCTCCTAACACGCTTAATACCATAGTCTCTGACGAGTAATTCTTTTCTATGAAATCTAAGATATGATCTCTACTTAATTTGGCTACAGATTCTTCTGAGCCTAGCACAGGATTTCCTAACGGATGGTTTTCAAAGATTAACTCCTCAAAATCATCGAAAATCTGTTCTCCGGGACTGTCTTTATAACTACTGATTTCATCAATAATTACATCTTTTTCTTTCTCTATCTCTTTTTGAGGAAAAGTAGAGTTTAATACGATGTCTGAAATAAGCTCTAGAGAACGATCTAAATATTCATTCAGAAAGCTTCCATAAATCCACGTGTCTTCCTTCCCTGTATAAGCGTTTATCTCACCTCCTACATTATCCAATCTACTAAGGATATGATACGTTTTTCTCTTCTTAGTTCCCTTAAAAATACAATGCTCTATATAATGAGCTAATCCTTCCTGGCCTGCTTCCTCATCTCTAGAACCCGCATTTATAACTATGCCGCAGTGACTCACTGGTCGGTTAGTTCTTTTAAAGATAACTCTTAAGCCGTTTGACAAAGAAAATGTATGAAACTCCATTCATGTTAATTAGACTGACAAAGATAGTTTATAGATCATTCATTTCACCCCTCCTTAATAAGCCACTAATGCAAATGTACTAGACGCCTTTCTAATATCATACTATTAGCGTATTGTGGACAGGAAGGACTATTCTGATATTTGTATCACACAAAAACAAACGTCATGAGTTTAGCTCCTTTAACTAACAGTAATCTTCAAAGAATCTTAATTTTAGATGCCAACGGGTCTTCAAGAAATCTTCTTTCTGCACTTTTAAGTGGTTACTTCAGGAGGACGGAACTAATCTTCTACGCCAAAACTGTAGAAGAAGCTCAAAACGTAATAGCCGTTAACGCACCATCTCTAATTTTCATAGACATGGAAACTATCGGTTCAGAGGGAAAAAATATAATTAACAATATTAACTGTGAGATCACTGATGTGGTGCTCACCTTAGAAGATAAAAACTCTGTAGTTCAAGCTCTTGAGCTATCAAATACATTGTATTTGACAAAACCTTACAGAATTGAAAATTTAGTTAAGGTGATGGATCTGCTCTCTTCTAATCAACAACTGAAAAACGCGACAGCACCACATCAGTCTCACAACCCTGAAAAGCTCACTCTTCGCTCTCAAGAAGGAATTACTTACTTGGACTTAGAAGACATTAGAAGGCTAGAGTCAGACTCTAACTACACGCATTTTTTTCTTAAAAACGGGGAGAGAATTACTATCCCAAGAACTATGAAGGAATATGAAGATCTATTACCTAGTTCGCACTTCTTTAGAACTCACCAAAGCCACATCGTAAATCTTAATTTAGTGAAGAAATTTCTAAAAGAAGATGGTGGTTATGCGCTTATGGATGATGGAACTCAAGTCTTGGTTTCAAGAAGAAAGAAAAGTGACTTCCTTTGCGCGTTAACAGCATAATTCTCACTTTCTATTTAATGACTCCCAAAAATAGGTTCTGGCTATCAGCATAATGGCACCCTGTTTATTATCTTCCCACTTACAGAGTAGGACTACAAACAAAGTCTTGATATGCTGCCCTAACAATTTCATTTCTAACTTTACGTTTTTCTCACACCTAGTTTTCATAGAATTAACATCTATTGCTATTAGGCTCTTTTAATATGAGTTGAGCTCTAAGAGAGCACGTTTCTCTAGCAGGAATTCACGTATCTCAGCGTTGCAAAAGAAATCTATCTCCATACTTTTAGTGCTAATCCCTTTAAACTAATAGAGGAACACCCCCCCTGTTTGCCCTCCGCCCTTCACCTTTTTAGATAGCGTGAATAAATTCACACATGACACAAACCAATGCAGATCCGGTTTGGGTATGAATCTATGCTTAATCGTTATTAGGCATAATCATATATCTACCAGCACTATTTCATTCTTCTAATTATAAGCTAGAGCATACCAATTAAGAGAGGTCGCTATAATTATCCATAGAAAATAAGGAGCCATAAGAAGAGACCACCTCTTCATAGGCCTGATAAAAACAAACTGATAAACCCCAACTAGAACCGTGAGCGCGCATATTACTATTAGGGCTAATCCTACTTCATGAAACTTGAAAAATATTGGATTCCAAATGACGTTAAAAACCCATTGAAACGCAAATAAACCTACAAGAGACTTCCTGTTTTTAAGCACACTTACAAAGCGCGCCATATAGATGGAAAAACAAATCATAATGGTAGTCCAAGAAGCACCAAAGACCCATCCTGGGGGAGTCCATGGAGCTTTATTCATGAGCTCATACCATTCTGAGCTTACACCTGCGCCAGTAAACTGAGCTCCTATAGCTAACGCTCCAAAATTTAGAACTAAAAAGATAATTATATTTTTAATCATGATGTAAATCTATGAATTGCCACGCAGAATTAATCCTAAAACCATCAAGGTAAACTTCTCAGGCTATATTTTGGAACCAAAAAAAACGTCCCTTGGATAAGCCAAAGGACGTCTTCTCTATATTATCAGAGATAAACCATTGTTTATTCCTTTACCACTCTGCTAATTAAAATCTCTCTATTATTACTTACAGAGATATTATATAGTCCAGTCTCGAATTCTTCTAAAGAAACTTCAATAGGTCCGTTAGACAAATCAAACTGTGCTGTTTTAACGACTTCACCTGTTACAGTAGTAACTTGAAGATTTACTATTTCATTTACATCCCATCCAAGCACATCTATAACCACTTTGTCAGATGTAGGATTTGGGTAAACAGTTAAATCATTAGTTATAATTCCCACAGGGTCATCGCTATCGACAATGATTACACAGTTTACCGTAATCCAGTTTTGGTAAGAAAATTCACAGAACTGGACTCCATTCCAAATTGTAATCGTTACAGTCACTGTGTATGTTCCTGACCCAGGAAAGTTATGTAGTATTACAGAAGGCCCACTAACGGGCAAACTTCCATCTCCAAAATCCCAAGTAATATTCGTAATAACTCCAGGAGCTAATACTGTGCTGTAATCATAGAATTTTGCCGTACATCCAGACTTCTTGTAATTGAAGAAAGGGTTTCCTTCACAAGGAAGCGGGTCAACATCACAGTTTACTTCTATTTGTAACTGGTAAGTGTCGGTACAAATCGTACTTCCGTTCCATCCAGTAACTGTTAAAGTAACAGTGTAAACTCCAGAAGTAGCATAAGTATGAACAGGGCTAGCTAGTGTAGAAGTGTTCCCGTCACCGAAATTCCAATTCCAAGCTATTATGGAAGTTCCTCCAGAGAAGGCAGAAAGATCAATGAACTGAACCATACACGTGACATCACTCAGGTAATCATAATCGAACAATGCATCTAAACTGCATTCCGTATCACATTCTGTGGTAACTGTCCAGCAGAAATGATCTTCACATACTGTTCCGTCATTGTGCACTGCTGTTACATATAAACATACAGTGTATGTTCCTGCCGTAGCATATGTATGACTTGGGTTTTGAAGAGTAGATGTATTCGAATCTCCGAAAGCCCAAACCCAATTGGTAATAACCGTTCCTGGCCCTGCGATACTGAAGTCAGTAAAGTTTACAGTGTTTCCACTTACAGTTTCCTGCCAGAAAGCATCAATTTCACAATCACGTGGACATGGGTCACAGTCAATAATTACAGTTTCACAATACTGACCTATGAGCTCCCAGTTTTCACAACAGAAAACCTTTAAGCACACCTCGTAACTTCCGTCTGCTGGGAATGTATAGTTAAGATCTATAGTACTCCCTATTACGGTTCCATCTACACACCAGAAGTAACAGTATTCATCTGAGTTAGCTAAGTCATCTACATTATTACTAAATGTATAAGTATAACAATCATCGTCTGAAGTTACACCGTAATCAAACCAATCAAGTATAGTCGGTTCAACACATCCTCCACATTCAACTTCAATAGTCTCACAATGAGTTATTCTGTTATTAGGGTTGTCACAACAGAATGCTGTAAAGCAAATGTCATACACACCGCTTACTCCTAATGGAATATTAGTCGTGTTTTCATCTCCAACAACAATTCCGTCCACTGTTAATTCGAAACATACATCTCCACAGTAATCATCAGTCCAGTAAGGGCTTATGACAGCGTTGCAATCAGCAGTTATCGTATAATCAAAGCCTACAGAAGAAGGCAATCTACATGGACAATTAATTTCAAATTGTTCGCAAATCACAATTGAATTCTCTGGATTATCACAACAGAAGACTCTAGCGCATATCTCATGATTAATTTCATCGAAACAATCAAACTGGTGCGTTAAGTTAATGCCGCTGTTTCCACTAACGCATAACACCTTTTCAGCTTGAAATACTATCAATCATGGCTGTATTATGGCTTCAGATGTTGCAAACAATTTTCATCTTTACTTATAGCTAATATTAACTCCTGAGGAACTTCACAACAAGCTGTTTCTATAACTACTTGGGTACAGATAGTCTCACATTCAGTAGAATCTATTGGGTTTCCTGCGGCATCTATATTAGAAGCGCAACAAGTAGTTATACAAGCAATATAATTGCCTGGCGCAGCATACTCATGACATGGGTCTGTTCCTGTAGATCCATCTCCATAGTTATAAGACATTACAATGGCAGGACACGGTCCTTCATAAATAGGTGTCAAACAAACTCTGCAGTCTGTAACATCAGCTAATAATAAGAAGGGATGAGTACATGGACAGTCTACATAAAGCTCAGTGCATAACTCAAGTGGTTCTCCTGGATTATCACAACATGTGTACATAACACATATCTGATGCCATCCGTTTTGAGTACAATCGAAATCGAACGTCTGAAGATTACTAGTAGGACCAAATACTGGCACACCATCTAGTGACCAATTGAAACATAAGTTATCCGTATCAGTTCCAGCTGGGAAACTAACTTCAGCCAAGTAACTGCATGATCCAGAAATTTCATCTATAATTAAATCTACCCGAGGAAGATTAGCTGGATCACAACAACAATCAATGTCGAACGAAGCGAAAGACCCGTTTCCAGAAGGAAACTCATCATCACAACAGTAAATTTTAGTACCAATTTCAAACTCAGTACATATTCCCGTAAAGTCAATAGTTAATGAACCATCTGCATTTATAGTTCCTCCAGGGTAAACCGTATCGTCATATATCCACCACCAACAGTAAGGATGAGCTAAAGGCTGTCCTGCTACGTGAAGCATAAAGGTATACACGCACCCATCAGTAGTAGCTATTAATTCTGCTTCATTTGGTCCTAATAATTCACATGGACATTCACAATCTGGTGTAAACGTTATGCAGTTGTCTCCTACTGCTTCACCTGTTTCACAACATCTAACTACTACACATATCTGATAAATAGTATCATCATCACACTCAAAAGTGTTCGTCACAGTAGCTGTTGTTCCTATTCCTACTCCATTTAGAGTCCACTCATAACAATACAAGCTTGGGTCTGTAGCTCCGAATAAGTTAGCCGTAAATGAATACATGCATTCTACAGTAGTATCAGCAGCTGTTATAGCTACGCTACCTATTTCTGGACATGGACATTCACATGTTACTTCGAAATCTCTACAGCTCTCGATGAACACATCAGGATTATCACAACAGAAGATTCTAGCACATATATAATGTCCTCCATTATCCTCACAATCAAATGACAATGTGATGTCTCCTGGCGTTAAATCACTTGCAAATGGTCCTCCATCTAAACTCCATGTCACACAGTAATCTGCTATAGAAATCAATGCTGGGTTTATTTCAAATGCATAATCACAGTTATCTGCATCTATACTGCTTGCGATTTGGAAATCTGTAGGTAAGTCACATGGACATGGACAGTCTACAAAAAAGTCAATACAGTGTTCTACAAAAACTGTAGGATCGTCACAACAGAATACATGCACACATATGAAGTGTCCTCCATTGTCTTCACAATCAAAAGTCAAATCTAGAGAGGAACCTGTAGCTGAGGATACAAAAGGTGCACCATCTATACTCCATCCTGCACATAGTCCAGTTGTGGAATCTATAAGTGCTGGATCAATATCAAATCTATAGTTACATCCATCAGTTGATGTTTGTACTATATCTACAATAGTCGGTAAGTCACATGGACAATCACACTGCTACTTCGAAATCTACTACAGCTCTCGATGAACACATCAGGATTATCACAGCAGAAGATTCTAGCACATATATAATGTCCTCCATTATCTTCACAATCAAATGATAATGTAATGTCTCCTGGTGTTAAATCACTTACAAATGGTCCTCCATCTAAACTCCATGTCACACAGTAATCTGCTGATGAAACTAAGGCTGGATCTATTTCAAATGCATAATCACAGTTATCTGCATCTATACTACTTGCTATTTGGAAATCCTGTTGGAAGATCACATGGACAAGCACAATCTGGTGTAAACGTTATGCAGTTGTCTCCTACTACTTCTCCTGTTTCACAACATTTAACTACTACACATATCTGATAAACATTATCATCATCACACTCAAAAGTATTCGTTACAGTAGCTGTTGTCCCGATTCCTAATCCATTTAGAGTCCACTCATAACAATACAAGCTTGGGTCTGTAGCTCCGAATAAGTTAGCGGTAAATGAATACATACATTCTACAGTAGTTTCAGCAGCTGCTATAACTACTCCATTTATTGGAAGACACGGACAATCACATTAGAAATGAAATCGATACACTCCTGTCCTAAAAGTTCTCCTGTATCGCAGCAGACAATATCGAGACATAAAATGTGTGGACCATTGTCTTCACAACCCATGTGATAAGGAATAGTATTCGAATTACCACCAATATTAATCTCCATCTAATGACCATTGGTAACAATAGTCTACCGGATTTGTTCCTGAAGAAAATGTGAAGTCAGCATCAAACATATAATCACAATCCTGAGAAACTAAACTTGTGTTCAGAGTAAGATCTATAATAGGTTCACAAATGCAGTCACATGCTACTTCGAAATCTCTACAGCTCTCGATGAACACATCAGGATTATCACAACAGAAGATTCTAGCACATATATAATGTCCTCCATTATCTTCACAATCAAATGACAATGTGATGTCTCCTGGCGTTAAATCACTTACAAATGGTCCTCCATCTAAACTCCATGTAACACAGTAATCTGCTGATGAAACTAAGGCTGGATCTATTTCAAATGTATAATCACAGTTATCTGCATCTATACTAGATACTATCTGAAATTCTGTTGGAGAGATCGCAAGGACAAGGCTCACACGCTAACACATACGAATTGCAAAACTCCCATACAGTTTCTCCTGTATCACAACAAAAAACACGGACACATATATCGTGAATTCCATTTTCTTCGCATCCTGTTAAAACAAAGGAGTTCTCATCTACACCAGATGAAAATAAAACACCGTCTAAAGTCCACTCCTTACAATAAGATGAAGCTCCACTGATTTCTAGACGAAGCTCACAAGGAACATTTGGAGTAGTTACATTAATAAGAACTGGTGCTATTGTTAATGGATCACAAGGATCTGTGCACAGCACTCTGCTGTAATCAGGTTTGCACAGACTTCATTTGCTGCCAAGCTGGTTCAGCACAGCATGTCGGCACTTCCTGCACAACTCTAAAGGTTCTCCATCACACTCTATAAGTACTGGTTTGTAGTCAATGGACCAGAACCTATGAAATGAGCCTCCATAAAACCAATCAGCGCAATAAACACCTTCTTCTATAGGCGTCATCTGCATCAAGTGATAAATCATACTCGCAAAACCCAGGCCCTGAAGCTGAAAGCGTGGTAATAAGATCCAGATCCTACTGGAAGTGTCGCAGGGGGGCTTGCGCTTGCGACATAAGTCTGCATGAAACAGACGAAAAAAACGGAGAGAATCGCTTTCCATAAAATATTGAATTTGTTCATGACTTAAAGATTTAATTAATAAACGTGGTTAATTTTCCTCTAAAATCACTCTTTAAGTCACGTTAAATGGGGTTTTATAGCATGTGGTAAGCCTTATTTAGAATTCGGCTGGACTCTCTGAGAATTCGGTAAATTCAATTATTCGCTAATGAATTTAGCTGAAGATATTTTACCATTCTCTAGAACCGCACATAGCATAAGCTACAGGATTATTAGTTACTGGATCTGGCATAGATGAGAGTTCGGATATGGAGAACAGTGGGATGTGAGGAGTTTGGTGGAATAAGGATAAAAGGAGAATCGGAACAGTTACAAAACACCGCATTAGTCAATTATAAAAATGGATAACACCCGGAAATCGAAGTCCGAAAATTGATTGAATTAGGCACTCAGTTTTTGCCATCTAAAAAAACATCAACCCCACCATAAAAATAACCGCTCCTACCAACATTAGTACAAGCGTATATGGCAATATCTCCTTAGCCTTTAACCCAGTAATTCCTAATAAAGGCAGCGCCCAAAAAGGCTGGAGCATATTGGTGAGCTGGTCACCGTAAGCCATGGCTAGGATGCTTTTGTTTAATGGAGACTCCAATTTTTATCGCTGATTCTACTATTATTGGTCCTTGTACGGCCCATTGCCCTCCACCGCTTGGAACAAAAATATTTACTATTCCAGCACTTAAAAATGTTAGAATAGGAAATGTTTGTTTAGTGGAAATTTCAATAAAAAAATCTGACATGATTTCTATCATTCCTGAATATTTCATAATACCCATAATTCCAAAATATAAAGGAAATTGTATGAGAATTCCTGATGCACCTCTTATAGCTTTGTCAATAGCCATTAAGAAGTTATAGAAATTTTGATGAAGTGTCAAAGCCAGCCCAAACAGCACCAGGTTTATCCAGTTGGGGTTTATAAATTTCCATCCAGTTATTCCACCATCAGCATTCCACGCTACTACTGAAGCCACTAGAAGCATCAGTAATCCAAATCCTATTCCTACCCAGCTCAAATGGTCCATTCTTTCTGCTCCTAAGACTTTAGACACAATGGTGGTTTCTGCAGCTGGAGTTAAATTTCTTACCGTTTTTTCGGATGGTTTTCTTTTTCCGAGCCAGTACATTACTGCTGGTAGAATTAAGATTAGTGCCCAACTAATACTGATATTCATAGAACTGAATACCGTTTCATCATACGTAATCGCTTCTGGAACTAAGTCTAATTTGTCTGCAGATAGGCCCTGGGCTTTGCTTAGTAATTCTCCTGGTTCTGCTATTTTAGAAAGGCTGCTTCCACTAAACCCTCCGTGCCAGACCATGAGTCCTGAATAACCGGCTGCTCCTATTAATGGGTAGTTGAGAGGAATCTTGCGTTGCAACGCGTATTCTCCTACTTTACGTGCGAAAATAGCACCGAAAATCAGGCCTAAACCCCAATTAAACAGGGCTACCGTGACTGTTAAAAGTGTTACTCCAAATGCTGCGAGAGCAGTATTCTTGCAAAAAATGGAGGTCAATAAATCGATGGCTTGGCTGAATGGTTTGGTCAAGGCTAGGGCATGACCCAAAACCAGCATAAATGCCATCTGAAAGGCGAAGGTGAGCAGATTACTCTTGAATAATCCTTCTTGCCAAGAAAACGCCAGGCTTTCAGCATGGCTTAAAAAAGATATTTCTGGTGGCTTCAGGAAGCACAAAGCCACCAGAAATACAAATAGGGTTAGACTTACGGCTATACCAAACGGTGAGGGCAAGAGTTTTTTAAAAACCCGTGCAAATCCATCTGAAAGACCGCTTAAACTCATTCCTTAGAATGGTAAATCATCTTCTTCCTCAGAGCTTAAATCGATAGGTGCAGCAGCTGCCATAGGTGCAGGCGGCATTTCTCCTTGGGGTGCTCCAGCTCCGGCTACAGCTCCTTCTACTTTCCAAGCTACTAAGTTGTTATAGTATTTTCCGTTATACTCGTTTCCTCTGATATCGAAAAGAACTTTAATCATGTCGCCATCGTTTACGTTGGCTATCATTTCACACTTTTCTTTGAATAATTCAAATTTAACATCTTGAGGATACTGCTCTTGAGTAGTAACTACGAATTCTCTTTTGAAAAATCCACTGTCGAACTTTTGTTCGTCCATTTTCACTTTTAACTTTCCTGTTAATTCCATTGTATTGTTTATTCTATTGTAAATTAATTCTATCCGTTATTAAAAGTCAGAAGCGTTTTCCACGCTTCTTCTATTTGGTCTTGCTCTAAAAAATCATGTGCCATTTCATGAAGCTTCTGCTCTAGTTCTGGCTGATGATCTTCTAATTCTATAAATAATTCTGATAATTCTATCAGCTTAAAGTCGTTTACATCTGTTTCGTTCGGCAGTGATTCTACGTTCCCTAATTTCCCTAAATCATTGCCTGTGAGAAACTTACTCTTTCTAATTGATATTGGTAATGCATCTACTCCTATTCCCATTGTCCTAATAGGTTTAGCTACTTCAAATATAGCATCTCCAGACGCTCTAGTGTACCAGTTGCCTCCACATCTTCCTACTAAATCTATTTTATGCTGGTTTATTTTTCCGTCTTCATCCATCACCGATTCATCTACATGAATGGCTACCACCTCACAAATCACCAAATTTCCTGCTCCGCCTTCTGCTCCTAATTCGATCACTTCTTTCACCACACACTCCATCTGTACCGGTGCTTCTTTTACTCTAAACGGTCTTACTTTCTCAGAAGCCTCTTGGGTGAAGCCGGCTTTTTCAAATTCATTAGTCCCTTTCGGATACTCTGTGCTGGAGAGTGACATCTGATGAAGCATATCATAATTCACCACATTAATAACTACCTCAGCTATCTTTTTCACATTCTCATAAGTATGCTTAGTCGTGTTATCTCTTCCTCTTCTGGCTGGAGAGAATATTAGAATAGGAGGATTAGCACTAAAAACATTAAAAAAACTAAACGGAGAAAGGTTTGGGCGACCTTCTTCATCTAAGGTACTAGCAAAAGCGATAGGCCGAGGGCCAATAGCTCCTGAGAGTAATCCATGTACTTTTCCTACTGGAAGTTCTTTTGGATAAAATGTTTTTGTCATGTTCTCTTTAGTTGCTCCGCTCAATATCTATTTATTACCCTCTTCCACTTCTTTCACCATATCAATCACTTGATCAGCTAAATATGCTTTGTATAGTTTAATTCTATCTCTTACTTTTTGGTCAGCTACTCCTATAATCTGTGCAGCTAAAATCCCTGCATTTTTCGCTCCATCTAGTGCTACAGTAGCCACAGGAACTCCTCCTGGCATCTGAAGAATAGAAAGAATACTATCCCATCCATCTATAGAATTACTAGACTTTACAGGAACACCAATTACTGGAAGTGGGCTTGTTGCCGCAATCATACCTGGAAAATGTGCTGCACCTCCAGCCCCTGCGATAATTGTTTTTATTCCTCTATCAGCCGCTTCCTCGGCATACTTCACCATTCTGTGCGGAGTTCTATGAGCAGAAACTACAGTTATTTCATACGTAATTCCCAGTTCTTTAAGAATATCAGCTGCCTTCTGCATTACTGGCAGGTCCGACTTACTTCCCATTATTATTCCTACTTCAGCCATGTGTTTTTTTATTATGCGTAGCAACGCAAAATTAGTATCTCTTAATAAAACATTCCCACTATAGCTGCTGTAAACAGACACGCTAACGTTCCTCCAATTAATGCCTTGAAACCGAGTTTACTTAAAAGCCCCTTTCTGGTAGGCGCTAATGCTCCAATTCCTCCAATTTGAATTCCGATAGATGCGAAGTTAGCAAATCCACAAAGAATATAAGTAGCCATTACTATGGACTTATCTTCGGTAAATACACCTGAGGTTTTCATCCCACCAAGTGTACCATACGCTACAAATTCATTTAGAATGGTTTTCTCGCCTAAAAGCTGACCAACGAGAAGCATATCTTCCTGACAAACTCCGATTAGCCATACGATAGGAGCTCCAACATAACCTAGCAGCATATCAAAAGACAACCCAGCATAAGGTGTGTTTTCAGCTATAAGTCCATTTAAATTGGTGATGTGGCCAACTTTCATAAGAGCAGCATTCCCAAATGCCATTAAAGCGGTAAAAACCAATAGCATGGCACCTACATTCACCGCTAACCTTAATCCATCCGAGGTACCATTAGATATTGCTTCCAATGCGTTACTTCCGATTTTTTCGTTTGAAATTTTAAGCTCTTGATTGAACTCTTCCGTTTCTGGAACTAATATTTTAGCGGCTACTATGGCTGCTGGAGCAGACATGATAGACGCGGCTAATAAATGCTTGGCAAAACGGATAGTTTCCGCTTCATCTCCACCTCCTAAATATCCTATGTATGCCGCCAAAACTCCTCCAGCTATAGTGGCCATGCCACCAGTCATAAGCGACATAACCTCCGACTTGGTCATTTTATCCAAATAGGGCTTTACTAAAAGAGGCGCTTCTGTTTGGCCTAAGAAAATATTTCCTGCAGCTGCTAAACTCTCTGCTCCAGATAACTTCATTAATCGTTTCATTATCCAAGCAAAAGCCCATACTACTTTCTGAAGTATTCCCCAGTAGTAAAACAAGCTAGTTAGCGCTGAGAAGAATATTACAGTAGGAAGAATGATGATAGCGAAGTTTAATAAAGGAGATTCTATTTCTCCACCTCCAAAACTAGCGAACAAGAAGTTAGTCCCTTCCTGAGTGAAGCCTATAACTTTTGTAAATATTCTGCCTATAAATTCGAAAAACAGCCCTACAGGAATGTACTCGTTGAGCTTATCATTTAAAATCAAGAAAGCAAAAACCAACTGAATGAGCAGTCCAACACCAACTTGTCTCCAATTAATTTTCTTCTTGTTGCTTGAAAACAAGAAGGCTATGCCTATTATAACGGCTATTCCGATAAACCCTCTAAGTATGCTCATGTGACTCCCTTGGTTTGGGTGCGCCGAAGATATAAAAGAAGGGTGGTAAAGTGTTTAACTTGTGGACTATTCAACCGGTATGTGGAAAAGTGAAGGGATTTGGGGGATTAATCAATCAAAAAAAAGACCCAAGAAATTAGCTTTCTCCAGTTCGCTTATTGATCTCGTCTCTAAGAATGGTAGCTTTTTCATAATCTTCATCTTCCAAAGCTTGATTTAACTGTGCTTCTAATTCTACTACTGATAAAGCCTCTGTGCTTTCTTCTACCATTTTAGTTTCTGAAGCCACTAAATCGTCCTCATTAAACGCTCCATCTTCTCCTTCAGCATCTATTCCCGCAGAGTCCAAAATGAAGTCATAACAGTAAATAGGGCATTCAAACCTCACCGCTACTGCCACAGCATCACTGGTTCTGGCATCTATCTCTGCTTTACGGCCATCTTGTACAGCTATTATTTTAGCAAAAAAGATTCCTTCGATAAGATTGTAAATGATTATTTCCTCTATATCTATGGTAAATGCTGTAGAAAAGCTTTTAAATAAATCATGCGTGAGCGGTCTGCTCGGAGTCATTTTTTCCAACTCTATAGCTATAGCCTGAGCTTCATGCCCTCCTATCACAATAGGAAGCTTTTTATGACCGTCTATTTGCTTTAGCACTAGAGCATAAGCCCCACTAGTGGAGCCGCTAGGCGCTATATCAGATATCTCTAACTCTATTTTATCCATATGTAGAAAAAAAACGGAAGACTGTGTGGTCTCCCGTTTTTCACTCTGTAAAAGTAAATATTTCGAATGAGCTAAACTAACAGCAGCACTGTCAGATTATTCTCAAATCATTTAGATGCGTTAAAAGCCTTAGCAGCAGCTATTAGTTTAGGAACTACTTCAAATGCATCTCCTACGATTCCGTAATCAGCAGCCTTAAAGAAAGGAGCTTCTGAATCCGTGTTTACGACTACTATTTTTTTAGAACCATTTACACCGGCCAAATGCTGGATAGCACCGCTAATTCCAATAGCGATATATAAATTAGGTCTTATAGCTACACCAGTTTGACCTACGTGCTCATGGTGTGGTCTCCAACCTATATCTGAAACTGGTCTAGAGCAAGCAGTGGTAGCGCCTAATTCAGTAGCTAACTCTTCTATCATCCCCCAATTCTCCGGTCCTTTCATTCCTCTCCCTGCGCTAACTACTAATTCTGCTTCTGGAAGCGGAACTACATTAGATTCCTCTACTTTCACTTCTTTCACAGTTACAGAAGCAGCACCAGCATCACCAGACCATGCAGAAACCTCTGCAGAACCTCCATGTTCATGGAGACCATGAGAGTTTGGAAGAATGGCTAATATTTTTTTATCAGAAGTAATACTCACCTGAGCTATAGCTTTTCCAGAGAATACGTTTTTCTTTACTGTAAATCCAGCTGAAGTATCGGGTAAACCTGTTACTCCTGTTACTATTCCACAGTTTAATCTAGCGGCTAATCTAGGAGCCACTTGTTTACCGTCATTGTCATGACTAGTAACTATCATGCTAGCACCTTCATCAGAAATTACTGCGTTTACCATATTGGTAACCTGAGTACTATCAGAATGATTAACAGAAGCTCCTACTAATAATTTAGAAGCTCCATAAGCTCCAGCTCCACCGTCTCCTTCTACAGAACCTGCAGTTATAGCCGTTACTGAATCTCCAGAGGTTTTAGCCATATCTGCCGCGTAGCAAATAGCCTCTAACCCTGCTTTATTTATTTTTCCTTTTGTGTTTGATACAAAAACTACTATTGACATTTTCTTTCTCTTTTAAGGGTTAGATAACTTTAGCTTCACTATGTAATAAAGCGATTAATTCTCCTGCGTTTTCAGCATCTATGTACTTGCACTCTGCTTTAGCAGGAGGAAGCTCATAATTAACTACAGAAGTATGCGACTCTCCTCCAGAAGGAGGTATCACGTTAAGTGGCTTAGACCTCGCAGCCATAATCCCTCTCATATTCGGAATTCGTTGCTCCGCCATTCCTTTAGCAGCGCTTAAAACAAACCCTCCATTGACTTCTAACACTTCGGACCCCCCTTGTATATCTCTTTCTATGGTAGCTGTATCTCCATCTAAATCTAACTTAGTGGCCATGGCCACATAGGGTAAGCCAACTAATTCTGCTATCATACCTCCTAACTGTCCTCCATTGTAATTGATGGTCTCTTTTCCAGTTAAAATAATATTATAGCCATTCTCTTTAGCATAATTCGCTATTTGCTGCGCTACAAATAAAGCATCTGTATCGGCCGCATCTACTCTTACAGCCTCATCAGCTCCAATGGCTAAAGATTTTCTAATAATAGGATCATTGCTAGCATCTCCTACCGAAATGACCGTGACTTTTCCACCTATAGCTTCTTTTAATTCTAACGCTCTAACAAGAGCATACCACTCATCATAAGGGTTAACTATAAATTGAACACCATTCTCATCGAACTTCGTTCCTCCTCTGTAAAATTTATTTTTGATGTTGTATCTGGAACACTGCTAATACAAACTAATATATTCATTTCTTAAAATTTAATTGTGATTTAATTATACAAACTTAAATAAAATCAAGGAAATAATACTTGGCTTTACAACAAAATACTAGCTGAAAATTTACTCTTTTTTTCTAAAAAAGTGCCTGATAAATTCGGCTTAAGTGTATATATTACACTTAACCATATAGTGATAAAAAAGGGCGTTGCAATGGTGAGAAATATTACTATTTTTGACGCTCGAAATTTAAGACGATGAAAGAAATCCAATTCAGAGAAGCTATAGCAGAAGCTATGTCAGAAGAAATGAGAAGAGACGAAAGAGTCTTTCTTATGGGAGAAGAAGTAGCCGAATATAACGGTGCTTACAAGGCTAGCAAAGGAATGCTAGACGAATTCGGTGCTAGAAGAGTTATAGACACACCTATAGCAGAGCTTGGATTTAGTGGGATAGCAGTTGGTGCTGCCATGAATGGGTTAAGACCAATAGTAGAATTCATGACTTGGAATTTTGCCCTTCTAGCCTCAGACCAAATTATTAACTCTGCCGCTAAAATGCTTCAGATGTCTGGCGGACAGTTCAATGTTCCAATCGTGTTTAGAGGGGCTAATGCCCAAGCAGGTCAACTAGCAGCTACGCACTCTCAGAGTTTCGAGCCTATGTACTCTCATATTCCCGGATTAAAAGTAATTACTCCGAGTAACCCTGCGGATATGAAAGGTTTATTGAAAGCTGCAATTAGAGATAATGACCCTGTTCTTATAATGGAATCTGAAAAAATGTATGGAGATAAAGGAATGGTTCCTGAAGGGGAATATCTAATTCCTATAGGAGTAGCTGATGTGGTTAAAGAGGGAACTGATATTACTATAGTTTCTTTCGGAAAAATAATGAAGGACTGCAATAAAGCTGCTGAAGAGCTAGCTAAGGAAGGAATCAGTGCTGAGGTTATTGACCTAAGAACTATTCGCCCATTAGATATAGATACTATAATTAAGTCTGTGAAGAAAACAAACCGACTGATTATCGTAGAAGAAAGCTTCCCTGTAGGATCTGTATGCAGCGAGGTAGCTTATAGAGTTCAAAGAAATGCATTTGATTATTTAGATGCTCCTATCCAGAGATTAACCCAGAGCGACACCCCTTTCCCGTTCGCTACTACACTTATAGCTGAAGCACTTCCTGATGTTTCTAAAATAGTAAAGGCCGCTAAAGAGGCTATGTATCTTAAGAAAGCATAGAAAATATTGAGCAAAGTTAAATTAAAGAGAATCCTGTTTTTTTTGATTCATTAACTCAGTAATAATCAACCTATCTTTAATGGGTTGCCTAAGTGCGCGTGATACCTTATTTTTGCGCACCTTTTTTAAACACGAATAAACACAAAATAATAATATGGAAGCGTATATGATTTATATGCCAATAGTAATGGCTATCCTTGGATTGCTTTACATGGTAACTAAAAAATCTTGGGTTATGAAACAAGATGCCGGTGACGGTAAAATGAAAGAGATTTCTGATCACATCTATGAAGGTGCGCTCGCATTCTTAAAAGCAGAATATCGACTATTAACATTTTTCGTTATTGGAGCAAGTCTTGTTTTAGCTGGTATTGCGTTTTATATGAATAGCACTTATTTAATTGTAGTCGCTTTTATTATTGGAGCTATCTTCTCTGCTTTTGCAGGAAACATGGGAATGAAAATTGCGACCAAAACAAATGTTAGAACAACTCAAGCTGCAAAAACGAGTTTACCAAATGCATTAAAAGTATCTTTTGGTGGCGGAACTGTTATGGGATTAGGAGTAGCTGGTTTAGCTGTCTTAGGTTTAACCCTTTTCTTTATTTTATTCTTTCACCTGTTCATGGGCGGTGTTTGGACTAACACCAGCGATATGACTGTTGTTTTAGAAGCATTGGCTGGTTTCTCATTAGGTGCTGAGTCTATTGCTTTATTTGCGAGAGTTGGTGGTGGTATTTATACCAAAGCCGCTGATGTTGGTGCTGATTTAGCGGGCAAAGTTCAAGCTGACATTCCTGAAGACGACCCAAGAAACCCAGCAACAATTGCTGACAATGTAGGTGACAATGTAGGAGATGTAGCAGGTATGGGAGCTGATTTATTTGGCTCATATGTAGCTACCGTTTTAGCTGCAATGGTTTTAGGAAACTATGTTATTAAGGATATGGGTGGATCAATTCAAGATGCTTTTGGCGGAATTGGCCCCATCCTTTTACCAATGTCTATAGCAGGTGTAGGAATTATCATTTCTCTTATCGGAACTTTATTAGTTAAGATCTCATCTAACGATGCGAAAGAAAAGGATGTACAAAAAGCATTAAACATCGGAAATTGGGCATCTATTGCAATGGTCGCTGTCGCATGTTACGGTTTAGTAACATGGATGCTTCCAGCAACAATGCAAATGGATTTCTTCGGAGAAGGTATTCAAGAGATTTCATCAATGAGAGTTTTCTATGCTTGTTTAGTTGGTTTAGTGGTAGGAGCTGGAATCTCAGCATTTACTGAATACTACACTGGTTTAGGTTCAAAACCAATTTTAAAAATCGTACAACAATCAAGTACTGGAGCTGGAACAAATATAATTGCTGGTTTAGCTACTGGTATGATTTCTACGTTTTCTTCAGTTTTATTATTTGCTGCTGCTATTTGGGCTTCTTATGCCTTGGCTGGATTTTATGGTGTTGCTTTAGCCGCTTCTGCCATGATGGCAACAACAGCTATGCAATTAGCGATTGATGCTTTTGGACCAATTGCTGACAATGCTGGTGGTATTGCCGAAATGAGCGAACAAGACCCTATCGTTAGAGAAAGAACTGATATTTTAGATGCTGTTGGTAATACAACTGCTGCAACCGGTAAAGGTTTTGCTATCGCATCAGCAGCGCTAACTTCTTTAGCATTGTTCGCAGCATACGTTACGTTCACAGGAATAGATGGAATTAACATATTTAAAGCACCAGTATTAGCAATGTTATTTGTAGGTGGTATGGTACCAGTTGTATTCTCTGCATTAGCTATGAATGCCGTAGGTAAAGCAGCAATGGAAATGGTAAATGAAGTAGTAAGACAGTTTAAAGAAATTCCAGGAATAATGGAAGGAACTGGAAAACCAGAGTACGATAAATGTGTGGCTATTTCTACAAAAGCATCTTTAAAAGAAATGATGCTACCTGGTCTTTTAACTATAGGTTTCCCAATAGCTGTAGTCTTAGTAGGTAAATTAGTTTATCAAGATAATAACATGTTGGTGGCCGAAATGCTAGGTGGCTATATGGCAGGCGTTACTGTTTCAGGTGTACTATGGGCGATTTTCCAAAACAATGCTGGAGGCGCTTGGGATAACGCTAAGAAGTCTTTCGAAGCTGGTGTAGAGATTAACGGAGTAATGACATATAAAGGTTCTGACGCACATAAAGCTGCAGTAACTGGAGATACAGTTGGAGATCCATTCAAAGATACTTCTGGTCCTTCTATGAACATTCTCATCAAGCTTACTTGTCTTATAGGATTAGTTATCGCTCCTATGTTAGGCGGTCATTCCTTAGAAAACCATGGACAGGATGTAGATGATTCTAAGAATAAATTCGAACTATCCGTTAACGAAGAAATAAACTAAAGATGTTAAAAAACATATTTCACATAGGAGCGATAGTTATTCTTTTAGCTAGCTGCTCTAGTTCTCCCAAAGAATATTCAGCATGTGACTGTTATGAGCTAATGAAGTCAAAAGGAAAGTCTCCAGAGGGGCTTAAGAAGTGTACAGAAAAATCAACTGCTGACGAAGAGTTTATGCATGAAATTACTAAGTGTGCTGCAACGTCTATGGGATTTGATGCGGATAAAATTAACATAAGCAGTTTACCTAAAGCGCCTAAGCAAGGAACTTATGCGGTAGAAACTGCTAAAAGTAAAATCAAATGGGCTGGCAGAAAATTGGCTGGAGGTCACTCCGGAAATATCTTCATCAAATCCGGAGATTTTACAATGGACGAAAAAGGATTAATTTCTGGTGGAAATATAGTAATGGACATGAGTTCTATTACTGTTACTGATATCGAAGATCAAAAGTCTAACAGTGATCTAGTTGGTCATCTAATGGATGATGATTTCTTTGGCGTAGCTAATCATCCAGAGGCTAGCTTTAACATCACGAGTTCTGAACTTATGTCATCTGCGACTGGAGCTCAAACTAATTTCACAGTGTCTGGGGACCTAATCCTTAAAGGAATAAGCAAACCAACTAAAAGTAGTTACTGTACCTAAAAACATTGAAGGTAATGTATCTGTAGCTGGAGCCCTTAAATTTGACAGAACTGATTATGGCATCAAATACAATTCAGGGAAATTCTTTGACGCACTTGGAGATAAGGTCATTAAAGATGAAGTACTACTGCAAATAACTATAGTGGCTAAGTAGTATAAAAAAACATAGACATAAAAAAAACCATCTCATTTGAGATGGTTTTTTTTGTCTTAATCTTTTCTCTAGACTTCTTGCTGTTCAAATAAACCATGAAGCTCTGCATCAACTTTCGTTATGATGTTATTCAGGTCTCCTGCGTCATCATTGAAGTAATTATCATCAACATCTATTATTAGAAGCTTCCCTTTATCATACGTGCTAATCCAAGCCTCATACCGCTCATTTAGTCTCGTTAAATAATCTATTCTTATACTATTCTCATATTCTCTACCTCTTTTTTGAATTTGCTCTACTAAAGTTGATACACTTGCCCTTAGGTATATAAGTAAGTCAGGCCCCTCTATAAAATCATCCATTAGATTAAAGATTTCTTTATAGTTATCAAAATCTCTTGAGCTCATTAAGCCCATTGAATGTAAGTTAGGAGCAAAAATATATGCATCTTCATAAATTGTTCTATCCTGAATATATTTTTGGCCACTTTTTTTAATATCAACTATTTGTCTAAATCTACTATTCAAAAAATATACTTGTAGATTAAATGACCACCTTTGCATATCTTTATAAAAATCATTTAAATAAGGATTATTCTCAACATCTTCATAATGGGCTTTCCATTTGTAGTGTTTTGATAAAAGAGTTGTAAGTGTTGTTTTTCCCGAACCAATATTTCCAGCAATAGCTATATGCATATTCTAATTTTTTACTAAAATATAAAAGAAGTGAAAATACAAAAAAAATCAGGGGATTATTAGAAAAACTTTTCCACTAAAAGCCTAATTCGAGACCTCACTTAAGCTCAATAATCCTTGGCTAAATATCGCAGAAGGCTCTGTATTATAAAAATTCCCGACTATCATCTCATCCTCAAACGAATAAAGCAAAACAGGCTCAGTATAAACCTCGGCATCTATGGCGTAAACATCCTTCTCATTTAAATAAATAATTTTTGATTCTGAGAAGTGAATCTTACTACGAAAATCAATATTTTTTTTCGAAAAGTGCCATACTGATCAAAGACAAGAACCTCTTCTTCAGACGAAACCAAATAAAGAAAATTACCTGACTCCTTGAGCAAAACAAATTCACCGAGATCTCCTTCAGTCCAAAGAGCCAAACTAGCAGTTTCATTCTGTACTTCCCCATTTCTATTTATCCTAACCAACTTTTGTTCAGCTGACCTATAGAGCCACAGGTGATTCTGAAAAGAGGAACATACCAAAGAAACATCGTATAGAGATAAGTCATTAAAACTTAATCCTTGATTTTGTTCCGAAAGAGTGTTATCTAAAAAAACAACCTCATTGTTTTCACCATAATAAACGACTATTCTCAGAGGATTTGTGACATCCACTGAAGTTATCTCTCCCTTCCTTAAGTTACTGTAGGAAAAATGATTTACACCCGCCTTATTGTAGCTTAAAAGAGACGTGTCATCGTATATATAAACATTTTGGAACTCATCTAATGCGACATTCCCTTCCAACTCACATGGTGTCTGCCAGAGAAGAATAAATTGGAATAGATAATATAAAAAAATAGTCATGTTATATTTAATGTAATTCTTCGGCCAAATAGCCTGTTTCGATAAGAGAATTAATTTCATCTAGGTATTCCCTGTTGTTAGACAACCTAGGGACTTTGTTTTGACCTCCTAACTTCCCTCTTTTCTTCATCCATTTGTAAAACGTTCCTTTGGGCAGAATTCTTATAAGTGGTTCTTCTAATGCTAAATTATATGCCCGCTTAGATTGGTAATCTGTATTCTCGCGTTGCAACGCCTGATCCAAAACAACTCGAAATTTATCTATATCACTCGGTGCTTCCTGGAACTCAATAAACCACTCATGCCTGCCCTTATTTGTCTGACCAATATAGACTGGACCAGCTGTGAAATCTGAAATCGTAGCCGAAGTCTCAGCGCATGCTACCTCTAAAGCAGCTACTGCATTATCAATTACAACCTCCTCTCCAAAAGCATTCATAAAATGTTTTGTTCTACCGGTTATTCTTAATCGATAAGGATCAATTGAGGTAAACATTACAGAATCTCCTAATTGATAACGCCATAACCCAGCATTAGTGGAAATTACCAATGCATAAACCTCTCCCAAAGTCACCTCGTTTAAACTTAGCGTTTTAGGCTGGTCATCATTCACATTTGCCAAAGGGATGAACTCATAATAAATCCCATAATCTAACATTAAAAGCATGTCTTTCTCTCCTAATCTGTCTTGAATCCCGAAAAAGCCCTCTGAAGCATTATAGGTCTCCAAATAATTCATCTTCGAAGAATCAATAAGACTTTCAAACTGTTTACGGTACGGTGAAAAACTAACGCCTCCATGTAAAAACAATTCTAGATTCGGCCAAACATCCGTTGCTACATTTTTTTTCTTTAATAATTTCATTCATTATTACTAACACCCAAGAAGGAGCACCAGCAATTATTTGAACATCGTCTTTAGGAGAATTCTTAACTACATATTTTAGTTTTTCTTCCCAGTTCTGGCTTAGTAGAAGTTTTATTTTTTTTGGGGAGCGTCTCCACTCACACCACCAAGGCAAATTTTTCATTATAATAGCTGATAAGTCTCCTTCAACTGTTTTAGTATTCCCAGAGAATTTGTTTTCGTTGCCCCCAACTATTAAATGTTTCCCTTTGAAAAGTTGAGTATTTGGATTGTTTTTATAGTAAATTGATAATAAATCTTTACCACCTTTATAATGACACTCTTTTAAGGAATCTAAAGTTACTGGGATATACTTACTCTCTCCACTTGTGGTGCCTGAAGATTTAGCAAACCATTTTTGCTTCGTAGGCCATAGAAGGTTTTGTTCCCCCTCTCTAAGACGAGAGATGTATGGCTCAAAATCTTCATATGTTCTAATAGGAACGCGCTCTTTAAACTGGCTAGCACTCTTAATAGAACTGAAGTCATACATGAGACCAAACTCTGTATGCTGAGCCATTCTGCACAAATCCTTCATCAACTCCTCCTGAACCTCCAATGGGTATTTCTTAAAGAGCTCTATTTGATGAACTCTTTTTTTCATAAACCAGGAAAAAACGGAATTAAGTGGCATTAGAAAGCATATTTGGGCTAAAGCTAAGTTCAACTATTAATTGATTAACTGCAAGGAATAAAATGACCGATTAAATTAATTGATTAGAAAAAAAGTAACTCCAGCAAGCGGCTTACCACAAAATCGAGTTAAAGCTCAATATTTAGCAATCCTGAAAGTCAAAGGTATATTAACTAACTGTTAAGATCAAATCAATAAATCAGAGAAAACAAGAGATATAGAGTCTGAAATTGTTTCCATATGAAAACTATTTATGAAAAGTTAGAAGTTTTATTGTGGCTCTCTATGACAGAACAGTACTAAAGTCATTACTTATCTAGCTGTCTGTGCGACAATAATTAATGACGCAACAAACATCTGAGAAAACAGTCCTGAAACCAGCAACAACAGAAGACAAGAAACAAAGCACTTAACCGCTAAACTCACCACAAATAGCTAAACAGCAACCGCTTAAGACTAGCCTATGCAAGCTACTCATTTAATCCCGAAAATAACTCTATCAATTAAGCACTAGGAGTTAAAACTTCATATATTTGCAGTCCAAAATAAATCTAGCACTCAGGTGTTAGGGTTGTTTTGTAAACATTGCGAGGTGGAGCAGTTGGTAGCTCGTCGGGCTCATAACCCGAAGGTCGTAGGTTCGAGTCCTGCCCTCGCTACTAAGAGTTAAAGGCTCAGGATTATTTCCTGAGCCTTTTTTGTTTTTGAATAATCTAAACCAAACAGGATTCCATTATCTTTGCACCTAAGTAAATTACTCATGAATCACAAAGCTGGATTTATAAATATTATTGGTAAACCTAATGTAGGGAAATCTACACTAATGAATCAATTAGTAGGAACCAAACTGAGCATTATAAATGCTAAAGCTCAGACCACTCGCCATAGAATTATGGGTATAGTGAATGATGATGATTATCAGTTAGTGTTTTCTGATACTCCTGGAGTGGTAGACGCCAAATACAAGCTTCATGAAGGAATGAATAACTTCGTGAAGAGTGCTTTTCAGGATGCTGACGTTTTTCTCTTCGTAGTGGAAATAAATGAAAAACCTGAAAATCAGCATATTTTAGCTGAAAAGCTTACTAAAATAGACATTCCTACTATTCTCGTGCTGAACAAGGTAGACATGACCGACCAAGCTGAAATTCAACTTAAGCTGGACGCTTGGAAAGAAAAGCTACCTAATGCTACAATAGTTCCTATCTCTGCATTGCACAAGTTCAATGTAGACATGGTTATGAAAAAAATAATCTCGCTAGTTCCTGAGTCTCCTCCTTACTTCCCAAAAGATGAACTGACCGATAAACCGATGCGTTTTTTCGTAAGTGAGATTATTCGAGAAAAAATCATGACTCACTACAAGCAGGAAATTCCATATTCATCTGAAGTAGAGGTGGAGGAATATGTCGTAGAGGAAAAAATAGTGCGCATTAGAGCTCTTATTTACGTAATGAGAGAAAGTCAAAAGGGAATCATCATTGGCAAAGGTGGGATAGCACTAAAAAGAGTAGGAACTGAAGCTAGGCGAGATATAGAACGATTTATAGATAAAAAAGTCTTTTTACAATTATTCGTTAAGGTAGATAAGGACTGGAGAGATGACGCCAAGAAGCTAAAAAGATTTGGCTACCTAGACTAGACAAATGATTTACAGAGCTCCAGCTAAAATCAACTTCGGCCTTCATATAAAAGGTAAAAGAGCTGATGGTTTTCATGAACTTGAAAGTATTTTCGCTGAAATACCTCTATATGATTTCATAGAACTTATTCCCTCTAGCACAGATTCGTTTCAGGCATATAATACTGAAATCCCGGGAGACCCAGATGAAAACCTATGTATTCAAGCTTTAAGACTTCTTAGAGAAAGAGGATATGCCATCTCTTCCTATGATATTCACTTGCTTAAAAACATACCTATCGGAGCAGGACTGGGAGGAGGAAGCTCTGATGCTGTGGCAGTTTTAAAAGGAGTAAACGAACTTGAGAACCTTAAGATAACTAACAAAGAGCTAGTTCAACTATCTGCTGAGCTAGGCAGCGACTGCCCTTTTTTTTGCACACAGGGCTCTGCCTTAATTAAGGGAAGAGGAGAGATCATAACTCCTATTGACTTTAATTTAAAAGGAAAGTACGTCCTTCTCGTAAACCCCAATATTCATATTAGCACTGCAGAAGCCTATGGTGGATTAAACTTGTCTGAAACTACTCAGAGTAACATCGATTGGAGTATTACGGAAAATGACTGGCAGGAAAACTGGATAAACGATTTCGAGAAAACGCTCAGCGGCAAGTATCCAGCATTGCAACGCATAAAAGAAACACTTATAAATACTGGAGCAAACTACGCTTCATTAAGCGGAAGTGGTAGCTCAGTATTTGGAGTCTTCCACACGAAACCTAAAAAAAACATGTTTACGGAAGAGGGATTCTCTGAATGGATTTTCACCCTGTAACTAGACTTCTATTTCGGAGATTTAATGTACACCCATATTCCCAATCCGAGGAAAATTATGTTTGGTATCCAGACGGCTATTAACGGATCTACTCCTGCATTCGTAGCAGAAACACTCGCTATTCTCTGGAAAAATACATAGACAAAACCTATCACGACAGCTAACATTAAATGAATACCCGTTCCTCCTCTTAATTTTCTAGAAGCTATAGAAGCAGCTATTAACACAAAAATATAAATGCTAAAAGGAATACTCGTTCGCTGGTGCTTTTCTATCTGGTGCTTTGAGGCATCCGAAAATCCTTTCTTTTCTAGCTCTGCAATAAAGACATTTAACTCATCCCATTTCATAGCACTACTAATGCTAGACCTATGACCGAAATCATTTATGGTAAGATTTAGCACCGTATCTTTCTCTGCAAAATATTCGAACGACTGCGTTCCATCTTTATGATATTTTCTTATCTGTCCTTTTTTTAGCTCCCATATCTTTTTGTCTGGGTCATAAGTAGCTTTATTAGCAAATACTTTTTTTCTTAATTCTCCTTCTTCCCAGTTCTCTATCGAAAACTTAGACCCCAGCTGCTTAGAGGCAGATAAAGACTTGAAATAGACTATTTCTCCTGGAGAAATTTCACGATGAACATTTTTATCAGAGATATAAAAATTCGGACGGATATATGTATTCTCAAACTCTAGCTTCCTCTGGTTGGCAGAGGGCAAAACGATATGTGAAATAAAAAGAAAAATAATCACCAAAATAGTAGCAACTATAAAAAACGGCCTTAAGTATCGGTTAAATGAAATTCCTCCGCTTAGAATGGCTACCACTTCCGTACGCTGAGCCATATTACTACAGACGAGTACTACGGTTAAAAATATCAACAAACCACTCAGGAGATTCCCAAAGTGGATACAAAAATTCAAGTAATATCCAATTAACACTTCCATAACAGGAGCATCATGCTCTATAAAATCATCTACCCTATCAGAAAAATCTATTACTACCGAAATAATAATAAAAGCCATGATAATAAAGAAGAAAGTACTAAGAAGCTTCTTAATAATATATCTATCAAGAACATTCATAAACGCTCAGAAAGTTTATGCACCACTTTATTTTTCCAGTCTGAAAAATCTCCAAACTCAATATGCTCTCTTGCTTGTTTTACTAAATCCATATAGAAAGCCAAGTTATGAGCCGTAGCTATCATTTTACCTAACATTTCATTCGCATGAAATAGATGCCTAACGTATGACTTAGAATAAAAGGAGTCTACGTAACTCGTTCCATGAACATCTAATGGCGTAAAATCATCTGCCCATTTTCTATTTTTCATATTCATGGTTCCTTCCCAAGTAAACAGCATTCCATTTCTGGCATTTCTAGTAGGCATCACACAGTCAAACATATCTACGCCTAGAGCTATGTTTTCTAAAATATTGATAGGAGTTCCCACCCCCATAAGATATCTTGGCTTATCCTCAGGAAGTATATCACACACGATATCGGTCATGGCATACATTTCCTCATGTGGCTCTCCTACAGAAAGACCTCCAATAGCATTTCCTGGCATATTTTGCTCCGCTATAAACTCAGCACTCTTCACCCTAAGATCCTTATAAACGCTTCCCTGTACGATAGGAAATAGCGCTTGAGAAAACCCATATTTAGGGTCATTTTCCTGATGATTTGCAACACACCTTTTCAGCCACCTGTGCGTCATATCTAAGCTATCCTTAGCGTAAGAATAATCACATGGATATGGCGTACACTCATCAAAAGCCATAATAATATCAGCTCCAATAACCCGCTGCGTGGCCATTACATTTTCAGGAGTGAATAAATTTTTTACCATCTATATGAGATCTAAACACCACTCCTTCCTCATTTATCTTTCTGTTATCACTGAGAGAATACACTTGATACCCTCCACTATCAGTAAGAATTGGTTTTTTCCAACCGTTAAACTTATGAAGCCCACCTGCCGACTCTATGATATCTAGACCAGGCCTTAAATAGAGATGATACGTGTTCCCTAAAATAATCTGTGCTTTTATATCTAATTCTAAATCCTGCTGTGTTATTCCTTTTACGGTAGCCGCAGTTCCAACAGGCATGAATATAGGAGTCTGAATAACTCCATGATCTGTTTCTCACCTAACTTTAGATATTGTAACATACAAGGAGGTATGGCAAATTTAACAACTTCAGGAAATCCAATAGTCTATCAAGATAATATAGATGTTGATCCTTTATTTACAGATTCGTCTAATATTGACTTCCGTTTGCAAGCTACATCAACATTAATAAACGCAGGCACTTCTGCCTCAGCCATAATCACAAGTCCTTGGTCAGGGTCAAATGGACAGATAATAAATTTCCCTGACACTGATTTAGATGGAAACCAAAGAATTATAAACAATATTGATATTGGAGCTTATGAATTTGATAGCTCTCTCGGAATTCCGGTTGATAGAGCAAAAGCTAAACTTATGGCTTAACAGATTTAACTCGGGCGAATCTTCGGAGAAGTCATTCAGTGAAGGTTTGATAACTGCATTTCTTCTTTTCTGCGTAGGAAGCATGACTCTTCTGGGTACTTTTCAAGAGGGAATATCGGGCAATAGAGATTTAATAATAACCAAGGCTACCATGGACTTCTTCTCTGCTGCTGCTCTAGCATCAGCATATGGTAAAAGTATTTTATTCTCCGCTGTTCCTCTTCTGATTTTTCAGGGAACACTAACCTTGGGTGCTATTTATTTAGAACCCTATCTAGACCAAAATATTCAAGATATAATTTTCAGTACAGGCGGAATACTTCTTTTAGGTCTAAGTTTAAATATATTAGAGATAACTAAAATTAGAATACTAAACTTAATGCCCGCCTTGATATTAGCTCCGTTCATTTTCAAATTGAAAATTTATATCTCTCTAATTTCTTTTTAATATTTACTGGTAAATTTCTATAAGCTAAATATTGAGAGCAAAATCAAAAAACTGGAAATATCAGGTAAAAGAGATAACTCAGAAAATATTCATAATTACAAAATGACCGAGTTTAGATTTAACTCCTTAGAGCCAATCGTTCAGTTATCAGAAGACACAGATATCGAAAGCACTAATGTGTAATTCACGAATGGCATTCTTCGATTAACATTTCCTAAGAACGCATTAAAGAGAAAACACCTAGAAATTAAGGTAAAGTAATAAGTAGATTTTTCATGCTAGCTGGTTAACGTTTGATTTAGCACAGTCGATTAGTTGGATTGTGGTTTTCAAAAGCGTTACTGTAAAAAGTAGTGCGCTAGTTTAATTTATAAGGTATGCTTTATTTTATATTAGTATAAAAACTGGACTTCATGCCGGCCAATAAATATGCCCTTTTAAGATATAGAATTATAGACCGTCTCATAAGCAGTAAATCCAAGCCCCACCCTACCAAGGAAGAGCTCAAGGAAGCTTGTGAAGAATCGCTCTATGGGAGTTTTGGAGAGCGAATCTCCGATAGTACTATAGAAAAAGACTTGTACGCTATGAGAAATGAGGGGGAGCTAGGATACTACGCACCTATTAAGTATAGCAAAAGATACAATGGTTATTTCTATGAAGAAGAAAACTACTCTATAAGCGAAATCCCTCTTCAAGAGGAGGATTTAGGAGCCATAAAATTTGCAGCTCAAACTCTATATCAATTTAAGGATATAGAGATCTTTCAGCAATTTAGTAGTGCTATAGCGAGAATCTTTGATAAAATCAAAACCAGTCCTGAAGGGGTCGAAATTAAAGAAGAAAAATTCATTCAATTCGAACAAAGCATTAGTGACTCCGGTTCTGAATACTTAGGGCCTGTAATAGACGCTATAAAATCGAAGAAAAAGATAGAAGTCACTTACCTGAGTTTTAAAAAGAATAAGACCAAGACGTATATCTTAGACCCGTATTTACTAAAAGAGTATAAAGGAAGGTGGTATGTCATCTCTTGGTCAGATGACAGAAGCGATTATTTAACCTTTAGTCTTGATAGAATTCAAAAAACGAAACTCTTAAAAGAAAAATTTGAAGAAGTGAGAGGTTTTGATCACTAAGATCGATTCTTTAAGCATTCTATAGGTATAACTGAGCTCGATGGAACTCCAATGAAAATTCGACTTAAATTCTCAGCCCTTCAGGGAAAGTACATAAAGAGTAGACCTATTCATCACTCTCAAGTCCTGGTGGAGGAGAATGAAGAATATGTGTTAGTAGAGTTATTCGCATTGCAAACTATAGAGTTGGTTCAGTTAATTCTTTCTTATGGGGATAACGCAGAAGTACTAGAACCTAAAAAACTACGCCTAAGAGTAAAAAAAATTATTTTAAATTCCGCTCTAAAGTATTGATTTAAAGGTAGCTTTAGCACATATTCCTTTCTCTAGTAATTAGAGCGTAAATTGATTACGGTCTTGCCTGTGACATTTGATGTATTCAATCAATAAAAAGAATATATCATGCACAATTTATCAGAAGCCCAACGCCACATTAATTCCATCTCTAGACCATCTGGATATAACTCTTATGCGTGGAATGTAACCAAGAAAATAGCTCTAGAAGCATGGGATTGTTATCTAGAAGGCCGGAGGTTCAGTAGACCAATAAATTACTTGTGTAAAGAATTTTATCATATGATAACCACCCCCGAAGGACAGAGCATAGTACCTATAAAAGGTATTAAAAGGTATTAACACCAATCCGAAAATTCACTAACTCGCTTGCAAACCGATACTTACTACACATTTCTGATTCCTCAGTTTTAAAAAAAATCGTGTGAACAAGTGAAAACAAGTTCATGTAAAGAAGGAAGTAGAGTATTATCTTTGGTCCCGACTGGCTGAATTTATCACGAAATGAAATTCAATTAGTAACTCATCGATGATTAAATGGTTTTCATCGAATTAAAACACTAGATTTGTTCAAGACTCCGCAAGTAAATAAATGACCGGTATAAAAGAAATACCTTTAGAATCTATAAAGCATCGCTACCTAGAACTCGTCTCTTCAGACTTGTCTAGCAAGACGGTTTTAATCAGTCATTTTGGGGATTTAAACGAGGCTAAAATAGAAGCCCTATTAAAAATTACCGAGGAGACCATATTAGAAGCTGGATCGAAGAGACAGATGATGAGACGCATTTGCAGCCTTTTAGTTGAAGCCCTCCAAAACATATCAAATCACAGTGCTAAGGATCAAAACGGAAAGGCAAATTCCTTTTTAATTCTTGAACATTCCGATTTGAACTTTACTATCAAAACAGGGAATTTAATTTCTGCAGACGAAATCATCACTTTAGAACAGAAGCTTAACACAATAAACAGGCTTAACGAGAACGAGTTAAGAAAGCTATACATAGAGACTCTCTGTAACGATAATTTCAATCAAAAAGGAGGAGCTGGATTAGGTTTTTTAACCATGGCTAAGAAAATAAATGGGCTTTTGGATTACCAAATATTAAATGTAAATAAGAATTTAGCTTACTTCACTCTTTCTCTGTCTATCCCACATCAAAACTAGTCTTTACTAAACCGATGCGCATCTTCGTTATCCGCATCTATCCTATTCTTTACAAATTGAATCTTTTGAGCGATTAGAAACATTTCTTTAGACGTATTTAAATGAATCCATCTCATGGCCGCTTCATCATTATCCGCAGCCATCGCCATTTGACCTAGAAGTTCATAATTATTTTTCATTAACCATGCTACTGCGGTCATATTCCCCTCCGCACCATTTATTAATGCCATTAAGTGAGGATGGCCATTTTCTAAAAGCCAGTTTCTAGCGTCATCTTTATTCCTAAGAGCGAAGCAGAATAATCCTAGTTCAGGAAATCCATTTTTAATTAACCAGTCTCTTAGCTTCGTATTTCCGCTAATGGCTTCACCCCAAGCCAACAGTATTTTTGTAGAATAAGAATCCATCTTTTTCTTAAGTTTTCTGCTTCTTCTTTTTAGCAGCGGGAAACAGAATGTTATTTAATATTAATCGGTACCCTGGTGAATTAGGAAATAGATTCAAATCTGTGGGAGGGTCACCTACCAAATGACGGTAATCTTCTGGGTCATGACCACCATAAAAAGTCCACTGTCCCTGACCTAAAGTACCATGAATATACTTAGTGGTCTTAATATTTCCTGACTCACCCAATATAGTAACCGAGGGCTTCAAATATTTAGTTCTAAATGAAGTTGTTTGACCCATAAATCCCTTAATTACCTTTTCATGATTTTGATTAAGTATGGTCGGCACAACGTCCCACTTAGCACTAAAGTCAAAAAGAGTAAAGAAATCATTTTTCTGCCCCGCTTTAGTATGGTCTGTAGTTCCGTCTATGGAGCTAAATTCATATTCTAAAGGGTTACTCTCTAGTACAAAGTTTTTAAATGCTAACGTTCGATTAAAGTCTAATTTGGACTGAGCTGATGGGTCTGATGGGTCTCCGTCGTAGATTTCCGCACATATATCTATTTGCGCAGCTGCTAAGGCGATATCAAATGAATCAGTTCCAGAACACATCGTAAACAAAAACCCTCCACCCAGCACGAAATTATTTATTTCTTCTACAACAGCTCCTTTCATCTCACTTACCTTAAAGAATCCTAGTCTAGAAGCCATTTCTTCCTGAAATTGAACTTGCTCCTGATACCATGCCGCGGATTTAAAACTTCTATAAAACTTACCATACTGCCCTGTGAAGTCCTCATGATGTAAGTGGAGCCAATCATACTTAGGTAGTTCTAAATTCACTATCTCCTCATCATAAATAACCGTATAAGGAATTTCAGCATAAGTTAGTACCATCGTAACTGCGTCATCCCAAGGTTGGTTTCCGTTTGGAGAGTAGACCGCTATCTTAGGAGCCACTTGAAGTTTCACACGCTCCATATTCACCTCAGGATCTGCTATCTCGTTATAAATATTTTGTGCTTGAATATCAGCTATAACCTGATAGCTTACACCTCTCACATTACACTCCTTAGTAATGTCTGGGAAATTGGCTACCATGAAACTACCTCCACGATAGTTCAATAGCCATTCCAGCTCTATGTCATTTTGCAACACCCAAAAAGCTATTCCATACGCCTTAATATGATTTGCCTGAGTCTCATCCATCTGGATAAGTATTTTACTCGCAGATACCTGAAAAGATAACAGAACCAATGCGACTAACAGTAATATTTGTTTTAAACCCATATTCAAATTTAAGCTGCCAAGAGCAATTACTGTTCCCAATTTTGTTTAAAGAATTCGTCAAACACCAATTACCATGGCGGATCATCTGCACTAACTTCTCCCAAGGCTGACGTGTCTTCATTGGGCATATCGTTCATCTTAGAGCCTACCGTAATTGTATTCATTCCGTCTGCAAACCCTACGTTTGGGCCCAAACTACTAAAAGTATCATCTGTCTCAAAAGCATCCAAATTAACGAATTTCGCATATTGGCCTTTAAATCTAAGTTGAACAGTGTCTAAAGCTCCGTTTCTGTGCTTAGCTATTATAATTTCTCCTACTCCTTTTAAGGAGTTTCCTTGCTCATCTACATCCAATCCATAATATTCTGGCCTATATATAAATGATACAATATCTGCATCCTGCTCGATAGCTCCAGATTCTCTCAAATCTGAAAGCATTGGCTTTTTATCACCTCCTCTACTCTCTACGGCTCTCGATAGCTGAGACAATGCTATAATAGGCACGTCTAACTCCTTTGCTAACCCTTTTATAGATCTAGAAATTGTACTTATTTCCTGTTCTCTATTCCCGTTATTATTATTACCCCCCGCAGTCATCAATTGGAGGTAATCGATTACTATCATGTCTATACCATGCTGAGCTTTCAACCTTCTGCACTTAGCTCGTAAGTCGAATACTGATAGACCTGGAGTATCATCTATAAAAATCGGAGCTTCTGCTAATTTAGTGATTCGCTCATGCATTTTATGATATTCATGGTCGTCTAAAGAACCTCTCCTTAATTTATTACCTTCAATTTCTGATTCACCTGAAATAAGTCTATTGACCAATTGCACCGCAGACATCTCTAATGAAAATACAGCAACTGGAACTTTATAGTCCACAGCCATATTCCTAGCCATACTTAAAGCAAATGCCGTCTTACCCATTCCTGGTCTGGCGGCTAATACGATCATATCTGAACGCTGCCACCCCCCCGTAACTCTGTCTAACTTAGTAAACCCGGAAGGAACCCCTGAGACCCCATCCTTATTTTTCATAGCTGCTTCTATACCGTCTAGAGCTTCTTTGACTATTCCACTCATTTTAGCGTAGCTCTTTTTGATATTTCCCTCAGCCACCTGAAAAAGACTGTGTTCTGCCTTATCTAATAGGTCGAATACATCTGTGGATTCTTCGAAAGCATCCTTAATAATCTCATTACTGATTCGAATGAGTTCTCTTTGAATAAACTTCTGAGCTATTATTCTGGCATGTGTTTCCACATTGGCAGTCGAAGCCACTCTGTCTGTAAGTTGAGATATATAATATGCGCCACCAACGAATTCTAAGTCACCAGTCTTTTTTAAAGCCTGGATAACAGTAAGGATATCTATAGGCTCACTTCGAGCAAATAAATCTTGCATAGCGAAGTAAATCTTCTGATGGACGTCTTTATAAAAACTTTCAGGCTTTAAAATCTCAATTACTGCATTTACAGCCTCTTTCTCCAGCATCATAGCGCCTATTACCGCACTCTCTAACTCAACGGCCTGTGGCGGTATTTTTCCCACGTCTAATGGATTTAATCCACCACCTTGATTCATCTTCTTTCTTTGAAACCCACCTGATTTTGACTCTGACTCATTCATTACATCAAAGGTAATTTTATGTGAGGCTCGCCTGTACATAACTCTGATATTTCATGAAAAAGTTTTAAGTACAGGTTTTGAACAATTGTTAATACCTAAACACCACCTAATCAAACACCCATAACATCACCCAATCACTAGCGTTCCTATACATAATTTTCCATTCACATAATTAATTTCGAAACATCTAATTCTAGTTCCGGGTAATCCAATTCATTTAGTGATTTTTCCAACGCTACTTCCTTGCTTCTAAATACACTTCTCCAGCTTCTTTAACCCATTAACTGAACATATAGGTTAGTCAACTTGAGAAATAGACTTAATAATCAGCCCCAATTTACTAGAATACATTTTTGAAATTCGAAATGCTGTTTTATAAGATGATTTTACAAGTTTCACCTATGAATTTTCACAATGAAGTCAAATCACTTAGGATAATCTTAGTCAGCCGTTAATCACAACAACCAAAAAGAAAGAAAGCTCGTCACTCCCCAATTAAATTCCAGAACCCTGTGTTTAAGAGAAAACGGCAATAATCATGGATGGTAACGGTATGACTGAAATATATCTCATAAAAAAAACTGCCCTTAACAGAAGAGGCAGTTTTAAGTTACTAAGTCTATGGAGTTCTATAGAGAAAACTCCTTTTTAATTTTACTTACATAATCAAGCTCTTCCCAAGGGAATAACTTCACCTTTAATTTTTTACTATTTCCAGAACCATCGGTAAATGTCTTAGTCACTTCTTTTGGTTCTCTTCCCATATGACCATAAGCAGCAGTTTCTAAATAGATAGGAGTTCTAAGTTTAAATCTCTTCTCTATAGCGTAAGGTCTCATATCGAATAAAGCAAGCAGTTTTTCAGCAACCTCCCCATCAGTTAAATCTAATTTAGAAGTTCCATAAGTATCAACATACAATCCCATAGGTTGAGCTAAACCTATGGCATAAGCTACCTGTACTAGAATCTCATCACACAACCCTGCAGCAACAACGTTTTTCGCTATGTGACGAGTAGCATAAGCAGCTGACCTATCCACTTTACTCGGGTCTTTCCCCGAGAAGGCCCCTCCTCCGTGAGCACCTTTACCTCCATAGGTATCTACTATGATCTTACGACCTGTTAGACCAGTATCTCCATGTGGCCCACCTATCACAAAAATACCCGTAGGGTTTATATGATACGTTATCTCATCAGTAAATAAGTTCTGCAAGTTCTCAGGAAGCCTCTTCTTAACTCTAGGTATTAATATTCCTACGATGTCCTTTAATTTTAGCCAACATTACCGCGTCAGATTTATCAAAATCATCATGTTGCGTCGAGACTACTATAGCAGCAATAGCAACTGGTTGGTTTTCCATCAACATACTCAAATGTAACCTGACTTTTAGAATCTGGCCTTAAATACGGTATGTCTTTTTCTTCCCTCCTTAAATCAGCAAGCTCTTCCAAAATCATATGAGAAAGCGTAAGTGCCAGTGGCATATATGTGGCAGTTTCATTGGTAGCATAACCAAACATCATCCCCTGATCTCCAGCTCCCTGATCTTCTTTGTTCTCTCTTTCCACTCCTTGATTAATATCGGGAGATTGCTCGTGAATAGCGGACAAAACACCGCATGAGTTTCCATCAAACATATATTCGCTCTTAGTGTAACCTATGTTATTGATTACTTCTCTAGCTACTCTCTGAACATCAACATATGTCCTTGACTTAACCTCTCCAGCTAAAATTACCTGCCCAGTAGTAACAAGGGTCTCACACGCCACCTTAGAGTCGGGGTCAAAAGCTAAAAAGTTATCTATAAGTGCATCAGAAATTTGATCTGCTACTTTATCAGGATGTCCTTCAGACACAGATTCAGATGTAAAAAAATATGGCATAAAATATATTTTGTTATTAAAGAATGCTCAAGTTTAGCCACCTCTTAAGCGCATGTTTAGCATTTTTTTCCGTGGTTGCAATTTGGCTAAATCTTTCCACAATAGACCACGCAAATGTATAACATAAGAAACCAATATGAGTATAGAGTTTTTTAAAAAATATGGAACGAATATTCTATACAGCTTATTTGAAAACAGAATAGATTTCTTTATAACAGCCTAACCTTATCGCGTATTTATGAGTGAAGAATTAGATATTGAAACTTACAGGACTAACCTATAACCTAGGAAATCCAAAATAATTAGCTCGATCTAATTTCAAATTACTTTTTTCTAAAAAATAAAGAGATTGGTACACCGGTAAATTTAAATGATTCTCGGATTTTATTCTCTAAATACCTTTTGTATGGATCCTTAATATACTGCGGGAGATTACAGTAAAATGCAAAAGTTGGCGAATGCGTTGGTAATTGTCTTACAAACTTTATTCGCACATACTTTCCTTTTAAGGCTGGAGGAGGGTACGCTTCAATTTGCTCTAAAAGAACATCATTAACTTTTGAAGTAGGTATTTTCCTTTTTCTGTTTTCTCCTGCTTCCAACGCAAGATCCAACAACCTATGTATTCTTTGCTTAGA
>CAJJDD010000011.1:45000-111488 GCA_905182895.1 Flavobacteriales bacterium UBA4466
CTAGGTCTCAGCATTTCCGTCAGCTTTTAGCAGCTACACATCTCCGTCCCCACATCGCATTATTGCTAGTACAGGAATATTAACCTGTTTTCCATCGGTTACTCCATTCGGATTCACCTTAGGGTCCGACTAACCCTGAACCGATTAGCGTTGTTCAGGAAACCTTAGTCTATTGGCGAATAGGTTTCTCACCTATTTTATCGTTACTTATGCCTACATTTTCTTTTGTAACCGCTCCACCGCGCCTTACGGCACAGCTTCAAAGCTGTTACAATGCTCTCCTACCATAAATCCATAGCTTCGGTAATTAACTTATGCCCGTGTATTATCCACGCATGATCGCTCGACTAGTGAGCTGTTACGCACTCGTTAAATGAATGGCTGCTTCCAAGCCAACATCCTAGCTGTCAAAGCAATCACACCACGTTTAAACAACTTAGCTAATATTTGGGGACCTTAGCTGATGGTCTGGGTTGTTCCCCTCTCGGACATGGACCTTAGCACCCATGCCCTCACTCCCGGGTATATGTCATAGTATTCGGAGTTTGTCAGGGTTTGGTAGGCGGTGAAGCCCCCTAGCCCAATCAGTAGCTCTACCTCTATGACACTAAATCCGAGGCTGCACCTAAATGCATTTCGGAGAGTACGAGCTATCTCCCGGTTTGATTAGCCTTTCACCCCTACCCACAGGTCATCCGAAGACTTTTCAACGTCTGGCGGTTCGGTCCTCCACTTCGTATTACCGAAGCTTCAACCTGCCCATGGGTAGATCACCGGGTTTCGCGTCTACCCCCACTAACTAAACGCGCTTTTAACACTCGCTTTCGCTTCGACTCCGAGACTTAATCTCTTAATCTTGCTAGTGAGGAGTAACTCGTAGGCTCATTATGCAAAAGGCACGCGGTCACCCGAAGGCTCCCACCGCTTGTAAGTATATGGTTTCAGGTACTATTTCACTCCCTTTTTCAGGGTACTTTTCACCTTTCCCTCACGGTACTAGTTCACTATCGGTCTCTCAATATATTTAGCCTTTCCGGATGGTTCCGGTAGATTCATACAGAATTACACATGTTCCGCACTACTCAGGATACTGTCAAGTTGATTTCCATGCTATACAGGATTGTCACCTTCTATGATGTGTCTTTCCAAACAACTTCTAGCACTTCCACTTTCCATTATACAGTCCTACAACCCCATTAATGCCGAGACAAAAATGGTTTGGGCTGTTCCCTGTTCGCTCGCCGCTACTTAGGGAATCATTATTATTTTCTATTCCTCCGGTTACTTAGATGTTTCAGTTCACCGGGTTTGCATCCTTTCGGATAGCTAGTCTTCTACTAACTGGGTTACCCCATTCGGAAATCTATGCCTAAGATTATTTGCATCTGGGCATAGCTTATCGCAGCTTATCACGTCCTTCATCGCTATTGAGAGCCAAGGCATCCGCCATATACTCTTATAAACTTTTCAAATTAAACTCTATCAATATATCAAAGAACATTTAAAGTGGAGAATATCGGAGTCGAACCGATGACCTCCTGCGTGCAAGGCAGGCGCTCTAGCCAGCTGAGCTAATCCCCCTTCTTATTGAGTAGTCCTGAGCAGACTTGAACTGCTGACCCCTACATTATCAGTGTAGTGCTCTAACCAACTGAGCTACAGGACTATAAACAAAAACAACAACCTAAAACCATTAAAAAAAACCCTAAAAAGGAGGTATTCCAGCCACACCTTCCGGTACGGCTACCTTGTTACGACTTAACCCCAGTTACCAGTTTTACCCTAGGCCGTCCCTTGCGGTAACGGACTTCAGGCACCCCCAGCTTCCATGGTTTGACGGGCGGTGTGTACAAGGCCCGGGAACGTATTCACCGGATCATGGCTGATATCCGATTACTAGCGATTCCAACTTCACGGAGTCGAGTTGCAGACTCCGATCCGAACTGAGACAGGGTTTGTAGATTAGCTCACCCTCGCAGGTTTGCAACTAACTGTCCCTGCCATTGTAGCACGTGTGTAGCCCAGGACGTAAGGGCCGTGATGATTTGACGTCATCCCCACCTTCCTCTCCGTTTACACGGGCAGTTTCTTTAGAGTCCCCGGCATTATCCGCTGGCAACTAAAGATAGGGGTTGCGCTCGTTATGGGACTTAACCCGACACCTCACGGCACGAGCTGACGACAACCATGCAGCACCTTGTAGAATGTCCGAAGAAGGATGTGTTTCCACAACTGTCATTCTACATTTAAGCCCTGGTAAGGTTCCTCGCGTATCATCGAATTAAACCACATGCTCCACCGCTTGTGCGGGCCCCCGTCAATTCCTTTGAGTTTCACTCTTGCGAGCGTACTCCCCAGGTGGATCACTTAACACTTTCGCTTGGACACTGACTAAAAGCCAATATCGAGTGATCATCGTTTACGGCGTGGACTACCAGGGTATCTAATCCTGTTCGCTCCCCACGCTTTCGTCCCTCAGCGTCAGTTACAGTTTAGTTAGCTGCCTTCGCAATCGGTGTTCTGTGTCATATCTATGCATTTCACCGCTACATGACACATTCCGCCAACTTCAGCTGTACTCAAGGTCTCCAGTATCAATGGCAGTTCTACAGTTGAGCTGCAGGCTTTCACCACTGACTTAAAGACCCGCCTACGGACCCTTTAAACCCAATAAATCCGGATAACGCTTGCACCCTCCGTATTACCGCGGCTGCTGGCACGGAGTTAGCCGGTGCTTATTCATATGGTACCGTCAGCCCTTCACACGTGAAGGGGTTTCTTCCCATATAAAAGCAGTTTACGACCCATAGGGCTGTCATCCTGCACGCGGCATGGCTGCGTCAGACTTTCGTCCATTGCGCAATATTCCTCACTGCTGCCTCCCGTAGGAGTCTGGTCCGTGTCTCAGTACCAGTGTGGGGGATAATCCTCTCAGAACCCCTACCCATCATGGTCTTGGTGAGCCGTTACCTCACCAACTAACTAATGGGCCGCATGGCCATCTTATACCGCCGAAGCTTTAATCTAAAAGTGATGCCACTCTCAGATGTTATGGGAAATTAATCCAGATTTCTCTGGGCTATGCCCCTGTATAAGGTAGGTTCCATACGTGTTACGCACCCGTTCGCTGGTCGTCATCAAGAAAGCAAGCTTCCTTATGTTACCCCTCAACTTGCATGTGTTAAGCCTGCCGCTAGCGTTCATCCTGAGCCAGGATCAAACTCTTCATTGTTATAAGTTTGTATAATATTTCTGGTCTCTTGACGGTCTAGGTTGTTGTCAATATTTCAAAGAATGGTGTACTAATTAAAGTACTCATTATTTCTCATTTTTGTTAGCATTCAATCGCTTTTGAAATGCTTACCCTTGTTTTTCTAAGGGAGCGCAAATATACAACGACTATTTATATCTCTAACTATTATTTTGAATAAACTTTAAATTATTTTTCTATCAACTGAAAAACAGTACCTTAAACCTCCACCCCAGCTACCTGAAGTACCTTTCCGTTGATTACATGATCGTTTTGGAGTATAAAATTCACTATGAATTTCGCCATTTTCTCTGAGGTCAAGTTAGGAATGTACCCTGGAAACGCCTTAGACAGCATCTCAGTTCTCACCGCCCCAAGAGCTAAGCAGTTGATAGAGATGTTTTTAACAGACAACTCTTTAGCTAAACACTCCGTTAAAGTAGAAATAGCGCCTTTGCTACTACTATAAATAGATAGACCAGGAAACTTATCTGTGTTATCTACACCTCCAATACTTCCTATATTTATAATACTCTTCAGGGCTGAGTTTTCTATATAAGGAAGGAGCCCCTGAAGAAGAAAATAAGGCGCTTTATAATTAACATTCACCATCCGATCAAATTCTTCGGGGATAAATTCAGCAAAAGGTTTATTGATTAATATACCTGCGTTATTGATTAGCACATCTATATAGGACGTAATAGATTCAATTTCTTTAAATAAACTTGGGTATTCATTGAAATTAACAAGATCAAACACTATAGGGTGAATCCTTTCAGGTGACTTCTTTTTTAACTCCGCTAATTTATCCTCTCTCCTTGCTATACATATGGCATGATAACCCAAATTAGCCCATTGCAACGCTAACTCATATCCAATCCCACTGCTAGCTCCCGTTATTACTGCATACTTTTTCATGATTCTAATTTCTTACTTCTGAGTTCTTATATACTTGCTCTCCCAATATATATGTGTAGACAACTTTAGCGTTAGGTATGAATTCTTCTTTTACCTTTAGTATATCTCTGTCTAAAATCACCAGGTCTGCATTCTTTCCTAATTCAAGCGTACCTTTTTCTTTTTCTTGGAAACTAGAAATGGCTGACCATTTGGTCATTCCTTTAATCGCTGCTAATCTATCCAACGCATTTGCGGGCTGTATACCTGACACCGGCTTTCCCAAAAGGTTCTTTCTAAATACTGCCGCGTAAAACGTATTCAGCGGATTGCAGGTCTCAACTGGGAAGTCGGTGCCTAGCGCTATGATTCCTGTTTGATTAAGTAGCTCCTTATTAGAGTAAGCTGATAATGCTCGTTTCTTGCCTAATCTTTCTAGAAACCATGGGTAATCTGAAGTGGCATGCAACGGCTGGACAGACGGAATAATATTATATTCTTTAAAATATCTTAAATCTTCCTTTTGTACTACTTGGCAATGTTCGATTCTCCACCTTCGATCATTGGAACCATTAAGAACGTCTGCATATATATTTAGCATAACTCTATTTGCCGAATCTCCTATGCAATGAGTATTCATTTGTATTCCTAAATCATAGAGTAGTTCTGCCTTGGACTTAAAGTATTCAGGGGATTTCAAAAGGAAGCCCACTGAAGAGTTTTTATCGGAGTATGGCTTTACTAGACAGGCTCCATAAGAACCTAATGATCCATCTGCATAAAATTTAAATGAATTGGCTGAAAGCCTGCTTGTTTTTGGTGGTTTATTAGTGGCTACATAATCAAAATTCTCCTCGCTATCTGAAAACATCGCATATACACCTATCTTCAAATCAGATGTCTTATGAAGTGAATCTATAAATAGGATGTCTTTATATGACATCCCTGCATCGTGAAGAGATGTTAATCCCGACTCTACGCATTTTTTCTCGGCAAGCTTAAAAGCTATTTCTTTGTCCTCTCTACTCATGCTTGGAATTAAAGCTGAGACAACTTCCATGGCATTATCTACAAGAACCCCTGTACAGGAAAGATTCTCCTTCTGTATCTCACCTCCTTCTATTTCTGTATAACAGGTTATGCCAGCAAGCTCAAGAGCATAGTCATTGACAATAGCAGCATGACCATCTATCCTTGACATATACACAGGCTGGTTAGGGAATAATTCATTTAACCTTTTATTTGTAGGAAAGTTCTGATCTACCCAATCGTTCTGATCCCATCCTCTACCTAGAATCCAATGGTGTGAAAATCTCGATTTATAACCCTCTAATCTTTCTATAACTTCTTCAAACGAAGATGTGCCCGCCAAATCTGCCCAAAGCATACTCTATCCGAAATTATAAAAATGACAATGGGCGTCAATAAACCCTGGATATACGGGTTTTCCTTTTAAATCAATTTTTTCTTTGTGTGAATATTTATTTAAAATTTTATGTTCTGGACCTATATCCACTATTTCACCATCCTTAATGGCGATAGCTCGATGGATATCATTTTCTTGGTTCAGTGTGTATATGTAGCCATTATGTAATATAAGGTCTACTTCTTCTGATTTAAAAGGCCAAGTAAAGCTAGATAGTTTAATTACTAGATATTTTACACTTGAATATGATCCAAATAGTCCTTATCATCCAAAATATGTTGACACTGTACAAGTGCACAAATTGGATCCACAGGGTTTATATGTAATTGACACATTTATTAGAAACACATCTGATACGCCAACATTTATTGATGGTGGAGTAGATTATACATTTACTCAATTAACAGATGATTGGATTTTAAAAAATACAAATGAAAACTTATTTATTAACGGCGAAAGAATGGATTTTATACCAGATGGGCTTGGGCTAAAATATCCAGGTACTATAATGCAGCCGCATCTCCTTTTGGGGGAAGTATGAGTATAGGCTATGTTTTACTTAATGTAGATAAGGAGGGAACCCCTAGCACGAAGCTCGGACCTAAGATGGGAATGGAAAGTAGAAGTCTTACTCGAATATTGAATAATCTGGAAGAAGAGGGACTGATTATTAGAATTCAAGATGAAGAAGACAAGCGAAAAATGAATGTCTTCCTCACGGAGAAGGGGAAACTAATGAGAGAGGAATCTAAGAAAATAGTATTAGATTTTAACCAACTCATGACAGACACCCTAGGAAAGAAAGAACTAAATCAATTCTTACAAACAATGGAAAAACTAAACAAGCATATAGATAACCAACTCGTGGAGTTACAATCTGAAAAAAACTAAATGAACAGACATATTAATAAGGTAGCAGTGTTAGGTTCTGGAGTAATGGGTTCCAGAATAGCATGCCATTTTGCGAACATTGGTTTGGAAGTAATACTTCTAGACATACCGCCCAGAGAATTAAATGATAAAGAAAAAGCCAAAGGCGCTGACCTTAATCATCCAGCAGTCAGAAACAGGATAGCAAATGAAAATTTTGCATTTACCCTGAAGTCTAATCCTGCACCTTTATATAGTAAGTCATTTGCATCTAGAATTACTACTGGAAACTTTGAAGACCACATGAATCTGATTTCAGGTTGTGCGGGTGATAGAAGTAGTAGTAGAAAGACTAGATATTAAGAAAATAGTATTCGAACAGGTAGAAAAGCACAGAAAACCTGGAACACTTATTACTTCTAATACTTCTGGAATTCCAATAAATTCTATGCTAGAGGATAGAAGTGATGATTTCAAAAAGCACTTCTGTGGTTCTCATTTCTTTAATCCTCCGAGGTATTTAAAGTTACTGGAAGTAATTCCTACTCCTGAAACCTCTCCAGAGGTGACTGAGTTCTTAATGGATTATGGTTCTAAGTATTTAGGAAAAACTACTGTTCTAGCTAAAGATACTCCGGCATTTATAGCCAATAGAATAGGTGTATTTGGAATTCAAACCATTTTTCACTTAGTTAAAGAGCTTGACTTAACGATAGAAGAAATAGACAAACTCACTGGGCCAGTTCTTGGAAGACCTAAGTCTGCTACATTCAGAACTTGTGATGTGGTAGGATTAGATACATTGGTACATGTGGCTAATGGAGTAAATGACAATTGCCCTGACGATGAACAGAAAGAACTGTTCGCTATTCCTGAATACGTATCTAAAATGGTACAGAATGGGTGGTTAGGCAGCAAGTCTAAACAAGGGTTTTACAAGAAAGTAAAAGACGAAAACGGAAAGAGTCAAATCTTAGGATTGGACTTGAATACTTTAGAATATAGACCATCTAAGAAGGCCAAATTTGCAACGCTAGAAATGACTAAACCAATAGATGATTTAGCGAAGCGTTTGCCTATGTTATATAATGGACAGGATAAGGCTGGAGAGTTTTATAAAAAATCTTCACATATGCTTTTCGCTTATGTGAGTCATAGAATTCCTGAAATAGCTGATGAGCTTTATAAGATAGATGATGGAATGCGTGCTGGTTTTGGATGGGAAATGGGTCCTTTCGAAATGTGGGATGCCATAGGAGTTAAAACCATTCTGGATAAGTCAGATAGTAAAGTAGCTGATTGGGTAGCAGAAAATCATGCTGCTGGAATGGAGACCTTCTATAAGGTAGAAAATGGAGTGAAGCTTTTCTGGGATATCCCCTCTAAAAGTTACAAGGAAATTCCTGGTCAGCAGGATAAAATTTCTCTAGCTAACTTAACAGGAGATAAAATCCTCTGGAAAAATTCAGGAACGACTATTAAAGATTTAGGAGATGGAATTATCAATATAGAATTCCATACGAAGATGAACACGATAGGTGGTGATGTTCTTACTGGCTTAAATAAAGCTGTGGACATGGCAGAGAAAGATTACCGAGGATTGGTTATTTCTAACGAAGGTCAAAACTTCTCTGCGGGTGCTAATGTGGGAATGATATTTATGATGGCCGTGGAGCAAGAGTTTGATGAATTAGATTTTGCCATTAGAGCATTCCAAAACACAACTATGAGACTTAGACATTCCTCTATTCCTGTAGTAGTCGCTCCACATGGATTAACACTGGGAGGAGGATGCGAGATTTGTTTACACGCTGATAAAGTAATAGCCAATGCGGAAACGTATATGGGCTTAGTAGAGTTCGGTGTAGGGCTTATCCCTGGTGGGGGTGGAACTAAAGAGTTCACCAAAAGATTAGCTGAAGAACTTCATGATGGAGACATTAGAACAAACCAAATGAGAAATAGATTCCTTACCGTAGGTCAGGCTAAAGTTTCTACTTCAGGAGAAGAAGCATTCGAACTGGGCTATATGAGAAGAGGAATAGATGAAATAGCGGTGAGTAGAGAACACCAGATTTCTCAAGCCAAAGATGCTTGTAAGTTAATGGCGGATAAAGGATACACTCAGCCAGCTAAAGATAAATTCAAAGTTCTAGGAAAGGAAGCATTAGGAATAGTTTACGTAGGAGCCCACAGCATGAAAAGTGGTAAATACATCAGCGAACATGACCAACTGATTTCTGAGAAACTAGGTTTCGTTATGTGCGGAGGAGACCTCAGTAAAATCACCGAAGTGAGAGAAATATTTACTAGATATGGAGAGAAAAGCATTCTTAGAATTATGTTCTGAACGTAAGACTTTAGAAAGAATGCAATCATTAATTCAATCAGGAAAAATCTTAAGAAATTAATCATGGACGCTTATATAATTAAAGGATATAGAACAGCAGTAGGAAAAGCGCCTAGAGGACTTTTCAAAAATATGCGAGCAGACGAATTAGGTGCACGCGTGGTACAGAAGTTAATGGCCGAAGTGCCTAATTTAGACCCGAACAGAGTAGACGATGTGATAGTAGGTAACGCTACTCCTGAAGCTGAGCAAGGATTAAACATAGGACGAATGATTTCTCTTATGGGGTTAAATTCTGAAACAGTTCCAGGCATGACAGTGAACAGATACTGTTCATCTGGCCTGGAAACTATAGCTATAGCCAGCGCTAAGATTCACTCAGGAATGGCGGATTGTATTATAGCAGGAGGAGTAGAAACGATGTCTCCTATTCCATTTGGTGGTTGGAGATTAGTTCCTAATGCCAGCGTTGCAAAGCAAAATCCTTCATGGTACTGGGGAATGGGACTAACTGCAGAGGCAGTAGCCAATGATTACAAAATCTCTAGAGAAGACCAAGACGAGTTTGCCTATCACTCTCAGAGAAAAGCAGCAGAAGCTATTCAATCCGGAAGATTCAAAGATGATATCCTACCTATAGAAGTAGAAGATATTTTCTTGGATGACAATGAGAAAAGACAAGTAAAAACTTACACTGTAGATACTGATGAAGGTGTGAGATTAGGAACTACTGCTGCTGCACTATCTAAACTAAAACCTGTATTCGCACAGGGTGGTTCTGTAACCGCTGGCAATAGTTCTCAAACTTCAGACGGAGCAGCATTCGTGATGATCGTTTCTGAAAGACTATTAAAAGAATTAAACGTAGAACCTATAGCCAGACTAAAGAGCTACCAAGTAGCTGGATTAGAACCTAGAATAATGGGAGTAGGACCTATATACGCTATCCCTAAAGTATTGGACCATGCCGGAATGAGCTTAAAGGATATAGACCTGATAGAATTAAACGAAGCATTCGCTAGTCAATCACTAGCAGTAACTCGTAAGCTGGACTTAAATCCAGATATCGTAAATGTGAATGGAGGAGCTATAGCTTTAGGTCATCCACTAGGATGTACTGGAGCTAAACTCACAGTGCAAGTATTAAATGAGCTAAGAAAAAGAAAGCAGAAACATGGTATGGTCACCATGTGCGTGGGAACAGGACAAGGTGCTGCTGGTGTAGGTCTTATCGAAAAGGACACATATTTTCAGCCAGACTGAAAACAAATTCTATACTTTAAACAATGACAAATAACCCTGATAAAATGGAAGAACAGAAACCAATCACAGGAGGAGAATTCCTTATAAGAGATGTAAAACCAGAAGAAGTATTCATTCCAGATGAATGGTCTGAAGAACAGAAGATGATGGAGCAGATGTGTGTGGATTTTGTGAACCAAGAAATAGTCCCTCATTTAGATAGAATAGATTCTATGGAAGATGGACTAATGGAGTCTATAGTCACTAAAGCTGGTGCTCAAGGTCACAGCGACAGCTTTAAATGAACACGAAATGGGAATGGACTTTAAAACCATTAAAACTGCTACTCGTAAGTTAGCTAAAACACTGATTTTCTGTAGCTTATGGAGCACATACTGGAATTGGAACTTTGCCTATTCTGTATTACGGAAATGAAGAACAAAAAGCCAAATATATTCCTAAACTAGCTTCTGGAGAATGGAAAGCATGCTACTGTTTAACTGAGCCTAGTTCAGGATCAGATGCCAATAGCGCTAAGACCAAAGCTGTTCTTTCGGAAGATGGAAAAACGTATACTATCAACGGTCAGAAAATGTGGATTACCAATGCAGGTTTTGCACATGTATTCACTGTTTTTGCCAAGATAGGAGATGACGAAAACCTTTCTGCCTTCATTCTCACCAAAGAAATGGAAGGAATCACTCTAAACGCGGAAGAGAAGAAAATGGGAATCAAAGGTTCTTCTACCAGACAGGTATTCTTTAATAACGTTCAAGTTCCTGCAGAGAATCTTCTTTCTACGCGTGGCAATGGTTTTAAAATAGCCGTGAATATTCTAAATATTGGAAGAATAAAATTAGCAGGTGGTGTATTAGGAGGAAGTAAGGGTGTTATAGATGATGCGGTAAATTATTCTAACGAAAGAAATCAGTTCGGAAGACCTATTTCTAAATACGGAATGATAAAAGAGAAGATTGCTAGAATGTCTGTGAAATCTTTTGCATTAGAATCTGCCGTATATAGAGCTACACAAAATATAGATGATGCTATAGCTTCCTTAGAAAAGGGAGGAATGGAAAAAGGAATTGCTACGCTTAAAGGAATAGCAAGTTTTGCTCCTGAGTGTGCAATTCTTAAAGTATTCGGTTCGGAAGTATTGGACTATACCGTGGATGAAGGTGTGCAGATTTTTGGAGGAATGGGGTATAGCGCTGAAACCAGAATGGAAAAAGCCTATAGAGATGCTCGTATCAACAGAATCTTTGAAGGAACAAATGAAATCAACCGTATGTTAACGGTAGACATGATTCTAAAAAAAGCCATGAAAGGTGAACTTGATTTAATGGGCCCAGCTATGGCTGTGGCAGGAGAGTTAACTTCTATCCCTGACTTCGGCTCGGCTCCAGAAACAGTTTTTGACGAATACAGAGCTTATGTGAAGAATTTCAAGAAAACCGTTCTTATGATGGCTGGTTCAGCTGCGCAAAAGTTCACGATGAGCTTGGCTAAAGAACAAGAGATTTTAGGAAACATAGCGGACATGACTATTCAGACATACGTGGCTGAAAGCTTACTTCTACGTGTGGAAAAATTAGCTGGAAGAAAAGGTGGTGAATCTGGTGTAGAGTTAGAAATCTCATTAATGAAATCATTCTTCTTTGATGCTGCTGAAGAAATTTCTACTGCAGGTAAATCTGCTCTATGGTCCTTTGCAGAAGGAGATGAAATGAGAATGATGCAAATGGGATTAAAACGATTCACTAAAATGACTCCGTTTAACATTAAGGAAGAAAGAAGAAAAGTAGCTGAAAAAGCTATAGCCGAGAATAAGTACTGCTTTTAAGAAATAGGCTATACTCAAGAGGCAAGACTTTTGGATTCTTTTCTTTTAGATATAATTAAACTCCCTGAATTAAAATTCAGGGAGTTTTTTTGTTTTATTTTTTTTAATTGTAATCACAGAAAACAGTACGGGAGAACTCTAGAACAGCATTTTCACCACACAGAATTTCCTCATAAACTGAGGCTATCGCACTTATGAAAGTACTTTTATGTGTCTTAATAATAAATAACATGTGCAGAAACCTACTGGTTGACTGAACAAAACTGAGCTTCTTACTTAAAACTATTCACATACAGCTCCAAACACCCCTAAAAACTCTCCTAAATCTGAAACGCCTACAGCATCATTTCCATCCATATCTGCCGTGCAATTTTCTGAACAACCAAAATCTCCTAGCATAATGGTAAGGTCGTTAATGGTAACCATCATATCTCCATCAAAATCTCCGTAACAAACAAAACATGTCACATACTCGCAGCTGGCATCATCACATGAAGCTGTATCATCATAATTACACGCGGCCATATCCACACACCCAGCTAAACCATTTCCTCCACAAACACTACACTCATCCAGATATAGACATGAACCGTCATCTAGTGTAGCTATAAAGTCAAAATTACACGCGTTGATATCTGTACATCCCGAACAAGAGGTGAAGTCACAAGAACCATCATCACATGAAGCTTCCAACACATAATTACAAGCTCCCGAATCGGTGCATCCTGCTATAGCCATCCCACCACAATTACCACATCCATCGAATTGTAAACAGGAACCATCATCTATGCTGGCAATAATATCATAATTACAAGCGGTATCATCTGTACATCCAGAACAAGTTAAGTACTCACAACTTCCATCATCGCATGCAGCTAAAGCATCATAATTACAAGCTTCGTTATCAATACAACCTGAAGTCTCAGAACCACCACAATTTCCACAATCATCATTTGCTAAACATGAGCCATCATCAACTGTAGCAGCTGAATTAAAGTTACACGCGGTTCCAGTGGTACATCCTGGAATAGGACAAGTAGAACTGTCCATAGTCAACTCCAGATTTGCAGTTCCATTTACTCCTCCGTATCCATCTATGAGTAATAAGTACGTGGTATTCAACTCTAATTCTCCGCATGCAAACTCTAAGCGAGACATCCACTGGTCAGCTCCTCCATCATCATTAGCGGCTATTAAAACCCCACCACATTCTCCGAAAACAGCTATCTGAGTATCAGTTTGAGTACCTGAACCATCGAAGGAAGTTTCCATAGAAATAATAGCTGGAATGGCTGGAGTAGTAAAGGTATAAAACACATCTGCTTCCACCCCATTTTGGGGGCACCATCCTGTGGTAATGTTACATCCTGTCCCAGGAATTACATACCCTTCATCTACACAAGCACCCGTATTATCTATAACATTCGTTCCTATCATTAAAGGAAGAGCATTGGCACAAATATCATTTACAGGACCATGATCGTAAGCTTGAGCTGTTGCAGTAGCGTCATAGTTACAAGCTGTAGCATCTGTACATCCTGAAAGAATACAACTGCCATCATCTTGGGTGGCTGCGGGAACATAATTACATGCTTCTGGATTTGTACACCCGGGACAACTCGTAAACTCACAAGTACCATTATCACATAAAGCCGCAGCATCATAATTACAAGCTAGAACATCTATACATCCATCAGGAAGAATACATGAGCCATCATCACAGACAGCTAGCGGTGCAAAGTTGCATGCAATAGCATTCGTACATCCGGCATCCGCTGAGCCTCCGCAGTTTCCACAGGAGTCCAATTGAAGGCAAGTTCCATCATCACAAAGTGCCGTAGCATCATAATTACAAGCTGTTTCATCTGTACATCCGCCTTCCGAATTAAAGTATTGATCCGCAAGCGCAAAAGCATCAATACCAATTTTTTCTCCAATTATTCGACCTGGAATATCATCTATTGGAGGATGAATCCCACCCCAAATACGTGACAAACTTGTTTGATCGGAAGCATCTCTATAAGTGGCCCATTGTAACTGAAAATCAATACTAGGACCTACTTCAAACACTAAAAACTCATCTGCTGGAGCTACAAATTCTCCTAGTCCACCAGGAAAGTATGCATCACCAGTAAATTCTGTCAGTACCTCAGCAGCTGCTTTGGAGAAAGTAGAGTGACCTGAAACGTACCCTGCGAAGGGAGGTGTTACAAAAGAAGGTCTTTGGTAAGGCTCCCAATTTTCCGCTAAAATCCAGCCTACTCCTGCTTCATCTGTATCTACATTATTAATAGAAGCATTGCCACGCCAAGCATAAATTTTAATTTTTCCAACGTTTACATCTCCTAATCCTGCAAGCGCATCTCCTACTTCTACCGTTTCTATGTATCCTGGAATCAACTTGATTCCTCCTGCATGATAGTTAGCAGCTCCGGCATCTGTTCTCTGTCCTAATGCGGCCATTCCTCGAATGGCAGAAACCGGACGAATATAATCGTACCATCCTTTACAACCCCAAGCTGTAACGGCTGCATCGTGCATGGCTCCACCTAAAGCGAAATATGCTTTTATCTCCCATTCCATTTGGTCTAGGTCAGCACCTTGACCTTTGTACTTCCTTACTAAATCTGGATGGTCATCTACATAGTTTAAGATCCCAAACCAGTGACCTGGTGGCGTCTCAGAATCTGGACCATCTGCCCAGAACTCAGCCAGAACTCTGGCATAATCCGCTCTAGAAACTACATTAGGCGTATACGCTGAACCTGTCGCTGGATTGGTCGCATGACCTGGGCTTATAGTTCCCCCGTCTACTTGATTATAGAATGAAGGGTACTCAGCTATGGATGTAGGGAGTGTTCTGTTCCCTAAAGCGGCTGGGGAAATATCCAGAGTAGCAGGATTTGATGAATCCAAATGTGAAGACCAAAGAACTACCATTTCATATCCCCAGGCGTAATCTTCTGTTTGTCCTCCACCGTCTAATTGATGTTGAGGCGGGGTTCCTGGGTCATGGTAAACCTTGTAATCAAAACCATCTCTATTATAGGTAGTCAAATCATCATCAGAAAGAGCAAAATTCTTTACTTGACCCCATTCAGGTCCTAAGAATTCTGGCGTGCTACCAGAGACTTCATTTCCACTTTGATCTATAAACACGTCTAAAGTAAGCGGCTGCCAACGGTTAAAATCCGTCAATGTAGGATTTCCTGGTTGGTCTACTATTAGCGGTGTGTTAACTGGGGTATATGAAGTATTGCCAAAACCACCAGCTTCATTAGCCCCATCCGAAACACCGTAATCTATCAAACACTGAGCGATATAATTTCCTAAACCAGCTGCAGAACCAGTTGAATAATCTTGGCTAGTTACTGAGGTATCATACCCTAAAACTCCCATATGATAATCGTAAGCTTGCTGGAGCTCTATAGCTCCAGGAGAATTTTGGAATCTATAGGATAATAACCTATATGCCATATATGAAATGGTCTCCTCCTTTGCAGCTTGTGAATCTGTAGGTGCGGGTATCCCGTCAAAAGCACATGTAAATCCATCTACAGTTTTTCCTAAAAGGTAGGTGCATCCTACTGGCTGATAAGCAGCCCATGCATCATACATCCCTACCGAAGTATGGTATAGGTTTCGAGCATGGATAGTCGGCCTAGCAAAATCTCTTCTTATAGAAGCCAAAAGCATTTCGTTCCATTGACGAGCTATCGTAAAATCAGTATTTACGGTAGGAAACCCTAGCTCTTCTGTACAATTTACATTGGGGTCGTTTGGACATGGGTCACACGCATCTGGCAAACCATCATTATCTAAATCTGCGCCTGTAGTCACCAAATCACAATTGGTGTTCATGAATACTTTGTAACCTGAGCATCCACCCGTAATAAAATCTTGAAGTCCATCTTTATTGATGTCTAAAATTCCTACATCATAACTGTTGTCTGCCCAATCAAATGTGCCTGTCCCTTCATAAGTATCTGTGAAAATCCCATTATTATTTTGAAGAATAGCCATTTCTCTTCCAGACAAGCATGGAGGAATATCTACATCTACATCAGATACGATTACATCCATATCACCATCTAAATCTAAATCTGCTTTGTGCACATTTCCACCAAAGCCAGTAGGAGCATTAAGAGCATTAGTCCTCGTTACATCTACACTTGTATCTGGAATAACAGAATTAGTTATGAGTACATAATCCGCTCCGTCATCTACCACGAAAACATCCAATAAACCGTCATCATTGTAGTCATATACTTCAAACATATAAGGAGCAAAGGGCGCTATGTTTTGCCAATTAGTAAAGTTGCCGGCACCGTCATTGAACATCAAGATAAGACCATTCCCACCCCAAGGAGCTACTCCATATAAGGTAGATACCTTGAGAATGTCATTGTCACCATCGTTATCAAAATCTACTATTTGCGCAGCTGTTCCAAAAGCTGAATTTCTTAATTCCCCAAGCCTAGACTCACTTTCATCTGTAAATACGCCTGTTCCATCATTAAGAAGCATAAAATCTTTAGCCGTGCCACCTGCAGCATTTACTTTATAATTTACAAAGTATAAATCAATAGTTCCATTCATATCAATATCACCACTCCAAACTGCACAAATTAAAGGGGTATCATCGACTAACATAGGAAATCTTGTAGAAGTCTCATCTGCCAATCCTAACCAAGTTCCTGAACCATCCTCTCCAAGATTGGAATAATAAATAGGTTGCTGCCCAAAAGTGTTTGCAACAACGACATCCAGCCAACCATCTCCATCAAAATCATCTATGACCACATCTCTAGCGAAACTTAAATTAGTCAAGAACTCTGGAGCGAACTGTGCTGTTTGATCAGTTAGTACTCCATTAATATTCATCAGTAACAAGTCTGTTTCAGCGGCAGCTGTTTGAATAGAAAAAGGTTCCTTTCTAACTACTATAACGTCATCCCATCCATCATTGTCTAAATCACCAACTGAAATGTCTTTTTCTTGGCCATCAGAATTAGCCACACTACTTAAGATTAATCGAGTATCTGTCTCTTCCTGCCAGTTTATCCACTGCGAATGAGAGATGACACTAAAAAAAACGGTTAGAAATAACAAAACAAACTGAAAAATGAATGTACTGAGAAAAGACGATTTATCTTTTACAGACAATGTGATTGGAGAATATAGATTCTTCATCCGGACAAGGAATTAATTAAGGTTTGGTTCAAAGTAACACTTCGTAAATTAGGCATTAAAACCCGAGTTACAACCAAAAAGAGACCCCATGTATGTCCAGATAAAGGTTGTTCTATTGTTCTAAGATGACCTACCTTAAGCATAAAAAAACGTAACTTATTGTTTATCTATGTATTGACGCGAAACCCGAGCGGTGTTACAAGACACCAATAGATCGTTTTTTTGAGTACTTTTTTTTACAGGAATTTAAGGTGCTATCTCCTATTTTGTTATTTGTATGCTTTGCTCATGAGTCATCAAGCTTTCTAATAGAGAGTGAATTTCTAGTAGACTTTTAGCTAGACATTATGCAATCATAAACTACCTAATAATAAAAAACAAACTGCCCTCCAATACTAAAAGCCACTCACCCCAAGTCCAAATAGCGCGAAGTCATATTTGGCGGGGTCTTCTGAATCAAATTTTCTAAGTGCAGTCATTAATTCTTCAACTGCTCTCCAGTCGTTTTGAGTTCTCATTAAAAGCCCCAGTCGTCTGCGACATTGCCGGTGTGAACATCCAAAGGAATCATGAGCTTGTTTAATGGAATATTTTTCCAGAGTCCAAAGTCTACACCTTTATCTGCGGGGCGGACCATCCATCTCAGATACATATTTAACCGTTTGGCTGAGCTTCCTTTTATAGGATCGCTAACGTGTTTTTGTGTTCGCTTTAGATGTTCAAATTGGAAGAACTGTTTTTTAAAGTCAGAAATGGCTCCTGCAGCATTTCCATGAGAAGAGAAGCCATCCGTGAAAATTCCTTCCAAACCGTTTTGCTCCTTATATAAGCGCTGCAACGCAAAAAAGAAATATTGCAAATCCACAGAATTATATGTTCTATGAACAAAGCCCTCTAATTTTTTATAGTCTTCTTCTGTGTCGGTTTCTGTTCCAGCCTCTTGTCGGTGAATTATCACAATGAGCAAACTTTACATACCTATTAGCTACTATTGATAATAGACTTCCTATTCCCCCAAGCTATGGTGGCCGCCAAAAACCCACTGATTTCTATATCCTCTTTTTTAGAAAACCGATGAGGAATACCCAATGGGTCTGCCTCAAAAAACTCTGGCTTTTCGAACAACTCCACTTGGGCATCTAAAAATACCTTTAACTCTTTTTTCGTTTTGAACTTCACCATGCAAAAATAGCCCGTGAAATAACACCAATTCTAATAATTCTCACTAGAAATGAAAGGCTCAGGTATGCAACCAATATAAAATCTCACAATCCCTTCCATCTAGTTCATATTCACTTTATCTTTGTGCTTTGATGCAATTTTTATATCCAGGAATTCTATACGCACTAGCTGCCATTTCTATACCAATTCTGGTGCATCTCTTCAATTTTAGACGTTTCAAAAAAGTACAGTTTTCTAACGTTGAGTATCTGAAAGAAATCAAACAAGAGACCAAGTCCAAAAGTAAAATAAAGCACTTTCTGATTTTATGCGCCAGAGTTTTAGCTTTGGCTGCTATTGTTTTCGCTTTTGCTCAGCCATTTATGCCTACAGGAGATAATGGAGCTAAGACAGGCAAGAAAACCGTAGGTGTTTATATAGACAATAGCTTCAGCATGGAAAGCGAAAGTGAGTCTGGGAGCATTTTGGAAATAGCCAAGAATAAAGCACTAGAAGTAGTGAAGTACCATTCACCTACTGACGTATTTCAATTGATTACAAATGACTTCGAAGGAAGACACCAGCGCTGGCTGACCCAAGAAGAGATTAGTGAACTTATTACTGAAATAGATTTCTCACCCCAGAGCAGAACACTTTCTGAGGTTTATGCTAGACACAAGGATTTATCTCTCAAAGAAGAAGCAGACCAGCGGATGGTCTATGTATTATCTGATCTCCAAAAAAGTGTGACCGATATAGAAAATATTCAGCCAGATAGTTTGTTCTCTCTGCAGTTTCTACCCACACCATCTGCTTTCACTGAGAATTTGTTTATAGACAGCGTTTGGTTTAGCTCTCCAAGCAGGAACTTAAATTCACTAGAGAATCTGCATGTGAGAGTGAAAAACACATTGCAACGCAGAAAGGAGAATATTCCATTAAGACTTTATATAAACGGAATACAAAAATCTGTAATTAGCATTAACGCTGACCCTGGAGTTGAGACAGATACTGTGCTTACTTTCACGAATTCTAGCTCAGGATTTAAACAAGCCAAAGTGCAGGTAGAGGATTATCCTGTGACTTTTGATGACGAGTTTTTCTTTGGGTATGAGGTGGCTGAGAAAGCCAATATACTGGAAATAACCAGTGGAAATAAGAAGGTTTTTAGCAACCTATTTAAGAACACCAAAGAGTATAATTTCTCTAAATTCACCGCTAAGCAGATAGATTACAATCGATTCCCTGAGTTTGATTTAGTGATTGTTAATCAGCTTTCATTCATATCGGGAGGATTAAAACAGGAACTGGATAAATTCTCTAACGCTGGAGGAACGGTTGTAGTCATTCCTGCCATCAATGCAGATTTAAGCAGCTACAATTCATACTTCACATTAAGAGAAGCCGATTTATTTACAGCTCTAAAGAATTTGGACACGAAGGTTTCTAATCTAAACTTTGACCACCTTGTATACAAAGATGTTTTCGATGCAGAAAACAGAAATATGCCGTTACCTAAAGTAAACTCTTACTTCGAAACTACGAACTCAAATAGAAGAAACAGAGATGAATTAGCCACCCTGCAGAATGGTGCTGCATTTATCAGTCACTTTCAAAAGAACAATGCCTCGCTGTATGTGTTTAATACAAGTTTAGAAGGAGCTCAAACAGATTTAGCTTCTCACGCACTTCTGGTTTACACAATGCACAGTATAGCCAATCACGCCAAGACCTCTACCAAAACATTCTTTGAACTGGGAGAAGAAAAAGCGTTTTCACTGAAGTCTGCCAATTCTGGGGATGCCAATTCTGTGGTTAAAATGAAAAGTGCAGAAGGTTATGAGTTCATTCCAGAATTCAGAAGAAAAAATGGCCTTTTTGAGATTTTCCCTGGTTCTGATGCTCGAGTTTCTGGTAATTACGCTGTAAATAGTAATGATAACCAGATAGGCGCCATTGGAATCAATTACAACAGGAAAGAAAGTGAAATCATTTATTATGACGCCTACGACTTAAAGCAAGAGCTAAGAAAGCAAGCCTTGACTTCTAGTAATGTGATTACCTCTGACATGAATACAATTGGAGCTTCTATCCAAGAAGTAAATGAGGGAAAAACATTGTGGAGGTCATTTATTATGCTCGCGCTATTATTCTTAGGCATAGAAATTATTCTGATTAAATTCTGGAAGTAAGATGAACGTTCTTATAAAAAAAGCGAGGATTTTCCAGCGTGGAAATAAGCACCATTTAAAGACAAGAGACATTCATATAAAGAATGGAAGAGTTCTAAAAATAGCTGCTTCAATAAAGGACGATTCAGCCAAAGAAATCTCCTCTGAAAATTTATGTGTAAGTGCCGGATGGTTGGACATGAGGGCTAACTTCAGAGAACCGGGACATGAGTACAAAGAAGGGTTAGCCAATGGTTTAAGAACCGCAGCCAAAGGTGGTTTTACAGGTGTGGTTTCCATGCCTACAACTTACCCCGTGGTAGATAATAATACTGCGGTGCAATTCCTAAAAAACAACTCGGCCACAGCCATTACAGAAATATTTCCCGCAGGCTCTATTAGCCAAGGGTTAAAAGGAAAACAGCTGAGTGAATTTCACGACATGACACAGAGTGGTGCCGTGGCGTTTACTGAAGATACTGCATTACTAAACAACACCAATCTGCTTTCTAAAGCTCTGGAGTACAGTAAAACCATAGGTGCATTAGTTTACTCTTTTCCTTATGACCCTAACTTGATAAGTGATGGTCAAATGCACGAAGGAAAGACTTCTACTCTGCTAGGTATGAGAGGCATTCCAAATGTATCTGAGGAGATTCAACTCTCTAGAGACATCCTAATACTGAAACACTTTGGAGGAAAGCTCCATGTGGTAGCTATTTCTACTGAAGATTCTGTAAATATGATTAGAACAGCCAAGAAAGAAGGATTAGCCATTACGTGTTCTATACATGCGCATCAACTGAGCTTTACTGACGAAGCGGTTTCTACTTTCGATTCTAGGTTCAAAGTGCTGCCTCCTTTCCGTTCAGAAGCAGATAGAAAAGCGCTTATAAAAGGATTAAAAGACGGAACTATTGATGCCATCTGTTCTGGGCACGAGCCTGAAGATGTAGAAGAGAAAAAAAGAGAATTTACATTAGCGGCATTCGGGATTAGTTCTCTAGAAACAGCTTTTAGCGCAGCTAATTCTGAACTAGGAAAGAATTATCCGCTGGAGGATTTAGTAGATAAATTCACCACAGCTCCTAGAGATATCTTAGGTATATCTATTCCTCAGTTTGAAGAAGGAGAAGTAGCTAACTTCACACTCTTTGACCCATCTAAAAAATGGACTTTCAGGAGAGAGGAGATGCTTTCTAAATCTAAAAACACTCCTTATAACAATTCTAAGTTTACTGGCAAAGTGTTAGGCGTTATTAATAGAGGGAAGAGTTCAATTGACTATTGATCTTCGAAGTTGACTATTTACTGATTCTAGAATCATCCCAAGTTCAAACCTTAAACCTGTAAGCAAACTCGAAACTCTACTTCGTCTATGCTTCTCCTTGTGGTCCGCTGAAATTCATTGGTAGGACTTGATCCATTCCTTTGATTTCTTTAATCGGTCCGTTTTGCGTTTCGAATTTTCTTATGTTTTCATTTAATGCTCCCATCAAACGCTTAGCGTGCTGAGGCGTTAAGATAATTCTAGACTTCACTTTCGCCTTAGGAACTCCTGGCATTACTCGAATAAAATCAACAACAAACTCAGAATTAGAGTGCGTAATTACTGCTAGATTAGAATAAATACCGTCAGACATTTCTTCTGAAAGTTCAATGTTTATTTTTCCCTTTTGAGGTTTCTGATCTTCTGCCATTTTGTTGTTTTTTTATGCTTCGCAAAGATAGACTTTCGATTTAAGTTTCTTTACTATTTTAGACTTTAGACGTATGACACTAGACATTAGAAAGAGTCGGTTAATCCAAAAGCTCACAGCTATAAGCCTGTAATCTAGAATTAATAGTTTACGATATATAAATAAGATCTAAAGAATCTCCTTTATCTCCATCAACTCTTTAATGGCATGCGTCCCTTTTGTCTCGGTAGAACCATCTGGCAAAAAATGAATAGAATCCATATCTACATTCACTGCTCCTTGAATGTCACTAGATGCTGAGTCTCCTATCATAATACAGTTTTCTACTTTTGTATTAAGCGCATTTAACACCGCATGATATGCCTTAGGGTCGGGCTTTTTGGCTTTTAGATTTTCAGAAATAAACACATGGTCGAAATATGGGTTTAACCCAGACACATGCATCTTAACGTGCTGGGCTTCTATAAAGCCATTGGTCATGATGCACATTTTGTAATTCTTCGCTTTCAGATAATCTAGAATCTCCACAGCTCCATCTATCAACGCATTTTTCTTAGGGCATCTTACTACGTATTCTTCGCAGAATCTATCTGAAAGCTCTCTACTCGATTCTGCAGAAACACCATGTAACTCAAAAGCTTGCTGAAACCTGGTATACCTAAGAGTGGCTTTGTCCATCTCTCCAATTTGGTATAAATCCCAGCAGTGACGGTTAATTCTAATATAATCGGCTAAGAACTTCTGTGGTTCCATTATAGGTTTTCCTAGAAGGTCAAAATCATGAAGAATTTCTAGTATTGTTTCTGTAGAATTCGTGTCAAAATCCCATAGCGTATGGTCTAAATCCCAGATAATGTGTTCGTACTTAAGGCTCATTGGTTTCAGGAATAATAGTTTTAAATAAATCTGGGTAAAAACTGGCTAATCCGCCTATCACTAACGCCCAGAAAACTACCGCCAAAAGTAAGGAAGGATACGCCCACTTTTTATGGGTGAAAAATTTAGCTGTGATAATTGATCCCAAAGGAATTGAAATAAACATCGGAGTCAATATGGCTATACCAAACAACCCTAACTTCCTCTTTCCTCTCACTAAGAACTTGTTCATCCAAGTGAAGGTTTTCTTAGGTTTAGCTGTTCCGTTTATTAATCGTCTTACGCGCTTTTGGTGCGCTCTTTCCATAAAGTAATCACTGAGAAAAAAGAAGAAAGACACCCCGGCAAACCCAGCAGATATATTCATAAGAAGACCTGTCAAGAAAGTAAACTTTAATGCCACCACAGGAGAAAACACCATAAATTTCAATGCCGTCCAGATGAATAAACTTACGTTCGCTATGATTTCTAACCAATCCAAATCTTAAGATTTAGCCAGAGTTATGACTTCTTTAAAGACATGCCTCCACCCTTTCCATTCACGAAGTTCGCTTAAAGTTTCATTGTGCCAGATGGTGACCAACTCTCCGTTCACTGCTTTAACCTCTTTTATGACTTCTGCACTCTTAGCCACCGCTTCTTTTTGTGTTAGTCCTAAATACCTATTTAAGGTGGCATCCATTATGGCTGAAGAGTGAAACACGAGCTCCGTAGTTTCATTCTTCTCCAAATCGAAAAATTGAAATGGCGTACACGTACCTCCTCTAAATCCGATTTGCTCCGCATAACCCAAGCTATAGTCTTCCTTTATTCCTACGCGCAATAAATTTCTAGGAGTTTCAGGAAAACTAAATTTCAAGAAATGCTGTCTGCTCTGAGTTACGGAGGCTTCTGTGATGTGCTCAAGCCTAAGCTTTTCTTCCAGCATGGTTTCAGCACTCTGGTAACTGTGGTATCCTGGGTGGATGGCTATAGTATTTTGGCGTTGCAACGCTAAAACTAATGCTCTCAAATGTTTATTCGTAAAAGGCAGGTTCTTATCCCATTCGTTTCTTTTAGACAACAGGAAGAAAAACATGCTCTCCACCTCAGCTTCTGAATGAACCGAATTTATGTAATCGTACGTTTCATAAGGATCTTTCTGCTGCCTGAAATAACAGCCAAATCTGGTTTTTAAATCCTCTATATCTCCAGCCAAAATCGATTTAACTGTAGCTCCGAGCTTGATAGGAAAAGACTTGAAATTATAAGCATAGGCATTATCTACATCTATGGTAGAAATGAATTTATATGTTCTGGAGAACTCTTCTTTTCCTGTTAAAACTTCTTGAAATTTAGATCTCTAACTTTTCAATAACGCCATTGCGCTCAATGATTACATACTGAGAGAATACTTCCCTCACATTTAAATCTGTCATGCTTATCTCTCTCTGCGGGCAAGTATTCTTCATACCGGGTGATAAGATAGAACGTAGCAGAAAATATATCGAACGGGATTTCTTCTGAATAGTTAGTGAAGAGTATAGGCAGGCCGTCCCATTCCCCCGTATTTAGCTCCTGCCCTCTTATTCCTGTCTCTTCAAGGAGACCCGCTGGAATTACTTGAACTCCTTCTAAAGACTCATTGGAGTAATTTAGCTTGATGCCACTTGTAGCATTAAATTTAGCTGTGTCATAAACTAGTGTGTAATCCTCCTGCAGGATACGCCCAAAAATAAAATCACAGACGAATATGAGTCTTTCTGATTTTATGTGAGCGTAAATCCAAATCATAGACTACAAGTGTTTTACCATCTGCTTACAAATGAAATGAGCGGCTTTTCCATCTCCAAATAAAGAAGGAAACTCAAGGTCTGTATTATTCTTAAAGTACTCGTACCCTTCCTTGATTTTAGTGATGTCTGCATCTACTAATCTAGCACATCCAGAATGAATTATTTCTATCCATTCTGTTTGGGGTCTAAATACCAAGCAAGGCTTACCAAAGAAGTACGCCTCTTTTTGCACGCCACCAGAATCACTCATTACCATGCTGCAGTTTTTCTCTAGTGCTATGATATCTAGAAATCCACATGGCGGAACGAATCTAAAGTACTCGCTATTTTCTAGTCTATTCATCAAGGATTCACCAGAAAAGAACTGCTCTAGTTTAGCTTTAGTTCTTGGGTGAAGTGGAAGAATTAATGGCGTTTTATTTCCTTCTGCTATCTCTAGTAGCGTTTCCATAAGCCCTTCTAAACGATCTTCGCTATCCGTGTTAGACGGCCTGTGAATGGTGGAAAGGATAAAGTCTTTTCCTCTTAATCCTAAATCATCTAGAATCGTAGATTTCTCCTCAGATATTTTAGAAAAATAGAGGCTGTTATCATACATCACATCTCCACTGTGATAAACCGCAGGAGTGTCTATAGTAAATGGAGGGGCAGCATTAAGTTTGAAGTTTTCGTTAGCTAGATTTTCCATACCAGTGATGGTAGGACTAAAAAGCATAGTGCTTACATGGTCACATCCTATTCTGTTTATTTCCTCTGGCATGCGCTTATTAAAAGACCTTAGACCAGCTTCTACATGAATTACAGGGATATGAATTTTAGAAGCCGCTAGGGCTGCCGCTAGAGTGCTATTCGTGTCTCCATAAACTAACAACCCGTCTGGTTTATGAATATCTAGCTGCTCCTCTATTCCTTCTAGCATGAAGGCTGTTTGTTTTCCATGAGAACCACTTCCCGCATTTAGGTTAATATCCGGTTCAGGAATTCCCAGTTGGTCTATGAAAATCTGGCTCATGGCCGCATCATAATGCTGGCCTGTGTGAAGTAAAATTTCTTTTAACTCTCCACTAAAACTTTCTTTTATAGCTCTGCTAATAGCTGCGGCCTTAATTATCTGAGGCCTTGCGCCTATTACTGTAAGTATTGTTTTCATAAAATTCCTTCGTCAGCAAAACTGTAGTAACCAGTTTCGGCTATTATTATGTGATCTAATATGGGCAAATCTAATACTTGTCCTGCAGACTTTAACTTAGCGGTAATGGCTATATCCTGCTTGGAAGGTTTTAAATTACCACTCGGGTGGTTATGTACTAAAATTAAAGCAGAGGCTTTAGCGTTGAGCGCAGCCTCAAAAATCAACTTTGGATCAGCTATAGAACTGCTTATTCCACCTTTAGAGATAAGTTGCTTTTTTAATATTTTATTCGCTTGATTCAGCAGTAGAACATGAAACTCTTCGTATTGCAGCGCGGACAGTTCCTCTTGAAAGAGCTCATTGACATCTGAACTGGCAGTGATTTTCTTCCTTTTTTCTGCCTCAGCGGTTCTCTTTCTAGCACCTAGCTCCAAAGCAGCATGAATAGAAATAGCCTTAGCTTCTCCTATCCCTTTGAATTTTTGAAGATCAGATAAAGAGAGACGCGCTAGATTGTGGAGATTATCCTCTATTTCTGAAAGAATCCTTTTGGACAAATCCACCGCTGTCTCGTTTCTGTTTCCAGAACCAATAAGAATGGCTATTAATTCGGCATTAGATAAAGCAGCCTTAGTCCCTTTAATAGCAGTTTTTCGCGAGGCCTGTCTTCTTCAGCCCATTCTGGCTATTACACTCCTATTCTATTTGATCTTTCAAAAAAAATAAGCCTTTCATAAATGAAAGGCTTTTTTTATAAGATTTGTTTAGAGGCTTATAACGCAGCTTACAAATTTAGACAAACCAGACTTAAGGTTCGCCGCCTTATTCATCGTGAATGATATTCTTCTTAGCTAGCTTATCAAGCATAGCTGAAACTTTAGGTAACATCTCTGTCGCCTCTTTCTTATCAGCACTTGCTCTTAAATTTTTGATAGCAGTCCTAGTAGACTTATGTGCATATCTGTTTCTGAGCTTTTTCTTCTCGTCTGATCTAATTCTTCTTAATGTAGACTTATGGTTTGCCATCTTGTGTAAAAATTTCGGGCTGCAAATATACTAAGAATATTAAGAACAACACCAATATCCGAACTAGTTTTCTACTCTTTTTAATTAAAGTAATAATAATAATTAAGTCTAGCTCTACTAGAGAGCTACTTGTTCACTCCCTCCTTCCATCATAATAGACTGAAGTCAAGCGCAACGCCATGAAATATCAACTAGCACTTAAGCACTCGAACCTAATATTTCGCATAAAACAAAATCGTCTTAGCTCACAAAACTATTAATCCATACCATAGAGATTTAGCCATAAATGGTGTCTTCTAAAGAGGGGTTCCTTTTGAGGTCAAGAATGCTTCTGCTGCGATTAAACTCTAAAAAAAGTAAATCTGCTTAGAGTTCAATAAAAAACCCATCATTCACGATTTACACTTATAAATACGCTTTCAGGGTGAAAAATAACTTGCCCTCAGAAGTCTTCGTGAAATTATAACCAAGAGGCTTAGCGCTGGACCTAGCTATTTCCAGCAAGCCTCGGCCAGCGTTTGTTTCTATCCTCCCCAGCATGAGACAATATGTAGTTCATTTCTCAGCTCTGGGCATTCACCCCCCCACCTAAACTAGCGGGCGTATTGAGCTAATAACTCTTCGAATTCCGACTTTCTGAGATAATTCGATAGGGTTTCCTGCTTCTTTACGAAGAACTGCCATTTGTGAGTTCCTATTAGTAAATACTCCTTCGTCTGACACTAATCCTATCCTCCCCCTGTTTATGGGGGACTATGAAGAGTTTCTATGAGCAAACGCCCAATCATGTTCTTCGGTCTTCTTATTTCAGCATAAGGGTTTGCCCCATATTCTCTTCTCCGATGCGCAGCAATGGCAAAATGGACTTCTGACTAAAGTCCCCCTTATACTGAAGCAGTAAATTCTCCTCATGCATATTGGTTAGGGTATTACAGGTAAATTCTATATGATCAATATTTATTTTTTTCGTTGTATCTTTAAAAATAAAACTTGCTGATGAAAAAGAGACATTTCTTTACCAACCTCTTCTACTTTGTACTTGATTTTTTGTCCTGACTTTCTGGCTAGTTCAATTAACCCTAAACCGGCACCGCCTTTTCCGCTTAGCTGATTATCCAGTCTTGTACGAAGCTTGTTCTGTACACTTCCTTTAACTCAGCAGAATTTAGGCTATTTACATACTCTACTTGACTAATAAAGTCATCCACCTGATTATTATGAACTAAGTTTATCGAGTTAATTACGTATGCTCCGCCTACATTTTTAAAGCTAAACAACCCGTCATTTAATGTAGCTGCTAGCTCTGAAGGAGGCTCTTCTGAGTGTCTTACAATGTTCTGAAAACATTCAACTAGAAGGAAAGATATCTTTCTACTCTCTTTTGGTAATCCTTGCCCCTCAACTATAGCACTTTCGGAAAGGTCAATAATATTGGCCGTAAGAGCGTCTATAAAAGCGCCTCTATAAGCGAAGGAGATTCCACAATCTTTAGATTTCTCGAAAAAAATATGTGCTGATAATGATGGTGTTGAGTATGTCATTGGCATCGATTTTCGAATACTTATCCGAATCTATATTTTTAAAACTCCAACATATACGATTCAATTTAAAAGAAGTTTCTCAACACACCCCAAAACACTTTAGATAAATAACTGAGCCATTCCAAATTCAACCTCTTACTAATTTTTAAATCAATATGGAGGATATGGACTAATAACAAAACCTTTAATCAATATTTTTAAGTGTTGTTCTTATTCCTGAAGGAAAATTGTCTCAGTCACTATCTGCTTACCATTACTAATACTCAGTGTGTAATTCCCTGAAGAGAAATCATTGGTTTGTACTAAAGTAGTGTTAGCACTAATCGTTCCTTGAAGGACTAACTTTCCTTGAGAATCAAAAAGTCTGTAAGTTGTGTTGATAAAACGATCATCTGCCGAAATCGTGAAGCTCGTTGACGCAGGGTTTGGAAAGATAGAGATGTTCACTTGCTCTTCCTCACCAATATTTGTAGGAATCACCGCTACGTCAATGCAAATTTGTTCTCCAACACACCCTTCAGCATTTGTCTCAACTACACAGAGTTCTCCTATACCCTGTTCAGCCCAGGTCACCTCTATTTGAAAAGAACCGTTTCCTGAAATTATAACTCCACCTGTACATACCCATTCATAAGTGCTTCCTTCAGTCTCATAATACAAGTAGGCTTCACTTTCAAAAAGACCTGGCGTTAGGCTCCCGTTGACATCATATACCAAATACATACTTCAGGAAGAATTTCAAGAGGTTCATCGACGCTAAATTACAAGCTGTATCATCTGTACAACCAGCGATACCACTTCCACCACAATCACCACAAGAGTCAAGTTCTAGACAAGCATTATCAGGATTACAAGTAGCTGCAGGATCAAAGTTACAAGCTGTATCATCTGTACAACCCGCGATACCACTTCCACCACAATCACCACAAACGTCAAGTTCTAGACAATCATCATTAGGATTACAAGTAGCTGCAGGATCAAAGTTACAAGCTGTATTATCTGTACAACCAGCGATACCACACTTCCACCACAATCACCACAAGAGTCAAGTTCTAGACAATCATCATTAGGATTACAAGTAGCTGCAGGATCAAAGTTACAAGCTGTATTATCTGTACAACCAGCGATACCACTTCCACCACAATTACCACAAGAGTCAAGTTCTAGACAATCATCATTAGGATCACAAGTCGCATTAGGGTCGAAGTTACAAGCTGTATCATCTGTACAACCAGCGATACCACTACCACCACAATCACCACAACTGTCAAGTTCTAGACAGGCATCATTAGGATCACAAGTCGCATTAGGGTCGAAGTTACAAGCTGTATCATCTGTACAACCAGCGATACCACTTCCACAACAAGTACCACAAACGTCAAAATCGAGACAAGCATTATCAGGATCACAAGTCGCATTAGGGTCGAAGTTACAAGCTGTATCATCTGTACAACCAGCGATACCACTTCCACCACAATCACCACAACTGTCAAAATCTAGACAAGCATTATTTGGATTACAAGTCGCATTAGAGTCGAAATTACATGCCGTTGGATTGGTGCATCCGGCGACACCATTTTCGCCACATCCCCCGTAATCAAGGCAACCATCAATATATAAAGGATTAGGTTCACCATACCCAGGATCATAGTCAGGCTCACCACCAACACAAACACCATGTGTTTACCTCGTAAAAACTCTTCATAGAGCTGGCATTGTTGATGTTATAAATTTGTTTCCCTGGTAGTTATGGATAAGGGGAACTGTATTTCATTATAGCCATAACATAACCTACATTCACCAGCTGGAACTGGAAAACTCGGGTGTCTGTGGAGTACCATCTGAATCATACCATCAACTTCCATCCATCCACCACCACTCATACCAAACCAATTGGAATGTGTGGTACCTTTGAGTAGGCGGGTGGTGTTGGCGAGGGATATGGCCATGTAGTCGTCCAAATCCATTCTTTGTACTCAAAAATGATGTTATCAAATCCATTATCATGTTAAAGAAAAGCGATCTTTTGCACGACCAGAATGATATCTGAATGCAAATCTTCTATCACCTTCAGTTCTTGTTGGATTAATGATGCTATTAGTATTATTTTGTGTCCTAGTAATTGAGAAATCCCATCTTTGAGGAGAAGCATTACTAGAGCCATTAATGTTACTAACTGGATTTTGTGGTAATGATGTGCTTAATGCGCATGTTTTAACACATTTACGTATGACATCACCAGGGTTATCATCCCAAAACTGATTGTTATCTGGAAGATTTCCAGTAAAATCAACGTCCGTCAATTTTGTAAACATACTTCCTTGTGGATTTTGGCAACTAGTTGAAGCAATTAATACTGCATCATTATTATCACCATTAAAATAGATTACTACTCCTGACCGATCTTTTGTTGGCACTGATTCGTCCACAATTGCACCCATTTCATAGCAGTCAAATATAAGATCTTGGTCTGGAGAACCATTAGGTGCTGTAAAAGCGTTACCATCCCAATCTAATACTTTATGTTGAAAATCAGATTGATTTGAGGGTGATCCTGAATTCCAAACAGTATATCCCCCTAAACTATCTAAATCATAATAACCACAACTTTGACATTCTAATGTTTCTGGTGTCTCAGGCTCTGGACAAGCAGTATCATCTACATAATATTCTTCAAACTCCACACTTATAAATTGTGCGTTGGTTATACCTGCAATAAATAACACGAAAGCTAGTAGTAAAGTTCTTTTCATTTTTAATATTTAGTTTAGTAAGTACATTTCAAATTTTTGCTCAAGTAGATTAAAAAAACTAAACAGACTTAAAACCAGCACGGATTTACGCATGAAATTAAAAAAGGGTAAATCTTAACTGATCATGTTTCAGTATTGATTTACCCTTTTCTTGTAGCCCGTAGGGGATTCGAACCCCTGCTACCAGGATGAAAACCTGGCGTCCTAACCCCTAGACGAACGGGCCAATTTTAAAATTGGAGTGCAAATATAATAAGCTTTTTCGGTTCTGAATTAAAAAAGTCTTAATTATTCTATTGAATCGTTTTCTGACTGAAATTTAAACCCTAATCTTTTACCTGTCTTTATGTTTAAGTGCTGACTTACAGCGCTTATGTCTTGAACAGAAACTTCTTGAACTTCTTGGTATGGAGGGGTAAACAAATCAAAATCGAGGGTGTACATAATAGCAGATTGTACTATTTCTTTCAGGCCCTCTTTGTTTAGTGTTGCATTTGCGAAGTCATTATACAGAAAACCCAGCTGACGTTTTCCTTGAACAAAGAAATGATCTTCCTTATTCACAAAGATTCGTGCGATTAAATAGCCGGAGTCACTCATTCTATTATACTTTATAGAGTCTGCTAAAAAATTATAGATATTTATTACTCCCACATAGCCCCTGCTCTCGTCCTCTTCTAAATAAGTGGTTCTCCAAAGACTGTTGGTCCCCTCAAACTTAAATACATTGGTGTGCATATAAAAGTAAAGAACATCTCCTCCAACAATAATTTGAGCCTCATAATCCCCTTTATCATTATATTCTAGTAGCACTCTATCATCAGAATCTCCGAATAAATCTCGCACATCCTCAATAATATCAGCGAGGACTCCTTTTAGCTGCTTAAAACTCTCAGCAGTATTCTGAAATATATTTTGCTTTAAACATGCCTTACCTTTTAGCATGTCAAGAATTAACTGTTTCGGACTTTGTTCCTTTTTCATTTTAATAAGCTTTGGCAAACATTACCCTTTGGCTACTTTCCGCACCGGAATAAACACATTTTCCAGCAGAAGGTTTTTCAGCGAAAGGAATACACCTAATGGTGGCATTAGTTTCTTTCTTAATAGCTTGCTCTGTTTCTCCTGTTCCATCCCAGTGGGTTAAAATAAACCCACCTTTCTTTTCTAATACTTCTTCAAACTCTTCAAATGTATCCACTTCAGTAATATTCTCCTTACGGAATTCTAAAGCTCTATTAAAAAGAGATTCTTGGATTTCCTCGAGTCTTACAGAAATAATATCAGCGGCATCTGCGAACGCTATAGATTCCTTTGTATTTAAATCTCTTCTAGCCAATTCTAGAGTTCCATTTTCTAAATCTCTGTTACCTATGGCTACTCTTAAAGGCACACCTTTCAACTCATGTTCAGCAAATTTCCATCCTGGCTTTCTAGTGTCATCATCATCAAATTTCACTGAAATGCCTTTAACCTTAAGGTTTTTCATGAGTGGTGTGATGTGCTCCCTTATGGCCTCCAACTGATCATCCCCTTTATATATAGGCACGATTACTACTTGTATAGGAGCTAGTCTAGGAGGCAGGACTAAGCCTAAATCATCCGAATGAGTCATAATAAGCGCGCCCATTAAACGAGTGCTCACTCCCCATGAAGTGGCCCATACTAGTTCTTTCTTCCCTTCTCTGGTGGTATATTGAACATCGAAAGCTTTGGCAAAGTTTTGACCTAAAAAATGTGATGTTCCCGCTTGAAGCGCTTTTCCGTCTTGCATTAAGGCCTCTATAGTATAAGTCTCATCAGCTCCAGCAAACCTTTCTGATTCTGATTTACTCCCCATAATAACGGGCATAGCCATCCAGTTTTGAGCAAACTCTGAGTAAACATTTACCATTTTCTCTGACTCTTCAAGCGCCTCTGACTTGGTAGCGTGAGCAGTATGGCCTTCCTGCCAAAGAAACTCTGTTGTTCTCAAGAAAAGTCTAGTCCCTCATCTCCCACCTAACCACATTGGCCCATTGGTTAATGAGTATAGGTAAATCTCTATAAGATTGTATCCAACCTCTATAAGTATTCCAAATAATAGCTTCTGAAGTAGGTCTTACTATCAATTCTTCTTCCAATTTGGCTTTAGGGTCTACGACTAATTTGGTAGAGTCATTTGGGTCAGTTTTCAATCTATAATGAGTTACTACAGCGCATTCCTTAGCAAACCCCTCTGCATTCTTCTCTTCAGCCTCAAATAAACTTTTAGGTACGAAAATCGGGAAGTAAGCATTTTGATGCCCTGTTTCTTTGAACATTTTATCCAATTGGTCTCTCATTTTTTCCCAAATAGCAAATCCATATGGTTTTATCACCATACACCCTCTCACTGCTGAATGCTCCGCAAGGTCTGCTCCCGCCACTATCTCATTGTACCATGCAGAATAATCGTCTGCTCTTGAAGTAAGTTTTTTTAGCCATCTTTTTTTTGGTCTAATTGTTGTTTTATTACCAGCACGCAAATGTAGCAACCTTAAATGATTCATTATTTTTTTTGCAAACGCTCGCTAGACAAATGTAACTTTAGAAAACATGAAAATTCCAATTGCACTCTTCTCCTTCCTCTTGACATTAATATTAATGTCTTGTCAAAACTCAAAACATAAGCAGCACAAGTGCTTATGAAGATGACGAAGTTTACTGGGTTAAATCGGACGCGGGGTAATGAACAATACGCAGAAACTTCAGAACTTATATACCGAGGGAGATGTGGAGGATGAGTATTATTCAGAGGAACCTGAAGAAATCACGTATACTGAAGAGAATATATATGATGGACGATTATTATGACGAGAACTATTATGGGGAAGACTATAACACACAAGGAAGCTCTGTAATTAATAATTATTACGGAAATAACTCAGGGTTCGGAAATAGCTATCAACCCTATTATAATAGTTACTCCAATTTCAATTCTTACTATGACCCGTTTATGAGTAATTCAATTTACATAGGCTTTGGGAATTCAAAATTATAATCACTGGAATAGACCCTAATTATTGGGGGTATAACTACAACCCATGGAATTCTTGGGGAACGCCATACTATGGCTGGAATTCCTATAATAATGGGTTGGGGAAATCCTTACAATAACGGATGGAATTCTTGGGGAAATCCTTATAATAACGGATGGGGCTCAGGCTACTGTAATTCTAATGGATTTGGTGGATACAATGGCTATTATGATGGTGGAGCTGGACTGTCTAACACGAATTTCGTTTACGGAAGAAGAAGTTCTTTAAGCTCTGTGTCGTCTTCAAATAGCTCATACGGAAATGATGGAGTTTTAAATACAGGAGGGAAAATAGCTGTTTCAAATAATCAAAACGGAGTAAGGCCTTTGACTTTAGAAAAGACTCCAGAAAGAAACGTTAGTTTAAAACCTAGAGATATTTCGAAAGGAGATACAGAAAAAGTTAATACAACTCGACCTACCCTATCTAATCCAACAGGAGTTAACACAGAAAGGGTAAACGCGAACAGTTCTGCTAGACCTGGGACAAACACGTCTACTAGACCAAACTCTCCAAGAACAAACACAAGACCAAATAATATCTCCACAACCAAACCTAATTTAGGGAATTCAAGAGGAGGTGTAAACTCTGGTAAAAATGGCATAAACAGAAATAAATCACCTAGAGGAAGTAGCACCAAAGGCTCTGATTCTAATAACAGAGGCTCAAGTTCATACAGTGGCGGTAACTCTAGAAGTAATTCAGGATCTTCGACAAGAAGCTCCAGCTCTTCTGGCCGAAGGAGCAGCGCAGGAAGCAAGTCTAGCGGTTCTTCTTCAAGAGGAAGTTCTTCTGGAAGAGGCGGTGGCAGAAGATAATAATACTAAATAAATTTAAATATGACTCGTACTCTTATTATACTCGCGTTACTTAGCAGTGTCCTCACGTACGGACAAAATGAAGAGGACATTCTGCGAGCTAGTTTTCATAACTCATTTTCTACAGCTAGAAGTGCTGGAATGGGTGGTGCTTTTGGAGCGTTAGGTGCTGATTTATCCGCCTTAAACTCTAACCCTGCAGGATTAGGGCTCTACCGTAGAAGCGATTTTAATTTAACCCCTAATCTTGGTGGGAGTTCTTCAAAAACAACTTTTAATAATCAGACCGAGAGTAAAGGAGATGTTCATTTCAAGCTTAATACACTGGGGTTTGCGGTCACTCAGGATTCTAAAAAAATAAACGTAAACAAAGTGGTTTTCGCCATATCCGTAAATCAGTTAGCTAATTTCAATACTCAGTTCAGACTAAAAGGAGAGAATGACAATAGCTTATTAGATGTATTCGCTGATGAAGCTGAAGGAATTGACTACTTCGATATACAAGATGCTTCTATTCGCAGTCAATTAGCTTATGATGCATTTTTAATAGACACACTTAACGGTTCTTCAAACCAATACAATACAGCCATCCCGGACGGCTCGAATCATGATATTCTAGTGCAAAGAAAAGGAGGTATCAGTGAACTTTCATTTGGAGGCGCAGCCAATATCAGTGACAGATTATACTGGGGTGTAGCTATAGGTATTCCATTCTTGAATTTCTCTGAAAAAATCACCCATAAAGAATCCGCTAGCAATACTTCACTCCCTTTGGATAGATTCACTTACAATGAGAGTTTAGACGTGAGTGGTATAGGAATAAATTTAAAAATGGGCGTAATTCTTAAACCAAGCCAAAAATTGAGAATAGGAGCTGCCGTCCATACACCGACAGCTTATTCTGTTAACGATAATTACAGCAGAGGTATTTCTGCAGAGTTCAAGGACGAGACTATTACTCCAGATGACTTTGTAGGAACATACGACTATAGAATTAAAACTCCTCTGAAGTTAATGGTGAACGGTGCTTTTATAGCAGGTAAGTCCGGTATTATTAGTGCAGATTACGAATACCGAGACTATTCTACAGGTATGCTTAAAATGAGCTCATTATCTGGAGATAATTATGATTTCGCAGCAGAAAATGCAGAAACCAGAGAATCTTATCGAGAGACGCATAATGTAAAAGCAGGGGTAGAAATAAGAATAGCAAAAAAGTATAGAGCTAGAGCTGGAACTCGCTATATGCAATCTCCTTATACCGAAGGGGAGTTGTCTGATAATGTTTCTGGACCTATCATTTCGTATACAGGAGGGTTTGGGTTTAGAGACGGTGACTTCTACCTAGATATAGCAGCCATTTATACTGAAAGATCCGATTCTTATTATGCTTATGGCTCATCTTATATAGCTGAAGCTCAAACGACAAACGGAAGACTAAATTATGATACAACTATAGGTTGGAGATTTTAAGTCATAAAAAAAAGCCTCTAAAAGAGGCTTTTTTATTTCTTCATATAAAGTAAACTCTACTTTTTTAATTCTTTAGCTAACGCTTTTTCCATCTTTTCTACCTGCTCTTCTGCTAGAACCTTATCTACTAATATTCTACCACTGTGCTCATCTACTATTAATTTCTTTCTAGCAGCGACATCTAATTGTTTCTGAGGCGGTATCTTAATGAACGAACCAGCAGAAGCTTCTCTATCTATAGAGACTACAGCTAACCCGTTTTTCGAAGAAGTCCTAATTCTCTTGTAAGCTTTCAGTAATCTATCTTCAATGTTTTCTTCTAGTACCTCTGATTTTTTAACTAGGTACTCTTCTTCCTTCTTAGTCTCCTCTATAATCTCGCCTAACTCTCCTTTCTTAATATCTAAATCATTTTTTAATTCAGAAAAGCTATCGTCAGAATTCCCTATTACCTCCTGCTTCTGCTCTTTCGACAGCGTGTACTCTTTTATCCTTTTTTCAGACAATTGAATTTCTAACTGCTGGAATTCGATTTCTTTATTTAAAGAATCAAACTCTCTGTTATTTCTAACCTTACTCTGCTGTCCTTCATATTTCTTTATAGCAGTTTTAGCTTCTTCGATAGTATTCTTCTTGTCAGCTATCTGACCGTCTAAACCTTCTATTTCAACTCTATACTTGTCTAATCTAGCATTCATGCCTGCTATCTCATCCTCCAAATCCTGAACTTCTAAAGGAAGTTCTCCTCTAACGATTCTTATTTGATCTATTCTAGAATCTATGATCTGTAAATCGTAAAGTGATCTTAGTTTTTCTTCTACTGTACCAGAATTCTTTTTTGACATGCTTTAAAAATATTTTACGGGATTCGTATTTATTTCCGTTAAATGGGGTGCAAATTTAGGAAATTTATCAATGAGAAATTCCTTAATTAAATCTATTGTAAACTGTTCACTTTCAAAGTGTCCAATATCAAATATGGATATTTCACCTTCAGCATCGAAAAACTCATGGTATTTAAAGTCACTTGTAATGAAGACATCCGCTTTCGCGGCCATAGCATTTTTAAGCAAGAAACTTCCTGAGCCACCACAAACGGCTACTTTTTTTATCTCTTTTTTAAACGGAGTATACTTTATAACCCCAGTGTTAAATGTAAACGACACGTAAGTTAAAAATTCATCTAAAGTGACAGAAGACTCAAGCTCTCCTATCATACCACTCCCTAATTGCTCATCTTCATTTTCAATAGAATACACTTCATGAGCTACTTCTTCATAAGGATGGGCTGATTTCAGAGCATGAAGAACATCTTCTAATACACTGTTCTTGACGAGCACTTCTATTCTTAACTCGTTAACTGTGCTAAGCTCGCCTAGCTTCCCTTCTACCGGATTGGCATTTCTAACGGGTTTAAATGTGCCTACACCTTCTGAGGAATAGCTGCAATAATCATAATCACCTATAGCGCCACCTCCAGCAGAAAAAACAGCATCTTTAACGCTATTAGAATCTTTTTCAGGGCAGAAAAAAACCAATTTACTTAGAAAACCTCGCTTCGCTGAAAGTATCCTCTTATTCTTTAATCCTAGCTTATCTGCTATCTTCTCATTAACCCCTTTCCTTACATTATCCAAGTTCGTATGAATGGCATAAAGAGCGATATCATTCTTGATAGCCTTCATCACCGTTCTTTCTACATAGTTCTTTCCTGTGAAAGTTTTTAAGCCCTTGAACACAATGGGGTGATGAGCTATCACCAGATTAGCGCCTTTCCTTATAGCCTCATCCACCACATCTTCTGTGGAGTCTAAGCATATTATAGCTCCTGTCACCTCCATAGATAAATCTCCAACGATTAGGCCCGAGTTGTCATATGATTCTTGATAAATCTTAGGGGCTATTGATTCAAGAGTAGATGTGATTTCGTGCAGTTTCATATTGAAAAAAAAATATTCAGTACAAAGTAAGAAAGAAACTTCCTTTAACGGGCTAATTATTTACTTTTAACCTGTGTTATTTTTCATAAAAAAACTCCTTCTTCCTGCTGCATTTATATACAGTTTAATTCTTAAGCTGAGGCATTATCTATTTAACTCAGGAATAATAAAATCCTGCAAATTCGATACCCCTATTATAGGGATTGGGAATTTATCATTTGGAGGGACCGGAAAATCACCTCTAAAGATCGTAATTGACAAAACTACTCCAATCCAAAGGAAAGACAGTGGCTATAGTCTCTAGGGGTTATGGAAGAAAGACTAAAGGAGTAGTGCATTGCAACGCTAATCATACTGCAATAGAAATAGGTGACGAACCGAGAATGTACCTTGCTGAATTAGACAACACCCACATAGTGGTAGCCGAACGAAGAAAAGAGGGAATAGAATTGCTGCTGCAATCAGATGACAAACCAGATGTAATCCTTCTAGACGACTGCTTCCAGCACAGGTATGTAACGCCCTCAGTACTTTTTTTACTGACTACAGAGAGAAAACCATATTGGAAAGATTTCTTAGTTCCTGCAGGATATTTACGAGATATAAAAAGCGCAGCTTCTCGAGCTGATGCTTTGGTCATTACTAAGATTACAGATAATTATAATGCGTTGCAAAAACCAAAAGAATGGGCCTCTAAACATACTTTTAGTTCTAAAATAGTGTACGAAAAGCCCACTAATGAGCATGGTCAGGAAATAAACTCAAATGAAGTAATAAGTTTTACAGGCCTAGCTAACAGCGCCTTATTCGAGGTTCATCTCAAAGAAAATTATTCTTTGAAAAAGAATTTCAAATTCGCAGACCATCATTACTTCACTGATGCAGAAATAGAGGAAATTATTCTATTTGGCAAAGGAGCTTTGACCCAATCTAAGTTCCTTACGACACTTAAAGACTTCTCTAGACTGAGCGATAATCAGAAAAGTTTATTTGGTCAAAATCTGTTCACAATAAAAATAAGAAATCCTATTTTAGAGGAAAAAGAATTAATTCGGTTCCTAACCAATAAAAATATCCTAAAGGATTAGGTATCTTTGCTAACAATCGAAATAATATTTATGAAAAGTATTTTAGTTTTAGCCGCAGTATTATCACTGCTATTAGCTCCAGGATGTTCATCTAAAAACACTACAGACCCTAACTCTTCTAGAACAGTTATATCTGGAAAGATAGAAGGCGGTGATGGCGAGATGTTATTTATCAATAAGATTAATACGCGAAAAGTCGGTGAGATTTTCGATACCATCATGATTGGAGAAGGAGGAGTTTTTCAGCCATCAGGGTAAACGCACCCCTAAAAATGGATTATTACGTGCTTACTAATAACAAGAGAAATCAAGTTTTTCTCATTACAGATAGTACAGAGAATGTTACTCTCAATGCTAATTACAACACATTAAACAAGCCTTCAGAAATCACAGGAAGTCCAAACACATCTGTTTATCATGAATTATTCGATATAGTTTCTACGCATAAAAAGAATGTATTAGGTATAGAAAATAAAATCAAAAAAGCCAATAAGCTAGAAGAAAAACTAGTCTTAGGTAAAGAAAAACAAACGATTAAAAAGCAGTTCAAATCTGACCTTCATGGTTATATAACAGAAAACAGCTCCTCTCCAGGAATAGCCGCTTTTTTCGACGCGTTAGACTTCACCACTGAAATGGAGCTCTCAAGCACTATAATAAACAATCTAGCTAAGACAGTACCCTATTCTAATTATTACAAAGCCCGTGAGGCATCTGTAAAAGACTTCAACCAGAGGAATAGGTCAAGCGCTCAAAGCTCTGATGTAGGTAAAGTAGCTCCGAATATTGAATTAAATGATCCTGACGGTGTCAAAAAGACTCTCAACGAACTTAGAGGGAAAGTCGTACTCATCGATTTTTGGGCCTCATGGTGTGGACCATGTAGAAGAGAAAACCCAAATGTAGTAAAGGTTTATGAGGAGTATCATGATAAAGGATTAAATATTATATGTGTCATTAGATAGTGACCGTTCTAAATGGCTTGCGGCCATAGAAAAAGATGGGTTAGTTTGGGATTATCATGTTAGTGATCTCAAAAAATGGGCTACTCCTTATAAAGATATCTATAAATTCAGTGGTATTCCACACACCGTTCTAGTAGATAGAGATGGCAATATCATTCAGACTAAAATTAGAGGTGGCGCTTTAGAAGATAAGCTCGAATCTATTTTTGGTTATTAATCGATTTCTGAAATTGAAAGATAAAATCTATTTTGCTTCTGACTTTCATTTAGGTGCTCCCACCTATGAGAAAAGTCTTATTAGAGAAAAATTGATAGTTCAGTGGCTAAATGAAATTAGCGCTGATGCTTCGGAGGTATTCCTAGTTGGTGATATTTTTGATTTCTGGTTTGAATATAAACAAGCCATTCCCAAGGGATTTACACGTATTTTAGGAAAATTAGCTGAGCTCTCAGATAGTGGTGTTCAAATTCATCTATTCACTGGAAATCACGATATGTGGATATTTGACTATCTACCTCATGAAATAAATGCTGTCCTTTACCGGGAACCTATCTCAATAAAAAGACAAGGTTTAGATCTTTATATTGGACATGGAGATGGCCTAGGCCCTGGAGATTATGGCTATAAATTTATAAAACGCCTATTCTCAAATAAGATCTGTCAGTGGATGTTTGCAAGGCTGCACCCGAACTTTGGCATAGGACTAGCTAATTACTTAAGCAGAAGTAGTAGAGCTAAAACTGGAGACTCAGACTCCTCATTTCTAGGTAACAATGAAGAATGGCTCGCTCTATATTCGAAGGAAATTTTAAAGGTTAAACACTACGATCTATTTATCTTTGGCCATAGACATTTACCACTAGAAATAGCTCTAAATGAAAAGTCGACCTATTTCAACTTAGGAGATTGGATTAACTATTACAGTTATGGAGAATTACATAACGGAAAATTCCAATTGAAATATTACAATGAATCATGAAAGTCTAATAGGTCTATTAACCTATTTGAATAGCCAATCTCATTGTCATACCAGCCCACTACTTTCAGCATATTGCCTACAACTGAAGTAAGACCCGAATCAAAAACACAAGAATGTGGATTTCCTATAATGTCTGCTGAAACTAATGGATCAGTTGAGAACTGGACAAACCCCTTAAAATCATTCTCGGAAGAGAGTTTAACCAATTGGTTTATCTCATCTGCCGATGGTGGATTATTAATCGTAAAGGTTATATCGGTAAGCGAGCCATCCGGCACCGGAACTCTTATTCCACAGCCTCCTAACTTATCTGCTAATTCCGGAAATATTCGAGTCAATGCCTTAGCCGCTCCAGTGGTGGTAGGAATTATTGACTGGACTGCCCCTCTGGCCCTTCTTAAGTCCTTATGAGGAGCGTCATGCAGATTCTGGTCTGCAGTATAGGAATGCACTGTAGTTATAAAACAACTGTCCAATTTATAATTTTCAGATACTATTTTTATGAGGTGAGCAGCACTATTGGTCGTACAAGAGGCGTTAGAGAATATTTCATCTTCTTTTGACAGTAAGTGTTCATTCACTCCCATCACTATCATTTTCATGGACTCATCTGCAGGAGGCACTGTCAATATAACCTTATCTGCTCCGTTTTTAATGTGATGATCTAAGTCTGCCTTTATCTTATACCTCCCAGTAGCCTCAAATACGACATCTACATTCCCCCATGATAGTTTCGAAATGTCAGAACATTTAGAATAAGTAACCTCTTGGTCTTCCATAAGGAATAAATCATCCTGAACATAAGTCAATGATTTATCGAACTTACCATGAATACTGTCATACTTTACTAAATGTAAAAGTGTCTTTAACGGATGTATATCATTTACATGAACTATTTCTAAATCATCTCTTTCAGAAATCAGTCGAAATAATGTTCTCCCTATTCTGCCAAATCCATTAATCCCTATTCTAATCATACTAAATGTTTAGTCCAAAAAAAAGCCGCTAGATTAAATCATCTAACGGCTTCTATAGTATCGTCTATGCTATTACTTTACTAATAGTTTACCAGTCTCGCTATATCCTTCTCCCTTTACATTCATGATATAGTTACCGCTATTTAAACTTCCTATATAAACAGTAGCTATTTGGCTTCCATTAGAAACAAATCCTAAATCTTCTGTGAAAACTAATTGACCAGAAATATTGTAAATATCTAAAGAAAGTTTTTTGCCTTCAATTAGATTTACTTCCAAATTCACTAGATCTGACGCTGGATTAGGGAATATTAAAAGCTCCCTATCGTCAGAAGTTATACCTGTGCCGGGTAACTCTTCAATATTTACAACTCCTCCAGATCTCCAAATTCCCATTCCGTGTGTTCCTATATAAACAAAACCAGTATTTGTAGGGTTCTCAATAAACTGTTGAGGACCTCTATATTGTTGTTTAATATCAAAAACTGGAACATTCCCAAGATTATTACTGCACTGTTCCCATGAATTATTATCAGATAAGTCATTAGTAGCCCAAATTCCAAACTCAGTTGCTACCATAATCACATCGTCTCCAGTAGCTTGGTTATCTGTAATGATTACATCATAACAAGGCATTCCAGCAAAGTCTTGACCTGAACTAAACCAAATGTTATCAAAAAACTCTGTGTTATTGGTTTGAGTAGCTGTTGTAGCTACATCTGTAATCCATACTTTGCCACTTCCTCCATATCCACCAACCGCCACGGCTATTCTATTGGCATTATTAGGGTCTACACCTATACCCGTCACTGTACCATTTGTTCGGAAAATTCTAGTCTCAGTTAACTCAGAGACATCTTCATCACCCCAAAAATCATGAAAACCTGAAACTCTCGTTACATTCCCTGAACCTGAGGCCAAGTACATATGGTTTCCATCTAAAGAAAATTCGATAGCATTCACACCAAAATTACCACTGACCACTTTAGTCCAATCTGGAGTAGTATTCCCATCAAGAGCCTGTCGAGTAACATATACACCATCATAAGCATAAACAGCGAAAAGCGAAGTATATGGATCGATAATCTCTAATGTGTCTGGCACGTTAAACAGAGTGAGATCTTCAATAGTAGCTACTTCTATATCTTCAGTAAACTGGACTGTAACTGTTACTATACCCTCTAATATAGATTCATCTATTACAATATTCTCATTCGGCAAAGTAACTGTTACATCTGTAATTCCGATTTCAATAGTTTCCGTGAAAGAAAAATCCTCAGAAGAGTATTCTGTCTCATCAAAATCATAAGTAAGAGTAATTAAAGAATCTTCCGTTTCTGTAATAACCTCCTGCGGCACTGTAAGCTGAGGTCTAATAAATAACGTGTCTTCCAGAACATGCTCTACGGGTTGATTCAGATTATTCGTTAACACTGTTATCGTCGTCCCAGAAGGGATAGTGTCTTCATTTGCCACAAACCTCATAATTTGTTGAGAGAATGAATCATTCGTGTTTTCGAATAATCTTACAATATTATTAAAAGGGAAATTTGACTCTCCCTCTTGCAATAGTGTACTCAATTCTACATCATAAAAGCTATTGAAAGAATTACCTCCATCAAATGACCTTCCAAGGGATCCATATTGACTTGTTACAAATTGTGCCAAATCACTAACAGCAGAAATATCAGTATCAAAACCATCTCCTCCAAATTGGTTAACACCCAATGTAGAACCAGGGCCTACTAAAAATGTGCTATTATCTTGCGTCCCCCCATTTACCTTGCCTGTAGTACTTATACCTATTCCATAAAATTGGGTAGTATTGTACCCGAAGTTAGATTCTACAAATATTGGATTATCAGATACCGTAACATCGTTCGATTTAAAAATCCCACCATCACACCCAATGTACAATTGGTTATTCAGCCACTCAAAATGATGTATGTCAGAATGCACATAATTCGCACCAAACCCAAAATTAAACGCTAGTCTTTGCGGCTGGGTATTAATCCCTCCTTCCCAAAGGGTCACACCTCCAACTATAATTCTTTCTTTATCTGTAGGGTCAACCGTGATGACTAAGTCATATTTTCCTTGGGTGTTTTCACCAAATGGATCGATGTCTATATTCGTGTTTTGGATGTCATTTGCTGGCCAAATATTAAACCAAGTAGAACCTCCATCAGTAGAGGCATAAACACCTCCCATTCTACCGCTAACACTAACTAATGCATATACATAATTTGGATCTTGTGGACTAATAGCCAGACCGACTCTATTCGCACCGGAAACAGATAATTCTCCTGTTCCGTTACCCGTTACAGTTGACCAAGAAACACCAGCGTCATTACTCCGGTACACTGCTGTTCCTAGAACAACGAACATTCTATTTCCATCAGAAGAAATAGCCATGTCCTGACACGAACCAGCAAAAGAAATTCCATCGAGATCATCATTTACAGTTCCGTTCGAATCATCAAAACAAAACAACCCGCCTCTACTTCCTACCCATAATTTATTTGGATTTTGAGGATCGGCATAGAGCACGTCTGTTGAAGTGAAATCTCCGCTTGTTGATAATAAATCTAGACTAAGCCCATCAACTGATGACCATGTAACACCATTATCTGCGCTTTTGTAAACTCCTGAACCAAGAAATCCTGAACCTCCTGAACCTCCTGGGTTTCAAATAAAGAACCTGTACCTACAAAAATGTTTCCATTTCCTATTTGCTCTACAGAAGTAACGTTTAAATTTTCTTTGAAGCCAGTCACTCTGAACCAAGTATTTCCAGAATCCCAAGATTGAAATAATCCACCTGAAACTCCCCCTGCAAAAAGAAGACCACCAGCAGTGAAACAAATATCTCTAGTTCTTCCACCAAAATTTGTAGGTCCCATTACCTCCCAGTTAATGTCAAGACCTAAGTCTTTATTACTGGACTCTTTGTTGAATTTACTAACCTTAGCTAGCATACTCGCGTAATCCCCAGACTCAAGATTTCCCGTTTCTACGTTTCGTCTCAGCATAGCGTAATGCTCTGCAGCTCCGCTAAAACTCTGTTCGGTTACATTCTTAACTCTAGGAGAGTAATCTGAGATGTTTTCCGTACCAGGAGCTAATAGTACTCCTATTACTAAAGCCACTAGAGCTATTGAAAATAAAGCTATTCTCGTCTTCATATTATTTGATATTATATTTTGGTTTGGATCGGCAATTTACAATAAATTCTAAGCTAAATTATTACAATATTCATCTAGAAAAATCACATTATATACATCTCAAAGAGAATAATCACCTAAAAAAGGTGTTTCTCTGCATGATAACTACTTCTTACCAATGGGCCACTCTCTACATACCTAAAGCCTTTTTTCAAGCCAATTTCTTTTAATTGTTCGAATATTTCAGGAGTAATAAACTCTAGCACTGGCAAATGCTTAGGTGTTGGCTGAAGATATTGACCTAATGTAAGTACATCCACATTAACACTTCTTAAATCATCCATGGTTTCTAAGATCTCATCAAAAGACTCTCCTAATCCCAGCATGACACCTGACTTAGTTTTCATACCTCCTTCTTTTAATCTTCTAAGAACCTCTAAACTTCGATTATACTTAGCTTGTATTCTTACTCGTTTTTGTTAATCTTCTTACTGTCTCTAAATTATGAGACACTATCTCAGGAGCTACATCTATTATACATTGTAGATTATTCCAGTTTCCGGCAAAGTCTGGCACTAATGTTTCTAAAGTTGTCGTTGGAGACTGGTGCCTAATGGCCTTTACTGTCTTCACCCAAATAGCGCCCCCATCTGCTCAAATCATCTCTATCGACACTTGTTATCACAGCATGCTTAACTTCCATAAGCTTAACACTCCTCGCCACTTTACCAGGCTCAAACTCGTCAACAGCTTCAGGTCTACCCGTAATTACTGAACAAAAACCGCAGCTTCTAGTGCAAATATTCCCCAATATCATAAAAGTCGCGGTACCCTCCCCCCAGCACTCTCCCATATTAGGGCAATTCCCACTTTCACAAATGGTATGAAGACCGTGCTCCGAAACAAGACTTCTTACTTTCTTGTAGCTCTCCCCCGTTGGCAGCTTAACTCTTAACCACTTGGGCTTGGCTACTCTTTGCTTTTTAGATTCTACTATTTCTGAACTCATCGTTTTACATACTTTTTACCTACCGAGTAAGATATAAATATCGAGGGGAAAAACCTCTGATTATTCGCTTCTTCTATCATAATAGGTACTTTGTTTAAAAATGCATCCAACACCACTCCGACTTCCAGCTGCTGAACCCCTTCGTTATCTCCGCTATACTCAAAAGTGGCCGCTATTTTGGCCACCGCCCCAAAGGCTAATTTCATTTCATCCAGTCCTTTCAAGAAATTCGCCCTTCCATTTATAACATTGAAATCATGAATTTCAGGGTCGTAACGCTCAATAGCAACTGATGTATCTGTAAGTTTCGAGACCTCTACATAAATCGGCTTAAGAAACCCTACATTCGGACCTACTCCCCCACTTATAACCAATCGCTACTGCTCCATGCCTAATTTTATCTGAAACTATCTTCTTAGCTCCACACAACAACCTTAAAGACTGAAAGGAATTTAGTTTCCCATATGCAAATCTTCTCGAATTATCTCTGCCGTTATTCGGCAACTTAAATTCTTTGGGATGCTTGATTTTCACAAATTCTAATCCTTTTGTTTTAATCTTATAGAATGTTTCATATTTACCTGAATTAAACTGCACCCCCCAACCCGTAGTACTGAGCTGCGCTCCGCCAGAAATTTGATTAGTGTAAATCAAACTAGGGCCTTCATAAGCTCCTTGGGACCGACCAATTGACGTGAATGCTAAAAAAAACAGAATAAGAATCAAGTATCTCATAAGTATTCAAATTTAGGAATATTTTAGCACCTAAATCAATTTAACTAATGTCTAAAATATCTTTAGAGTATAACGGGGAATTAAGAAACAGTCTTATTCATTTAGAATCAAAAACGGAAATTTTAACAGACGCACCAAAAGACAACAATGGAAAAGGCGAATCCTTTAGCCCCACAGACCTAGTAGCCGCTTCATTAGCAGCATGCATGGTGACCGTAATCAATATTAGTGATAGAAATGGGGTTTTTGGAATAGAAACCTGCTCAGCAGAAGTAGAGAAAATAATGCAACGAACTCCCAGGAGAATATCTGAAATAGTCGTAACTCTTAAAATAAAGACGATAGTGGAGTTAAACCCGCAAAAGAAAAAGAATATCTATGACATAGCTAAGAATTGTCCAGTGGCATTAAGCCTAAGCAATCAGACAAATCAAAATATCTCGATTACTTTTGATCACTAACCTGCTCCAGTTGATCATAAGCAGCGCAAGAAGGCTTCGATGAACGACAAGATGACAAGAAAATCGCGCTTACCGCAATGATGACTAATATAGATGCAGTTTTTTTCATGATGGTATTTTATTTTCCAACAATTGATACAAAATTATCTTATTATACATATTCTACTGAAAATGGTTTCATTTTTTATAAACAAGTTTTATTCCTTAACTAAATAACAATACTAAATATTCGTTATTGTTTACCACAGTCAACTATTTGAAACATCTAATCTTCATAGCATTTTTAAGCACTCCATTATTAAGCCATTTACAGACTAGCGATGCAATAAATTTTTTTCAAGTTTTCGCAACTACAAACTGGCTAACAAAAGAAATTTCTAACACTCCTGCGAACAAAACCTCCCCTCTTGATTTTTGCAACGCTGAGATACAAAAACTACATCTAAATGGTTATCTAGAGGCCAACACGGACAGTTTGGTTCAAAAAAGCGACACTCTCCTCATCTTTATTACTACTGGACCAGAATACACTATTCAGTCGATAAGCCTTGTTGACTTTCAAGCCGAGACATTTCAAGGGAAAATAGAGCTTTCAACAACTTCAATAATGATTCGAAAAGAGTTGTCATTCCAAGAAAACAACGGACACCCTTTCGCCACAATCCAAAGCCAGGGAATACTCGACAACAGCAACATTACTCTTGAACTAACTCTGGACAAGGGCCCTGTAATTAAATTTGACAGCCTCATTATAAAGAGTGAAGAATCTTTCGATTACAATACCATTAAGAAGATATTTAACTTCAAAAAAAACAAGCTATACTCAGAAAATTATGCTAAAGGACTGTCCAAACTAGCCAAAGACAATTCCTTCTTCGGTTTTAATAAGCCACCAAAAATTTCGTTCTGAAATATAAGGCTTCTGTTACTTTATTCCTGAAAAAGAAAAAGACAAGCCGCTTTGATGGAATTATAGGGCTTCAGCCCTCAACAGACGGCTCTACTTCAGTAACGGGCCTTCTTTCATTAGATTTAACCAATATTCTGAACCGAGCGGAGTCACTCACTCTCAACTGGGAAAGGCTAAGACCCGAAAATCAAAGATTAGCAGTGAATGTAAAAACTCCATTCCTCTTTAATACATTTCTAAGCATTGAACTCAATACTGCATTTATTAGACAAGACAGTACCATTAATCGAGTTAGTATAGACTATGGTGCAGGGTACCAAATCAACCCGAGAAATAAATTAAGCTTTCTCATCGGTCAAACCAAAAACAACTCTAATCAAAACGATGACCAATTTACTCAGAACACCAACTCTACTTTATATAAAGGGGAATGGTGCTATTCAAACCTGGACGCCCCTCTCAATCCCACGAAAGGATTTACCAATCAACTAAGCCTATCTGCAGGACACAGGACGGCACCTTCTATAGAACGCACAAAACTCATAGGACTCACCTACGAAGGCTCAAAACACATTAAATTATTAAAAAGAAGCTCATTAGTCATAGGAGCTTCAGGTGAGAGCATTTCATTACAAAACATTTTGGAAAATGAAGTTCTTCAAATCGGAGGACTAGGCAGCATAAGAGGAACTGACCAAAGAACCATCCCAACTACCTCATGGATAACTACATCACTTGAATACCGGTACTTACTTGATGAAAACTCTTATGTTTTCGGTTTCTTTGAGAAAAACTACTTTGAGAAAAACACGTTAAAATCATATCAGAGGGGATCAATAGAAGCGACTGGTCTAGGCGTTTCAATCGGAACAAATTCTGGTCTATTTACATTTTTGTATGGAATATCAAATTATACAGAAAATCGCTTTCTCTTTAGAAATGCTAAAATCAACTTTGGTTACATCAGTACATTTTAGAATTCAGTATTTTCGCTCGGAATGAAAGTGCATTATTATATAATAATTATAATTTTAATCGATACGATATCCGTTTAGACTACAGTAGTTACTCTAGAGCACTATGAAAATGAGTGTAAAATCATTCTTCGAAATGACAATGTTCAGTTAAAATTCTACCATTTTAGCGATGATAGCACATCATTATTCCTAAAAATCAAAAACTCTGAGCTTTTAGCCTCTAGAAAAACAAATTCCAAAGAGCTAACAACTTCAATTAGCGGACAGATACTCTTGCTTGACTCCCAAGGAAATAGAACTATTGACACGGTCCTATTTAAAGCGAACGGAAGAACCTTAAGCGATGAGTCCTACTTTTATTTTTACTCTATCAACTTCCCTTTAAAAGATTTAAACTTTTACAATTATCATTTAATTATAAAATTTAAAAAACAACTCAATACACGATTAGCGGAACTATAAACAAGACTTCAGAATTGATTAGGGAAAATGTTCTTCTACTGCAACGTGAAAATAATTACCCTAATTTCAACCTCTTAATTAACAACAAGTCCAGTTACAGTCTAACCTCTGAAAGATTAGACTTAACACAGACCGAATTATGGTTCAGACCTGCTAACGGAAGCCTACCTCCACCACCATACAGCACCTCCAAACAAGATCCACCCGAAATGTCAGAGTTTGAAATTCTCACTATTCCTGTGGCCAAAAACGAACTAATCTTCACTAATTTTCCATTGGGAGACATACTCCTTAAAAAGGATTCCATAGGATTAAGTCTTCTTGTCAGACCGAACAAATACCCTGAGTTAACTTCGATTTCAGAAATGATTTATCCTCTACGTTATATTTCAGCGAGAAAGGAATTTGAAAGACTAAATACAAATTCTAATCTAAGAAGTAGCCTAGAAAGGTTTTGGCTAGATTGTGGGGAAAGTCAAGAACGAGCAAGGGAACTTATGGCAGCATTCTACGACAGGGTACAAATGGCCAACTTGAACTTCTCCTCCTACAAAAGCGGATGGAAAACAGACAGAGTTAGGAATCTTTATAGTCTTTGGCACAGTAGGTGCTGATGACTTTTTCTGAAACTTGGGCATACGGAGACAAAGACGACCTAGGCAGCGTAAAGTTTAAATTTAATAAAATCACAAACGGTTTTAGTGACAATCACTATGAACTAAAAAGGAATTCAATTTACAAATCCGAATGGGCTAAAAAAGTCAGCGCATGGAGAAACGGAAGAATATACAACTAACATGAACGAAGTATTAAAAGTAGTAGGCACACACCCGGTAAGAGAGGCTATAAAGTCGGGTAAAGAGATAGAAAAGATCCTTGTATCGCGAGAAACATCGAATTCCGAATTAAGCGAAATAGTGAAAATCGCTAAGGAAAAAGGGATTCCTGTCCAAAAGGTTCCTAAAATAAAGTTAGACAAGGCTTCAGACATAAATCACCAAGGAATTCTAGCATACATCTCTCCTGTAAAGTTTGTAGAAATAGATGACATTATTGAAGTTGCGACAAACAGAAACGAAAGTCCCTTTGTGATAATACTAGACTCGGTCACAGACACCAGAAACTTTGGTGCGATTTGCAGAACGGCAGAATGCATGGGAGTTCATGGAATAATTATCCCTAAAAACCATTCAGCTTCGATTAATGAGGGCGTAATTAAATCAAGTGCAGGCGCAGTTCTAAAGCTAAAGATATCAAGAATAAATCACCTTCAAGATGCCATTTATCACCTGCAAGCTTCTGAGATAAAAGTGATTAGCTTTACAGAGAAAGCTGAATCAAACCTAAGAGACTTCACCCCAGAAAAAGGCGGAGTTGCCATTATTCTTGGATCTGAAGAGCTCGGAATTAACCCCAAGCTTATTTCGTCATCAGACAACCATCTAAAGATAGAAATGTATGGCTCTACAGAATCTCTCAATGTAGGAGTTGCTGCCGGTATGGCTATCTACGAAATCAAAAATAAAATCGACCAAAAGGGATAATAAAAAGACGAAAACAGTGTTGAAAAAAATGATTAAATAAAGTTTGTGAATCTCTAGAAATAACGATATAAGTGTGCATTTTTGTTCAGCATATACTAACTATGTCCTAACGTTTTAAATCTAACAGTGTTCTTATGAAACTAAAGCCTATCATATTCATCCCTTTTCTGCTTGTATCGCTGCTTTTAATAAGTTTTTCCCACCCATTTAATGGTGAAGTGAGAATAATTGAAATCGAAAATCTAAACCCAGAACTATTCAAGGATTATATGCTTTCAAGCCTTGAAAACTCAGATATTGAGATTATTGAAGCTTGTGTACCCGCAAACTTGATTTGCGCAAAGTTTACTGGAGAAACAATCTCGGATGAAACTGAAGTAATTGTGAATTTCTTTAAGCAACTAGCTAATTCTGGAGAGGTGAAAAATCTGACTAATTACTCAATGACTGATTTCCAAGAGAGATGCGGGAGAGCGAGATTAGGAAAATAATATTTAGACCAAAACAAAATGAATTTATTCAACAAAATAATAGCAAGTATACTCTTTTTGTTATACTGCCAAATAGGGTTTGGTCAGCTATCTTTAGATCAAACTATTACTCCTGAATCTGCTGCTCAACTGCTGGTTGGGTCAGGTGTAACTATTTCCAATGTTAATGTCTCAGCTGCGGATAGTTCTTGGGCTTACTTCTATAATTCCAACACTGAACTCTCCTCTATAGAGGGTTTACTTCTTACTACTGGAAAAGCAAGAAACGCCATGGTACAAGATGGAATTAATGGGACAGGGCTTCCTGATATTGAAAATCAAACCACCTGTTTAAATTGCGATGAGTTTGACAATAATTTTCCTGGAAGTGCTTTACTTAATACCGTTAACGACAGGACTACTTTCGATGCTACTACATTTGAATTTGACGTAAAAGTACAAGGAGACAGCCTCTCTTTTGATTTTACATTTGCTTCTGAAGAATATGAAGAATGGGTGGTTCAACCTTTAATGATGTTTTTGGATTCTTTATCTCAGGTCCAGGAGGATTCAATGATGTTAATATCGCTTTGATTCCAGAAACAGCTCTACCTGTATCGATCAATAATGTGAACAACATAATTAACACCGAGTATTACTATGATAATAGAAACCCACTTGGTCAAAACATTCAATATGACGGTTTTACTTTAGGATTAAAAGCAGAGGTTGGTGACTTAACGCCCTGTGAAACATACACTTTAAAACTCATCATCGCAGATGGAACCGATAGATTATATGATTCTGCTGTATTCATTGAGAAAATCAACTCGAACTATAGCGATATAGCAACAAGCACTTCAGGCGGAACTCCATACATGGTAGAAGGATGTAATGATGGAGAAATCACTTTCGTTGCTGAGCAGATATCCAATATTGATCAAGAAATTGCATATAGTTTTGGTGGAACCGCAACTATTTTCGACGACTACACGACTACTCCTTCTTTAGGAAACAATGTTCCTTTGGATGAGCAATCGATAACCATACCTGCTAATGAATTATCAGCTTCTATTCAAGTAAACACCATAGATGATAGTATTACTGAAGGTGATGAGTTTATAACCTTATACATCCTAAATACGGTGTGTGACACGTACATACAGGACTCAGTAATATTCATTATAACAGACTCACTGGAGTTAAGCGTTATTCCTACCAATTTAGAAATATGTCCAGGTGACGAAGTCACACTTCAAGGCATCTCAGATACAAATGGAGACTTTACATTCAGTTGGGAACCTGAGGAAGAGGTTACTTCACCGAATGCAATAGTTACTACTGCTTCTCCACTGCAGGACACAGATTATACAATCACATCCAATCTCGCTGCTTGTCAGGCTGAGGCAACAACCTCTATTTCGGTTAAGTACATTGGCTTAAGTGCCACTATCACTCCGATAAACTGTTCTGGAGCGGCCATTGGCTCTATCGACTTAACCGTTTCTAATTTTTCTGAACCTTTATCTTTTTCTTGGACAAACAACACTAATACTGAAATATCGACAGATGAAGATGTCTCTGACTTACTGGCGGGAGTCTACAGCGTAACTGTTACTGACGGAGATGGATGTGAAGCCACTCAGTCTTTCGTAATTAACGAAGAGAACACCTTACAATCCAATTTATTACTAAGCGATTACAATGGAAGTACTATTTCATGTAACGGTCAATGTGATGGAACGGCATTGGTTTCGCCTACGGGAGGTTCAGGCGATTACACTATAACCTGGAGTGAGTCAGTTCCAGAAAACACCACTTCCTTATCTGACCTATGTCCAGGAACTTATTCTGTCACCATTGCCGATTCTGAAGGATGCGAGATAGCGGAGACATTCATCATTAGCGAACCGGAACTTCTTGAAGGATCAGTGCTAGGAGTTACTGAAATTCTTTGTAGCGGAACGTCTTCAGGAGAAGCTTCAGTTTCAGCTACAGGAGGAACTATTCCCTACGCTTATTCTTGGAGTAATGACCCCAGCGGACTCCCTGTATTGGGGTTAGGTCCAGTTCTTAGTAATCTAGGGGATGGAACTTACTTCGTAACTGTAAGTGACGGTAATGGATGTATAGCTGAAAAGCAGTTTCAGCATAATATGAAGCACCACCACCGCCACCAATTGCAAGCCTTATCAGCACTCACTTACGGAAATGGTTTTAACACTACATGTTTCGATTCCACAGACGGTGAATTAACCGCTGACATTACTGGCGGTGTTTCTGAATATGATTTACAATGGTTCGATGACACTAATAATCCAATTGGAAATGACTTAACAATTACTGGGCTAGACTGTGGGTCATACACCTTAAACGTTTTAGATCAAAATGGTTGTACCGAAACCGCCTCTATTCAAGTTACCTGCCCTACTCAAATAACTGCAGAACTATTAGTTACTCCAAATTCCTGTTCAGATTTATTATCAGAAGGAGCTATAGACATTACGCCTTCAGGAGGAAGTGGAGTAGGATATACATTCAGTTGGCAAGATCAAGATGGAGTTGACTATGGTGTCAATGAAGACCTAGTCAATCTTCCCTCTGGCACCTATACTGTAACAATTACAGATTCAGACGGATGCTCTAGAACAATAAGCACTCAAGTTACTAACGAAGAGAGTGTTACAATAAGTGTTAGTGATCTTGATAATAATTCCTGTTTTGAAAGTTGTGATGGTAGTATAGCTATTGATGTAACTGGAGCGCCAGGAGAATATACGGTTGAATGGTCTACTCTCGATGGTGTGTATTCGGCAGATGAGGATTTGACAGGTTTGTGTCCAGACACCTACTTTGTCGTGGTTACTTCTGAAGACGGATGTCAAGCTTCACAACAATTTATAATAACCCAACCAACTGAAATAATTATCGAATTAATCAGCACTTTAGACCCTGGATGTCAAGGTCAGAATTCTGGAGAAATAGATATCGCTGTTTCGGGAGGAGGAGGCCCATTAACTACAGAATGGGAACCACTAGGAGAATTTGGAGGTTCTACTGACGAAGATATAGAGTCACTAGAAGATGGCATATACACCGTAAACGTTACGGATCAAAGTAATATGTGCGTTGCAACGCTAGAAGTAGAATTAGAAGCACCACAAGCATTTGAATTAGATATTCAGTTTAGCGTATACGATGGAGGATTTTTCACTTCATGCATTGATGCGTCAGATGGTACTTATAACGTAGCTGCATCTGGAGCAAATCCAGATTTTGAGAATTTAGAGTTTGGTTACTTCTATGACTGGTCAAATTTACCATTAGGGAATGACCCCAGCGCCCCTAACCAAGCTAACCTAATGGGTGGAGTGACCTACGGCTTAGTCGTTACTGATACTGCAGGATGTGAAATAAGTACTATTCTCAACCCAATTTCTCCGGATACTCTTTTGGCCATGGAAACACTCTTTAGTGTTTCATGTACTGGATTAAATGACGGAGGAATCGTTCCTAATATAACTGGGGGAAGTGGAAACATCACTTCATATGACTGGACAGGAGATATTGGAGACAATGAAGTAGATGCAGACACCCTGTTTAATCTAAGCCCAGGAACCTACACTCTTGAGGTATTTGACACCAACGGATGTACTTTTATTGAATCTTTTGAGGTAACTGAACCTAGCCCATTAGAGAGTGAGCTTGTTAGCATTACCCAAGAAGATTGTTTCGGAAGTTCTAACGCTTCTTTAGAAGTCTCTGCCAGTGGCGGTACTGCCGACTATAGCTTCGATTGGATCGATGATTCCATGAATACCTACTCAGGAGCTATATTAACTGACATTCCTTCTGGAGAATACTATCTCACTGTTATAGATGATAACGGTTGTATTGCGCTTGACACTATAGATGTCAGTTCAGATGAAATATTCGCCTTAGACCTTACATTATTTCAAACAGGAACAGGAGACTTTACCCTAGCATGTTTAGGTGATGAAAACGGAAGTGTTTTAGCGGATGTAACAGGCGGAATTCCTGATTACACATATGTCTGGACAGATGACCAAAATACAGTTATCGGTAGTGAGTCTATTTTATCTGATTTAGCCGCTGGAACCTATAACGTAGACATCTCGGATTTAAGTGGATGTTTACTAAACGGAACGGTAACTGTTACTGAACCACTGTCATCATTTACTGCTAATGCTGCCCTCACTTCTCCAATACAGTGTAATGGAGAATGTACTGCTATTATAGATATTACAGCTACAGGTGGAGATTCTGATTACAGTTATTTATGGGAACTGAACGAAGAAGAACTTGATTTCGGACCTACAGCAGATGAACTCTGTGCAGGAGCCTATGAAGTAATAGTAATTGATGCGAATGGCTGTGATACCCTAATGAACATATCAGTTACAGAGCCTCTACCAATTGTAGTGAACTCCAATATAACGGCTTACTTAGGTAACCCAATCAATAATGTATCTTGCTTTAATTCTGAGGACGGGCAATTAGATGTCGAAATCACTGGTGGAGTTAGTCCTTATGATTTAAATTGGAATGGAAGTATTGGTGACAATGATGCTACTAATGACACACTATTCACTATCGGAGCTGGTGTTTATAATCTAGTCTTTACAGACCAAGCATTATGTACAACTGAAGTTATTTTTAACTTAACTGAACCTGACTCCTTAGAGATTAACGAGATTATAACACCGATTGATTGTTTTGATAACGACAACGGAGTAATAGATGCTAATCCAAATGGAGGAAGTGGAACTTATACTTTCGCTTGGGGACATACTCCGGACAATACCGCAGTAGTTTCTGGCCTCGCTGGAACTACCTACGAGGTAACAGTGACAGATGAAAATGGCTGTGCTACATTCGAGCAATTTCAAATGATAGAGCCACCTCTTTTATCTGTTAGTGCTACTACCACACCTTCCTCTTGTGGATTAGATAATGGTGCTATTAGCACCTCTTCTACTGGCGGAACTATACCATACACCTATTCTTGGTCTAATGATGCCTCACCTGTTCCCAATCCAGATAATTTAGCGGGAAACACCTATACACTAACTCTAACAGATGACAACAGCTGTGAAACAGAATTGGATGTTTTAGTGGCCACATCTGTAGGGATAGAAGTTGCCTTAACAACTGTTACAGACGTTCTATGCTTCAACGAAGACACAGGGTGCATCGAACTAGAAATAGAAACTTCTAATGGTAATGTAGAATCTATTTACACTAATGAATTTGGAGAAATTTCAAATTCATGTGACATTCCCACAGGAGAGTATACAGTTATTTTAACGGATGAAGAAAACTGTCAATACACACAAACATTCACGATCTCTCAGCCTGAAGGCATAGAAATATTACTTGAAAGCCCAATCACCAATAGTGGGTACAATGTTTCTGTTTATCAAGGAGCGGATGGCGTCATACAAACTGATGTAGAAGGTGGAGTTACACCCTATGACTTCAGTTGGATAGGACCGAATAATTACATTAATAACGAGCAGAATCTAAACTCTCTAATAGCTGGAACATATACTCTGCTCTTAACGGATGATAATGGATGTATCAGCACCGACCTGATAACCGTAACAGAACCACAACCACTTACACTCCCTAATGGTTTGACTCCAAATGCAGATGGTTCTCATGTAAGAGGGTTGAACAGACTGCACCAATTTGATAAAGTGGAATTACTGTTTACAACAGATGGGGTAATGTAGTATATAGTAATGCTCTAAGTGATACACCTGTAACTGGTCCGGATTACATGTCTATGGTAGCAGAACTCTCTGACGGTACTGACTATGTATATAGCAACTGCCGTGTCGAACAATGAAAACACTGAACTGAATAGCTTTCTAGATTTAAGAAGATAATAACTCATTACTCTTATGATGAAAAAAATAATACCAATCATCCTTTTTACGGCATTATCTGCCTTAACTCTGAATGCTCAGCAAGAGCTTCAGCTTAGTCAATATATGTTCAATCAATTATTGACTAATCCGGCATACTCTGGAACTCACAGCTACGGAAGTGCGAGCATTATACATAGAAGTCAGTGGGTCTCTTTTGATAATGCACCTACTTCACAGGTAGCATCGTTAGAAACTCCTATCGGAGAGAAGATAGGACTAGGTTTATTAGTGACTAATGACAGTCATGGCATTATAAAGGAACTTAGTTTTATGGGTAATGTTGGATATAAGTTTAATCTAACATCCACTACTAAGCTTTCTCTAGCAGTTAGACTTGGAGTAAGTTCATATTCCGCAGATTTTGGAGAAATAGACGTATGGGATACGGATGACCCTATTTACTCAAGTTCTAATATTAGCGGAGCCTTCATCCCCAAATTTGGTGCTGGAGCTTACCTATATGACGAAAAGTGGTATGTCAGCTTAGGTATTCCAACAATAACTGCCCCTACTGATGATAAATTAATACTTACATCAACAAATGCAAAGTACTTCGAGCAACATTATTATGCTGGAGCTGGATATGTTTTCAAATTATCTCCACTTATAGACCTCAGACCTTCTGTACTCTTAAAATATCAGAATGCCGCACCGGCTGAAGTAGATCTTAACGCAAACTTTCTTATTAACAAGAAATTATGGTTAGGTCTCGGATATAGAACTGGAGACGCTTTGATAGGCATGGTAGAGTATAATATCTCTACCCGACTAAGAGGTGGATACGCCTATGATTTTACCACTACAGATATTGGAAACTATAGTAATGGCTCTCATGAAATAATGATTGCATTCGATTTTGGAGAAGATATTCTCGTTAAAAAAACATCACCTAGATACTTCTAACAGACTACTATGAGAAGAATTTCAACGATACTAAGTATAGCCCTTGCTATAATCCTGCTTCCTTCATGTGCTAATATGTACTTAAGTAAAGGGAAAGAAGATTTCGCAAATTTAAAATACATGAACTCTATCGAAAGCTTAGAGAGAAGTGTAGAAAAGAAGCCAAACATTGAGGCTAGCACCTTATTAGCTTTGGCGTACGCTGAGACTAACCAACCGGTGGCGGCTATTTACGAATTTGAGAAAGTTAAAAATGATCCGGCTTTTGATGACAACTTGAAACTAGCTTATGCCTCAGCATTACTAAGTGCTAAAAAATACGATGAGGCACAAGTTATAGCCAATGGAATTCTATCAAGAGACCCAGGAAACCAAGTAGCACAAAGCGTTAAAATCTCGGCTAATAGAGTTGACAAAATGAAAATATAGTATTCAAGGCGTTATCAATTCACCCGGCTGGTGATCCTACGGCAGAGTTAGAATACCGTTACGCTCGAGTGTGCCTCCCAGTACTGGATACCTAATATCAGGTGAAGTCGATAACGCCAAGGTTAAAGATGATTACACGGGCCTATCATTTCTTGATGTATTTGAAATGGATTCTCTAGGTAAAACTAGAAAACTACCATTCTCAGATTCTAAATATCATGACGCCATGGCTGTTTTTACCAAGGATGGTAATACAGCATACTTTACCCGAAGTAATCAAACACGAACCAATAGGCTAGAGTTTGATTCTAAACACACCAGTAACCCCCAACTCTATACAAGTACCAAAAGTGGAACGAGCTGGTCAAAACCAGAGAAACTAGCTTTCAATGATGCCAACTTTATATACGCTCATCCTGCTTTAACATCCGATGACCAAACACTTTACTTTTCGTCTAATAAAGACGGAGGTTCTGGAGGAATGGATTTATACATGACAGTACTAACTACTGGAGTCTGGGGCGAGCCTAAAAATTTAGGCCCTACTATCAACGGCCCTGGCGATGAAGCCTTTCCTACCTTAAGAGATAACAGTACATTATACTTTTCTTCTGATGGTCAACAGACATTAGGTGGTTTAGATATACTTTACTCAGAACTAAAAGGCGATAATTGGTCATCCCCTATCCAACTTAGCTATCCACTTAACTCTTCCATGGACGATTTTGGGATGGTTTACATTGAAAACGACAAAGGGTTGTTAACTTCTGATAGAAGTGGCCTCGATGGCCTCTATAGCTTCGAGCAATTCTACCCTACACTAAGTATAGTTGGAAAATGTTTTAGAAAAAGAAACTAGAGATCCAATTCCAGAAATTCAAATAACAATTAAAAATCTTACGGATAATACTACTGATATAATCTTATCTGCTATGGATGGTCAGTTCACTATGACCTACTTCCAAATAAAAAATACGAAATTATAGCTGAAGACCTAAACGAAAACCAAATCTATTTTAACTCTAGTCAAAAAATATCGACTATGGGATTAAGAGAAGATGAAACCTTTGACATAGGATTCAATTTAGAAAAGATAATAATACCAAACGACCCAAATAACATAATACCAGGCGGAGACGGAACTTATCCCATTCCTAACATTTACTGGGACTATAACGCCTGGGAGGTTAGAGTTGATGCTCAGCCTTATCTAAACATGTTGTCCGATTTATTAAAGACTAACCCAAGCCTCAAGGTAGAGATCAGGTCTCACTGTGATTCTAGAGGTAGTTATGGCTTTAATAGAGCACTTTCTAAGAAGAGGGCCAAGTCTGCAATGAACTATTTAATTTCAAACGGCATTGAGAGAAATCGACTTACATCAAAAGGGATAGGAGAAAAAGAAATACTGAACAATTGTATAGATGGTGTGACATGTTTCGAAGAACAGCATCAAGTCAATAGACGATCTGAATTTATCGTAACCGATAAGTCTGGTAATAATAAGTAATTGATTAATCCTGCATTCTCTAGAGATACCGCTTTAGAGAATGAAATATTCTCTATCTTACTGTTTAACCAAGAAACGAAGTCAAAATATTTAAGAACTATTTGATCTTCTGGCTCAGTAACCAGCTCAAGTAGTTGGTCATTTGAACTCTGTAATCTTTGTAACCAGTGTTTTTGGATCTCGATTCTCTAATCAATTTCCTAAGATGGTCTATTACGAGCTTTTCTAATTCATAATCCCTCTGTCTTCGAACCAAATATCTCTGTGTACTTTTAGTTATGTACTCTAATAAATCGTAATTCTGAAGTTCAAAGTGAATGACAAGATTAAAAAGACGCGCATAGCTGAACAAATCCTTCCTCAAGGTGTTTTCATTGTCGTTTAACACCTTATTTATCCAGAACAACGCCTTACTATACTCTCCTGTACCAAAATACGCATATGCTATGTGGTAGTAAAGCTCTAATAACTGCTCCTTTCTTAGACGGTTTTCTAAGCTCTCTAACTTGTCCAAGACACCTTTCTCTACTACTTCTAATGCCTCTGAAAAATTACCACATCTCGTCAACAGTTGAAGCTCCGATATCAGTCGTCGTTTTAAATACGTTTACTTGAATGTCTATGCTATTAAAACCACTCTCATTTGTTAAATCCTTTAAACCATCAATAAACCGCCAAGCTTCATCATATAAGCCCAAATCTATATGACTCCCAATAATGTTAGACAACGTCTTCACATACCTTTTGGCCAAGTCAGTCTTTAATTTAGGTCGTCCATCTAGGATCTCTTTAACTCTATTAAATTTAAGTAAAGCCACATCCGTTCTCGAGTTAGCCATAGCACAGAACCCCTGAGTATAATAACAAATAGTCGCTGCTCGATCGGACAAGGCCGTATTCTTTCCCTTAATAAGAGGATGATCCTCTATCTCCTTTACTATTCTGATATCTTCTGCATTCCTACTAAACCCCTCACTTCTGAACACATAATTAATCTTAGAATATAGAACTGATGTTTCCAGCGTTATAGTCCACAATCGAGTTGCATGCATGTAAGCATCAGCATTAAATTGGCCATCTTCAAAAGCCTCTTCAAGAAGTAATTTCTCCCAGCTAATCAGCTCGAATAAGAAGTAGAATTTTTCATTCTCAATTGCTTGCTTTTTAGCTCTAATTAAAAACTTATTGCACTCTTTAAATAAGGCTTTTTTGTATAAAATCTCCACATTCTTTATTTCCTGTTTAAGTACAGAATTAATAGAATTATCGCTGTGATAGTTTCTTAGACTCTTAAGAATAAGTTTATAGAGATGGTTCTTTTCAGAAGGAAAGTGACTCACAAAAGTCTCTTTCTTAAAGGCTATTTTTAAAGCAGCTTCATTATACACCGCCTGCTTTTCTATGGCATCAAATATCTTTAGATAATTCTTATCTCCTGTTTGGAGCGAGCTGGAAAGCTTAAAGAATCTCTTCTCACTTTTAGATAAAGACTTTATTAGCTCAAACAATTCAGTAGACGGCTTCATATATATGTTTTATTGAGATTACTATCACACATGATACACCTTGGTTTCCTAAAACCCTACATAAACTATTAATTACTCACTATCAGCACCTTGTGTAATTTATTATTATAGTTTCAATTACCAAACATTCTTCTAACTAACTTTCTGATATGAAAAAAATATTGGTCTTGTTTACCATCTTATTGTCAGCGAATTGCAACGGTTACTCGCAAAAGAAGTGCGGTCATTCACATTCTATAAAAGCCGTAAGCGCTAATGATACTCGAAGTGATTCCCTAGATATTACTCACACACACTTAACACTCCAATTGACCGATTTTGCAAATCAAATTTTGCAAGGCGAGGCTGATATATCCTTCACCGTGAAAGTTGATAACCTAACCATAGTAGACCTAGACCTGGAAAGCCTCACAGTTACAACAGCCAGTTTAAATGGTGAAGATTTAGCCTACACCCATGATGGGACTCTTCTAAGAGTCACGCTAAATGAAGTGTACAACGAAAATGATACTTTTGAACTTCATATCGAGTATGAAGGCGCTCCAATTACAGATAGCTCAGGATGGGGAGGCTTTTACTGGACAAATGATTACGCCTATAACTTAGGTGTCGGTTTCGATGCAGCACCTCACAGCTTTGGCCGAGCCTGGTTTCCTTGTTTTGATAATTTCGTAGAACGCTGTACATATTCATTCACGGCATATACCACATTTCCTAAAAAAGCATTCTTTAATGGACTTCCTGATTTTTCATACATAGGATTCACAGATGATACAGGAGTTACAATAAATCAATGGACCATGGACAATGAAATTTCTTCATACCTAGTAGGAATGGCAGTAGGCGAATATGACGTTTCTTTATCTCAACATTTCACAACAGAAAATGATAGTGTTCCAATTTGGCTAATAGCTCCCGCTAACAACTTAGCTCAAGTTGAGTCTTCATTCACCAATTTATCGCCTGCCATCTCTTCTTTCGAAGAGTTTTATGGAGATTACCAATGGTCGAAAGTAGGCTACTCATTCGTTCCATTTAATGGCGGGGCAATGGAGCACGCCACCAATATAGCCTACCCATTATCTCTTGCAGATGGAAGCCTTGATTATGAGACATTAATGGCTCATGAGTTAGCTCACCATTGGTGGGGTGATTATGTAACCTGTTCAACCGCAGAAGACATGTGGATCAACGAGGGAATGGCGAGCTACTCAGAGGCACTTTTTTTGGAGCATCTTTATGGTGCTGACGCCTATTATGATTGGATTACTGATAATCACAGAGATGTATTACTCTATGCCCACAGTACCGATGGAGCCTATCTTCCTGTTTCAGGTATTGGCCATGAAAACACATACGGCTCCCACGTCTATAATAAAGGAGCTTCAGTGGGACATAACCTTAGAACTTACATGGGTGATATTGCTTTTAAGAGTGCATCCGAATCGTTTATGAGCGCGTACGCGTTGCAATCAGTTTCTAGTGAACAAATGAGAAACCATTTCCAAAACTACACAACTAGTGACCTTACCTCATTTTTCGCTGATTGGATCTTTAATCCTGGATTCACTGACTTTTCCATTGACAGTAAACTTATAACAGAAGTTTCTGAATCTGAATACCCTGTAGAACTTACGATTAGCCAGAGAAGGCACGAAGCTCCTTCTTACTTTTCTAACATGCCGGTGGAGGTTACTATTATTTCTGCATCGGGAATTGAAGAAATTCACACAGTAATTATTTCTGGAGAGATAAGCGAAGTATCATTTATTTCAAGCATTGATCCAAAACACATAATACTTAATAGAGATTATAACCTTACTCCCGCTATACTCGCTGAAGAAAAGCTAATAACTGATACTGGTTTAGATCTATTCTCATATGCTGAGTTTAGATCAGACATTAATGAGATGAACGACCAGGATTCTGTGTGGATGAGAGTCGAATGTCATTTTACTGGTCCACATGAAACACAGCCACAAGTAGAATATTTAATTTCATCTGATAGGTTTTGGCGAATAATTGGAGATTTTCCCGAAGAGCTAGATGCTGGAGGACGAATTAGATACTACGGTTCAGAATCGAGTGGATTTACCTTTGATGAGGGATTCTTCAATATGGCTCAAGACAACGGATATTCTGAATCAGAACTTAAACTTGTTTATAGAGAAAATGCCTCTAGTAGCTGGTCAGAACATCTAAATTATGAGCTAAATACTTTAGCTCTTGATGACGATTATATAGGACGAATTGACTTTCTAGATTTAAAACCAGGCGATTACGCCTGGGGCTTCTCTACCGGAGAGACGAGTATTACAGAAATCTCATCAGAACTTTTCATCTATCCAAATCCAATTATCGATATAATTAATTTACCTCAAAACCTTACAACCTATAGCTCTTACAAGATAATTGATTTACGAGGAAGAGTAATACAACAAGGTGCTATAAACGGAAGCTCTATTAAATGCAAAAGCATAACTCCAGGGAGTTATGCTTTTCAATTTTATAACGCTACAGGCAAACTCAATCACCAAGAAAACTTCATACTCGTTAAGGAATAAATCTCATATCCTTTCCCGGGAAATATGCCGTTTTACCCAGAGCTTCCTCAATTCTGAAGGAGTTGATTGTATTTAGCTATTCTGTCAGATCTACTAGCTGAACCTGTTTTTATTTGACCTGTATTTAATGCCACTGACAAATCTGCAATTGTTGTATCCTCCGTCTCTCCACTTCTGTGACTCATGTACTGAAGTATAGCTATTTTGTGTAGCAAGGTTTATAGCATCTATCGTCTCAGTAAGTGTACCTATTTGGTTTACTTTTACTAAGATAGAATTTGCTATTCCTTCATCTATTCCTCTTTGCAGTCTTTTTACTATTAGTCACGAATAAATCGTCTCCTACTAGCTGTACTTTGTCTCCTATTTTATCTGTAAGCGACTTCCATCCTGCCCAGTCATCCTCATCTAGTCCGTCTTCTATACTTAGAATAGGATACTTAGCACTCCAGTCTGCCCAGTACTGAGCCATTTCTTCGCTAGTCAGTTTTCTTCCGTCTGACTTGCTAAAAGTATATAGTCCTGTTTTCTTATCGTAAAACTCAGAAGTAGCAGCATCCATAGCTATGTGTATGTCTTCACCTGGTTTGAAACCTGCAGCTTCTATAGCTTCTAGTACCGTTTCTATAGCTTCTTCATTTGACTTAATGTTTGGGGCAAATCCTCCTTCGTCTCCTACGTTTGTACTATATCCTTTTTTACTGAGTACTTTCTTCAGGTGATGAAAGGTCTCCACTCCCATTTTCAATGCTTCAGAAAACGTATCTGCCCCTGTAGGCATAATCATAAACTCCTGAAAATCGATAGAGTTATCTGCGTGACTTCCTCCATTGATAATATTCATCATTGGGATAGGAAGCACATTCGCATTCACACCTCCAAGGTATCGGTATAGTGGTTGACCTAGACTCTCGGCAGCAGCTTTCGCTACTGCGAGAGAAACCCCTAAAATAGCGTTCGCTCCCAACTTACCCTTATTATCTGTACCATCTATGCCAATCATAGCCTGATCAATTAAATTCTGATCATAGATATACGCTCCTTTTAGCTCATCATTAAGAGTAGTATTAATATTATTTACAGCCTTTAATATTACTGAAAAATTCTATTGTCTCCATCTCTTAACTCGACTGCCTCATGAATACCAGTACTAGCACCAGACGGCACTGCTGCTCTGCCTAGAACGCCCGACTCGGTAATAACATCCACTTCTACTGTAGGGTTTCCTCGAGAATCGAGAATTTGTCTTGCCTGAATTCTTCCTATATAACTCATTATACTTTTATGGTTTTATGTTTCTTTATCATTTCTATAAAATCATCAAACAAATATCTAGAGTCGTGAGGTCCTGCACTTGCCTCTGG
>CAJJDD010000012.1 GCA_905182895.1 Flavobacteriales bacterium UBA4466
TTTAGATGAGTTAAGAAAGGAGTTGTTACAGAAAGAAGAAATGAACTGGCAAGATGAAAAGAAGCTAGAAGAAATATTGCAACGCCAGAAAGAATTACAAAATAAAGTAGATAATATTCAAAAAAAGAACGAACAGAAAAATCAGCAAGAAAACGAGTTCAAGCCGCCAAACGAGAGCCTTCTAGAAAAACAAGAACAGCTAGAAAAAATGTTTGATGAAATTATGACTGATGAGATGAAGGAACTCTATGAGGAGATCCAGAAGATGATGGAGCAGCTGGACAAGGAAGAAATTCAAGAGCAGTTGGAAGAGATGAGCCTGTCCAATGAGGACATGGAAAAAACGCTCGACCAAGCCATAGAACAGTTCAAGCAGTTAGAGTGGGAGCTTAAAATGGAAGATACCATTGAAAAGATTGAAGAACTGGCTGAAAAACAAAAAGAACTCTCCGAAGAAACTGAAAAAGATGAAAAATCTTCTGAAGAATTAAAGGAAGAGCAAGACAAGCTAAACGAAGAATTCGATGAACTAAAAGAGGATTTAGATGAGCTTGAAAAAATGAATGAAGAGCTTGAAAACCCTAACTCTATGCTCGACACAGAAGAAGAAGAACAGTCTATAGAAGAGCAAATGGAAGAAAGCTCTGAAGAATTAGAAAAAGATAATAAAAAGAAAGCAGGAGAATCTCAAGAAGGAGCAGCTGAAAAAATGAAAGCCATGGCTCAGCAAATGGAACAAATGATGGCAGAAGACGAAGAAGAGTCTGCAGAAGAAGATATGGCTGCTCTTAGAGTACTTCTGGAAAACATAATCCAATTAAGTTTCGACCAAGAAGACTTGATGCGTGATATAAAGACTACATCTAAAGACGACCCAAAATATGTGACTCATGGTCAAACGCAGCGTAAATTCAAAGATGATGCGCGCATAATAGAAGACTCTCTTTTTGCGCTTAGCAAAAGAATTATTCAGCTAGAGGCTATCGTAAACAGAGAGATTAATCTAGTAAATGAGAATATGTTAAAGTCTATAGATTTTATAGCTGACAGACAAACAGACAAAGTAACCACGAGACAACAATACACCGTTACCTCTCTAAATAACTTAGCACTGCTACTAGAGGAGGTGCTAAAGCAAATGCAAGAGGAGCAAGCTGAATCTATGCCTGGAACAGGAAACTGTGAAAAACCCGGAGGAATGGGGAAAAAACCAAGTTCATCTCAAATGAAAAAAATGCAAGAGGGCATGAAAGGCCAGATGGAGAAAATGAAAAAGCAGCTGGAAAAACAGGGTAACCTATCAAAGCCAGGAAAAATGCCTGGAGAAATGAGTAAATCACTCGCTCAGTCTGCAGCCAAGCAAGCCGCTATTAGAAGAGAAATAGAAAAAATGGAAAATAAACTCAATGAAGACGGCTCTGGAAATGGCAATGAACTAAAGAAAATAGCTAAAGAGATGGAGCAGCTAGAACGGGATATCGTCAACAGAAAAATAGACCAAAACACATTAAAACGTCAACAAGACATTGTTACTAGATTATTAAAACACGAAAATGCAGAGCGTCAACGCGAACAGGATAACAAACGGAAATCAACCGAGTCCACCAACCCGCCTGTATCTGCGCCTGCCGATTATAAAAAATATTTAGAAGAAAGAGAGCGAGAGATAGAGATGCTAAAAACAACACCTCCTTCACTGAAACCTTACTACAAAGAAAAAGTAAACGAATATTTTAATAACTTGGAGCTCTGAAGAAAAACATAATTAAATAACCAGTGACGAGCGTGGAACATAGAGAAATAAGCTTCGAATCAGTAGCAGAGAATATCCACATAGTGGAGAACCTCATTGACGAAATCTGTGAAACTCTTGACGTTAACGAAGAGTATTATGGAAACATCCTTATCTCTATGACAGAGGCTGTAAATAACGCCATGGTTCACGGAAATAAATTGGACTCTCAAAAAAAGGTCCTTGTTACCGTAAAAACTGACGATACTTCTATTCATTTTACTATTTCAGATGAAGGGCCAGGATTCGATTATGACAATCTTCCAGACCCGACAGCTCCAGAAAACATAGAGAAACCTAACGGTAGAGGTGTTTTCTTAATGAAAAACCTAGCAGACGGTTGTAACTTCGAAGAAAACGGTAGAGTAGTAGAGCTAGAGTTTAAGGCGCTGAACTAACCTTTTTTCGAATTAATTCTGTTGAGATGAATAGAATAAAAACATGTTTTAAATCCGCACCACTACTTCTTTTTTGGTCATTTATTTATATAGGTACATCTACTTGTCAAGCTCAGTCAACAGATGATAATGCTTCTCCAAGTAGCAGGAACACCAAATCAGAGCTTGAAAATAGTATGCGCAGCCTTAAGGTTTTAGCATATATTGAGCTTTTTACAAAGGAAATTTCAAAACACAACATTCGACTGAATAAAAGCGGTGGAAACGATTATATAACTATCGAGTTTATTTTCTCAGATTTAGGTGTTAAGTATGGAGATCTTTTTAAAAACACTATTGCTATTGCTCTCGGATCTAATATTGATTCTATAGTTAAATTAGAAATCAATGAACGATTATGGGATGATCTATCTGATGTTGATAAGGCATCTACCATCTTTCACGAGGTTTGTCACGATCTTTTAAACGTTAAACATATACATGGAGATCGACTTAATTTAATGCACCCAAGTGCGCAGCCAAGAAATATGGCTGAACTGCAAATTATGACAGACAAGTTTTTTCGTGACTACAAACTAGGAAGGGTAAAGTTCTTCCATGAAGGATTCTACGTGCATGACTACACGAAAACAAATCAACCTTTTATAACTAAATTGAAATGAGTAGAGTAAAAGTTGTCTTATTTATTATTTGTTTTTCATCGATTCCAACTTTGGTAAATTGTCAAATTATAGGTGACAATATTCTTACAGTTCGTGAATTGGAGGAGGCTCCCCCTTGCGAGAGAAATGAAAGTGTGTTACTATACTGCCATACAGTTGCAGCTAAAACGTCTTACATATTTAATCGTGAAGGCTATGTGCACTCAATTAATAAGTTTACTAGTTATAATACTTTCGACCAGGCTCAATATGCCTTAGATGCGAGGCTATCAGAGTTTGATGCAGAGCCCTATGTCACAAATGGCTACTACCATTTTTTTTATAGCGATGATCATCAGTTGGTTTTTACTATCCAACATAATCAGGAATCTCGTGTTTTTGTTTTGTCTGAGACTGAGGGTAATACAGCACTTATGGATTAAGCTCCTATCAATAACTCACTAACAAAATTCGTTAGAACTTCTAAATCACAAGTTTCTTTCAACCACCATTAATATTTAGGTTCTTACTGATTTAGTTTTAACCCCTAATTTTTAGTCTTATGTCTAAAACCATCCTTTTCCATAACGCGGACACTTCCTATCATCCTTAAAAAATAAGCGTCATCATTTCCTCTTGGATTACTCGACGCCATTATAGGAAGAAGAAAAACGGCTAGAGGAAATTTCCTATGTCTTCTGTACAGATGATTACCTCTTAAAGATCAACCAAGAACACCTCAGACCACGACACTTATACAGACATCATCACGTTCGACTACACTGAGGACGGAATCATCTCCTCAGAAATTTACATCAGTGTCGATAGGGTCAGGGAGAACGCTAAGAACCTAGGCGTGGGAACGCACTAGATGAAACCCACAGGGTAATCATTCATGGCGTGCTGCACTTGTGCGGGTATAATGATAAATCTGACCTACAGGCTCAAGAAATGAGGGGTAAGGAAAATTACTATTTAGGGAAGAGGGATTTCTGATTCCTGATCAGTTTTTTACTCAAGAAATCTACTTCGGGAATCCCTTACGCCATAAATCGCCCGCGCTTTATAATTATCTTTGCACCGCAAAAGAGAAGGGATTTAGAGAACCATAGGCTCCAAATCCTCACCTCCAAACTCATTAAGTATGCTTCCAGAATATGACGTCATAGTGGTAGGTGCCGGCCACGCGGGGAATGAAGCCGCTGCTGCCGCTGCTAATCTAGGCTCTAAAGTTCTACTCATTACCATCGAATATGAACACGATCGCTCAAATGAGCTGCAACCCTGCTATGGGGGGAATTGCTAAAGGACAAATCGTAAGAGAGATAGATGCTCTTAGGCGGATATTCTGGGATAGTGTACTGATAAAACAGCTATTCAGTTCAAGAATGCTGAATAAATCTAAAGGGCCCGCCATGTGGAGTCCTAGAACGCACAATGTCCGATTGAAAAATGTTTGATGACCGAGTGGAGACTCATGCTAGAACGAACACCTAATGTAGATTTCTGGCAAGATATGGCCACAGACTTCATTATTGGTAGAATAATGGAAAATTGAAGGAGTAATGACGGCGTTGGGAGTAGCAATTATATTCTCATTACGGTTGTTCTAACAGCGGAACTTTTTTAAACGGACTTATTCATTTAGGAGAAAAACAATTTGGTGGAGGTAGAGCGGAGAAAGGGCTTCTACGGAATTACGGAATGCTTGTATGATTTAGGGTTTGAGTCCGGAAGGATGAAAACAGGAACTCCGCCTAGAGTTGATGGACGCTCTCGTTAGATTACTCTCAATGTTATGATCCCTCAGCCTGGAGACGTTGACCCTGGCAAGTTTTCGTATTCTAGCATAACTAAACCTTTCACAAAACAAAGAAGTTGCCACATGACATACACCAATCCAGCTGTACATGATGTTCTAAGAACAGGTTTTGAACGATCTCCTCTGTTTCAATGGGAGAATTCATTGGCTCTAGGGCCAAGATACTGCCCAGCTATTGAAGATAAAATTGTTAGCGCTTGCTCAGAGCGTCCTAGGCACCAAATTTTTGTAGAGCCAGAAGGATGGGCTACAGTGGAAATTTATGTAAACGGATTCTCTACATCTCTCCCAGAAGATCTGCAAATGAAAGCCATGAGAGATTAATTCCTGGTTTTGAGCAGCTAAAATGTTCAGGCCTGGTTATGCAATAGAATACGACTACTTCCAGCCCTACACAGCTGAAGCTATACTTTAGAGACAAAACACATGAAGGGCTTATTTTTTGCCGGCCAAATAAATGGCACCACAGGTTACGAAGAGGCGGCTTGCCAAGGCTTAATGGCAGGAATCAATGCACACCTTAACCACACACGAGAAAGAGCCCTTTATATTAAACCGCTCTGAGGCGTATATTGGAGTTCTTATTGATGATTTAATCACCAAAGGAACAGACGAGCCCTATAGAATGTTTACTTCTAGAGCTGAGTATAGACATTCTTTTAAGCGCAAGACAATGCTGACCAGAGGTTAACTGCTAGAGCTCACAAGCTAGGTTTGGCTAATGACGAGCGTTTCAAGCTTTCAGAGGAAAAACGAGAAAGAACGGAAAAAGCGATCAAGTTTATAAAAACTAAAAGCGTTTCTCCAGAAGAAATAAATCATCAGTTAGAGTTATTGAACACTCCTCCTATAAAACAAAAAGTGAAAATGGTCTCGGTATTAACCCGTCCACAAATTCACATGGAGCACCTTGTAAATAACATTCCTTCCCTAAAAGAACACTTATCCGACATCACCAACCAAGAGATAATCGAGCAAGCAGAGCTACGCAACGAAGGATATATTTCTAAGGAGCAATTAATGGCTTCTAAACTTACCAAGTTAGAACATGTATGGATTCCAGAAGATCTTGATTTTTCAAAGCTTGGCGGACTTAGCGCAGAAGCTAAAGGAAAACTTTCAGACATAAGACCAGCATCTATAGGACAAGCTTCGCGTATTTCTGGAGTAAGCCCAAACGATGTTTCTATCTTATTGGTGTACCTAGGAAGATAATAAAAACAACAGCTTCAGCACTTCCTAGATAAACTGTTCCACGTGGAACGCTGTGGTTTGCGGTTGTGCTTTTTCGAACTTAGAGGCTAATGAAGACTTCTATCAACCCCTCCAGCGCACCACATCTCCTTCTGCCTTTGTTGCTCCTCACACACCGAAAAGCAAACACACCTGTTTTACCGAACCTAAAACACCTCCTCAACCCATGCTTAAAAGGCACACGCAACTCTTTTAATTAAATAAATAACTATTATAAACCCATCTACAATAACCTTAACCCAACTCCCACTAACCGAAAGTGGTTTTTCTCAATAAAACACGCCCTTAAAGCCAGATGAAAGAAACAAGAATAAAATAAAAGCAAAACCATCAAACACCCAACCTTGAAATAAAACCAAGAAATTCATAATTATTGTTCCACGTGAAACATTGAAACAGGGTAAAACCCGTTTTTCTCTCTAAAACCGTCTAAAAACCTCGCTTCACCCACCAAACCACACTACACCCTTAAAAATTAATCAACACCCAATTTTCACTAGTTTCTGAAGGTTGTTTTTAGGCTAATTTTCACAATTAGGTCATCATTGGTTATTACCTTTGCACCGCATAAAAATTTTAGCAATGTCAACATTAACTTCATCAGTGAATATTTCTGAGGTTCTTTCTGAACTCGGAATAAAAAAACATAATGCGGGAACTTCTACAGGTTTACAAAACCATGACAGTAGTGAACACATCAAATCTTATTCTCCTGTAGATGGAGAATTAATAGGAAGCGTTTCAGCTACTACACCTGAACAATATGAAGCTACTATTAAAGCATCTCAAGCTGCCTTTCTAGAATGGAGAACAACTCCTGCTCCTTTAAGAGGAGAAATAGTTCGTCAGTTTGGTGAAAAACTACGGAAATACAAAGAGCCGTTAGGTAAGCTTGTTTCTTATGAAATGGGTAAAAGTCTTCAAGAAGGGTATGGTGAGGTTCAGGAGATGATTGATATCTGTGATTTCGCTACTGGATTAAGTAGACAGTTAAACGGTATTACTATGCATTCTGAACGTCCTCTTCACAGACTATATGAACAATGGCATCCTTTAGGAGTCGTAGGTATTATTTCAGCCTTTAATTTTCCGGTAGCTGTTTGGGCCTGGAACAGCATGCTGGCCTGGGTTTGTGGAGATGTTTGCGTTTGGAAACCTTCAGAAAAAGCACCGATTTGTGGTGTTGCTTGTCAGAACATAATGGCTGAAGTACTGAAAGAGAATGATTTAGACGAGGGTCTCTGTTGTTTAGTAAATGGAGATTATAAAGTAGGTGAAATGATGACTACAGATACCAGAGTTCCTCTTAATTTCTGCTACCGGTTCTACTAGAATGGGAAGAATTGTAGGTTCTACAGTAGCCCAGAGATTCGGTAAAACGATTTTAGAGTTAGGGAGGAAATAACGCTATTATAGTTACTCCAGACGCTGATCTTAAAATGACTATTATCGGCGCTGCATTTGGTGCAGTAGGAACTTGCGGTCAGAGATGCACATCTACTAGAAGATTAATTATACATGAATCTCAGTACGCAGCAGTAACAGAGAAACTAGTAGCGGCTTATGGTCAGATAGCTATTGGAAACCCATTAGATGAGTCTAATCATGTAGGGCCTCTAATCGACAAGGATGCAGTAGACACATACCTAAAAGCGATAGAGTCTGCTAAAGAGCAGGGCGGTAAAGTACTCGTAGAGGGTGGTGTTTTAGAAGGAGCTGGATACGAAAGTGGGTGTTACGTGAAACCTTGTATAATCGAGGCTAATAACGATATGGCTATCGTCCAGTCTGAAACATTCGCTCCTATTCTTTACGTTATGAAGTACAACGAACTTGATGAAGCTATAGCTATGCAAAACGATGTGGCGCAAGGGTTGTCTTCTGCTATCATGACGACCAACTTACGAGAAGCTGAATTATTCTTAAGCTACGCAGGAAGTGATTGTGGTATAGCTAATGTGAATATCGGAACTAGTGGCGCTGAGATCGGTGGTGCATTTGGTGGAGAAAAAGAAACTGGAGGTGGAAGAGAAAGTGGTTCTGATGCATGGAAAGCATACATGAGAAGACAAACCAATACGATTAATTACAGTACGGAGCTTCCTTTAGCTCAAGGTATTAAGTTTAACTTATAAAGCTAGTCATTAAATCTTTATTATACATATTATGCGTTGCAATGGTTCTTTTGAGCGGTTGCAACGCTTCTATGACTGACCAGTCTTCTGTGACCAGAGAAGGTCTCTATGAAATTGTCTTTGATTTAGGGGAAGTTCAATGCCCTACCCGATGGGAAATCTCAGAGGATGGAATTACCATTATAAATGCTGACGAAAGAATACAAGTTTCTGAATACCATTTGTTTGGAGATTCTGCTTCTTTCGTGCTTCCCGTTTTTGGGACTACTGTAGATTTTCACTTTACCGCTCAAGATTCTTTACGCGGGTTCTTTAGAAATCAATTCAGAAAGGGAGATTATAAAGTGGCGTTTGCGGGGCACAAATCTAAAAAACTCACTGATTTTCAAAAAGAACCAAATATTCAATCTACGTATGATGTCACTATAGACAAAAACGAAGATGCCTATAAAGCTATTGGAATATTAAATTCTAGAAACAATCGTGTTACCGGAACCTTTCTAACAGAAACTGGAGATTATCGTTTCTTGGAAGGTAAAAAGACTTCTGAAGACGAGTACTACCTGAGTTGTTTCGATGGTTCTCATTTGTTCTATTTTTCTGCTGCTATGGAAGGTGATTCCATTAGTGGAAAATTCTACTCAGGAAACCACTGGAATACTACTTGGAATGCAGTAAAAGACGAAAGTATTTCTCTAATAGATCCCGACTCTCTGACTTATCTAAACCGAGGAGAAACTTCCATTCAATTTATGGGAGTAGACTTAAATAAAGACACTACCGAATTCAATTCAATGGACTTCAACCAAGTCTCCATTATACAAGTTTTAGGAACCTGGTGTCCGAACTGTATGGATGAAACTCGTTATTACAGTCAATTGGTTACTAAATATGGAGATCAGTTAAATATTATAGGACTAGCCTTCGAAAGACCATCTGATTTAGCTACACAACTTGAAAACATAGCGCTTTATCAAAAAGAACTAAATGTAGATTACCCTATATATTTATCTGGTAGTGCTAGTAAATCTGAAGCTAGTGACATGTTCAGTGAACTAAACGGAATAAGCTCCTTCCCTACTACACTATATATAGATAAAAAAGGAATGGTAAGAAAAATCCACACTGGGTTTTACGGTCCTAGCACTGGTGATTACTATACAGATTATGTTAAAGAAACTGAGGCGTTTTTGGATGGGTTGATTAGCGAGTGATTTTATTCACTTTTCACCCTGAAATAATTAGTCATTCTAAAAAAAACCTTCAACTAAAAAGGGTTAAAGGGTTTAAAGTATCTATACTTAAATTGGTTAATGGCATTATACGGTAACAGCCAAAGATCACCATTCATAATTAGTTATCAAACTCATTCTCTTTATCCACCACAGGAGCATCATCTCTATTGGCTAGTTCCCATGCAGTATGAAAAACCAACCGTGCTACTTTCTCTAATTTATCGTAAAGAATTTTATCTGGAGTATCTGTAGGTCGGTGATAATCTTCATGCACACCAGAAAAATAAAATATCACTGGAATACCGTGCTTAGCAAAATTATAATGATCTGAACGGTAGTAGAACTTATTCGGATCATCAGGGTCATTGTAAGTATAATCCAATGCTAGATTTATATACTCTGAATTAGCTATTTCACTTATTTCATGCAAGTCAGTACTCAACTTATCACTTCCTATGAGGTAGATATAGTCCGCGCTATCTTTATGCGCTTCATCCATTCTTCCTATCATGTCTATATTTAAATTCGCCACGGTATTCTCTAAAGGATAAATAGGATGGTCTGAATAATATCGAGAACCTAACAAACCCTTTTCTTCTCCACTTACAGTCATTACTAGTACGCTTCTTCTAGGGCCGTGTCCTTGTAGTTTAGCCATTTGGAAGGCCTCTGCTATCTCGAGAGCCGAAACAGTCCCAGAACCATCATCATCTGCTCCGTTATTTATCTCATCTCCTTTCTTTCCTATATGATCATAGTGCGCAGTAACTACCACGACTTCTTCTTTTAAGTCTGTTCCTTCAATAAAAGCTAACACATTTTCTCCAGTGAAGTTTTCTATTTTATTCTCTCTATCTAAATCTATATTTAAACCGATAGTTCTCTCTTTTATAGACTTCCTATTATTTAACCTTTTCTTTAATTTTTTAATATTCTTATTCTTAGAATTATTTAAAATAACATTTGCCATGTCAGGAGAAATAAAAACAGTTTGAAAGGATTCAGCCTCATTCGTTTCCTCATCTTCCAGTAATGACATACCTGGGTTCTCTAGGTAGTATTTTACTCTGCTCATATAAGACTCATACTCCTCATTTATGATAAAAGCTCCCTTCGCTCCTCTGGATTTTAGATCTTCAGTTTTTAATCTCCAGTCCGCAGCCCACATTTCCAACTCGGTACTTTCCACTAAAAAATTACCTTTTTTGTCTGTAGGCGCACCGCTTAAAATCAAAACGAACTTATTCGTTACATCTAAATTCGTGTAATCATTCCAATCTTCTGATCCTATACCATAACCTGCTATGGTAATTTCACTAATATTTAAATCTCTACTTACCCCAGAACCGAAAAAGTAAAAATCTTTTATAAACTTAAACTCCTCACTTCCTACTTTACAAGTAGTACTAGTAAACATTTCTCTTTTTAGCGGGTATTCCTGGAAATAAGTCATTCCATTATAAGGTGCTATCTGAAGTCCTTCAAAGTAATTGGCTATATATTCAGCGGCTTTCTTTTGCCCTGGCATACCCGTTTCTCTTCCTTCAAATTCATCGGATGCTATAATCATTAAATGATCCCTTAATTCACTAGCATTTATGGTAGCAGCATATTCTATAGAATAATCCTCCATTTCCACAATCCCATCATCCTCTTCAATTCCTTGACTATAAATAGCCGTAGATAATAGCAACGTTGAAACGCCTAATAAACCCCTAATTCTTAACATATTCCTACTACAATTTTATTAACTCTTCTCTCATGTCTACCTCCTTCAAAAGAAGTTTCTATAAATGTCTTTACTACATTTTTAGCTTCTAAAACCTCAATGAATCTAGCTGGTAAACAAACCACATTGGCATTGTTATGTTCTCTGCTTAAACCAGCTATTTCAGCAGTCCAAGCTAATGCAGCTCTCACACCCTGGTATTTATTAGCGGTCATACATACACCCTGTCCACTACCACATACTAAAATCCCCTTTTCTATAGTTCCATTATTTACATCGTTTGCTACTTTATGTGCAAAGTCTGGATAATCCACACTATCTAAAGAATAGGTACCATGATCCACAACCTCGTGTCCTTCTAAAACCAAAAATTCTCTTAGGTTTTCTTTTAATTCGAAACCTGCATGGTCAGAACCTATTACTATTTTCATTTCTTTACATTTTAAGACAAAGTTAACCATATGAAAGTTATGCTCTGTATCTCTGTAGAAATAACATAAACCATTGGTCTTAAATAAATTCACACTAAAACGGTGGATAACGTAAAAAAATATGTATAACTAAATAACATAAAAACTTGACTTAGTGGCATGAAAAGTGCAAGCACATCTAAAATTAAAAAGTCAAGGAAAAAAACATAAAATTACTGACGAACAATACCAGCTTTATAAACGAAATAACTTAATACAAATATTCTAATTTTACCACAAATCGGAGTTATTAAACCAATGTTAATGAAACAGATTTAAGCTTGATACTTAGTACTTTTATATGTTGATAGCAAGTGCATAAGTACTACTTTCATTGAATAACTATTTATTTAGTTCATAGCACTAATAAATTACCAACAGAGTGAACAGGCTCCTATATATACTACTAAAAGACTTTTAAAAATTAATTTATAGTTAAATAGAGAAGTTGAAAACAAAATAATGCGATTAAGAATAGACTCAATACTCTTCATTTTATCTTTGCTGTATGCACAGCAAACCTTTTCTCAATCAGACACGCTCGATACTGAATATAAAAAATTCTATTATGACAATGGTAGTTTAAGCAGTGAGGGTAGCATGATTGATGGATTTCCAGACGGTTTATGGAAAACATATTTCAAGTCTGCACAACTCAAAACGCTGGGAGAAAGAAAACAAAACAAACTCGAAGGTGAGTGGTTTTTCTATAGAGAAAATGGAAACCTTGAGAGAACTATTACCTATGAAAATAATGTAAAAAGTGGATTAGAAGAAGTATATAATAGTGAAGGTATACTAACTGCTGGTTACTCTCTATGAACAAGGAATAAAAAATGGCCCCGCAATATTTTACTATTCAGATGGTTCTGTTTCTATGGTGAGATATTTTTAGATGGAAAAGATATTGGAAAAGGTGCAGAGTACGCAGACTGTATCGGAATGAATAATAACCTTTGTTTCATTATACTGAAATAGGTTATTTACGTTCTCAGGAAAAGGTAAATAGATTTAGTTCTAAAGGCGAAAAAATAGCTAAATGGTTAGAATATTGGACAGGTTCTTCTCAAGCTAAAAGAAGAAGGAAATTATTCCAATGGAAAGAGAAATGGACTTTTTAAAATCTATAATCGGAAAGGTCAATTAGCTAGAATAGAAACATACAAAAATGGAATTCTTCAGGAAGAATCTGCTGACCAAATTTTGGATGTTCAGAAAAAAATAGATAAAGATGGAAAAATCAAATCTATAGGTTCTTTCTCTAATGGTAAAAAGCAAGGAATTTTTAGGGAATACGGGAAACAAGGGGAGATACTATCATCAGCTGTATATGAAAATGATGTAAAAGTAGGAGAAGGTATTATAAACGGAATTGGAAAGTATCAAGGGAGTTGGAAATTGTATTATTCTACTGGAGAATTAAAAGCTGAAGGTGAATATTTGGAGGGATATAAAAATGGAAAATGGAAGTATTATTTTCTTACAGGTGAACTAGAACAGGAAGGCAGTTATAAGAAAAATATGGTCTCTGGTGCATGGACTTGGTATTTTAAGAATGGTGCGGTAAAACGTGAGGAATACTATAGAAAAGGTAGAGAAGAGGGAAAGTCTATAGAATATTCAGAAGAAGGTGTGATAATTAATAACGGAAATTATGTGGATGGATTGAGAACCGGAGACTGGTTTCTGACTATAGGAGACCACGAAGAAAAAGGTGAATATATAGATGATGATAAAAATGGGAAGTGGAAGAGTTTTTATTTAAAAACGAATAGCATTTATTTTGAAGGAGAGTACTCGCAAGGAATTGCACTTAAAAAGCATATATATTATTATCCAAATGGGATGAAAAAATCAGAAGGAAAATATGTAGGAGGCGAACGACATGGAGACTGGAAATTTTACAATAAAGATGGAACTATTAGGTTGGTCATAAGGTATACTAATGGAATTGAAACAAGATTAGACGGAGAAAAAATATAACGATTGGATTATAAAATTTTAAATCACTACTTCACTTACTACTTTATTTAATAACTCAAAGCAACAGCTATTCACTGTTTCTATGGATTCTTTTTGTATTCATAGCTGTAATTCTATATCACTAAATTATTTAGCTAAATCATTAGATGAAATTAAAGGTTTACCAATAGATGAATTTTTTACTATTAACTTAAATAAGAAAGACATAATTATAAATGAATTAGAAACTTTAGGAATATATAACACTATAGATAAAGCTACTAATAGAAGTATTTCGGCTACACTAATTAATTATGATGGAATTAGAGAAATTTTAATTAGGGTAGAAGTAGATTCAGAGACAGAAACAGATAAAAGTAGAGAAGTAATACTGGATGAAAATGTAGCTGGATACTGCAGAATAGATACGGAATTAAAATTATTAGACTGTAATAATACCCTGGCTGTTCAATTGGGTTATAAATATAAAGAAGACTTAATTAATAAATCTATAAACTTTATTCTATCAGAAAAAGAGGATATAGGTTATCTGATAAAGACCATAGCCAAACAGAAAAAAATAAAGAACATAGAATTACGGTTAAAAGATATATCAGGTAAAGATCAAATTTGTTTAGCAAATATTATTCTAGAAAAAGAATGATGCTGGAAATAATATAGCTATTAGTTTCACAATAATAGATATTAGTGAGAGAGTCGAATTTGAAAATAGAATTAAACAAAGTGAAGAAAGATTTAGACTATTATCAAATGTGGCTATAGAGGGGATAGTCTTTTTGGATAAAAGAGAAATAATAGACTCTAATGAACAGTTTATAGAGTTAATAGGATACTCTAACCACCAAGATATAATAGGAAGAAATATTATAGAATTTATAGACAATTCAGAATTATTAAAAATAAACACTCCTAAAAACACATTCCCACAAAAGAAAAATGAGGTAGTAGCAAAAAAAAGGGATGGAACCATTATGCTTTTAGAAGCATCCTCAGGAAAAATTCATCAACAAGGTAAAGATATAGATGTTCTTTTATTCTATGAAATAACGCAGAGAAAAAAAACGGAAATAGCTCTAGAACAGAGTACAGAAAGGTATAAAAGCTTAGTAGAAAACTCACCGAACGGAATTTTTATTTTAGTGAATAATCAAATAAAATTTGTAAATAATGCCGGAGTAGAATTATTAGAGTATGAAGTAGAAGATGATTTGTATGATATCGAGTTTCAAAGATTTTGTAGATGAAGAATTTAGAGAGTCGGTTGAGCGAGATTTATTAGAAACTAGAGAAGGAGGTGATTTAGAATACAAAGAGATTCAAATGAACACCTCTAAGAAAAGACATATAAATATAGGAATTCAGGCCTCTTTGACCGTTTTCAATAACAAACCCGCAGTTCAAGTAACCATAGTGGATTTAACGACTCAATTAGAACTGAGAGAAGAAAGAATTAGAAATAAAATTGCAGAAGAAATTAATAGAACCTCATAACGGAAGAAATAGAGCACCACAAACAAACCCAAGAAAAACTACAATGTGGCTCAAAAGTTTACACGAAACATCATTGAATCTTCCATAGACATGATAATCGCTGTTGACAAGGATAATAAAATAACGGAGTTTAATAAAGCAGCAATAGACCAGTTTGGGTATCTATTGGAAGATATTTTGGGTAAAGACGTTAGTGTGCTATATATAGATAAAAAAGAATATCAGAGAGTATCGACTAGTGTAAATGAAAAAGGAATATTTACAGGTGAAATAACAAACAAAAGAAAAAATGGAGATACTTTCGTTTCTCTACTATCCTCCTCTATAATTAAAGACCCTAAAGGTTTAATTCAGGGGTCTATGGGTGTATCTAGAGATATTACCGAAAGAAAAATTATAGAACAACAAGTAAAGGACTCCTTGAAAGAAAAGGAGGTATTATTACAGGAAGTGCACCATCGAGTAAAAAACAATTTACAAGTAATCAGTAGTATTTTATCTCTTCAAAGTAATTATGTAAAAGATAAAAAAACACTAGAAATATTAGCTGAAAGCCAGAATAGAATTAAGTCGATGTCATACATACACGAAACACTGTATCAAACAACAGACTTTTCTTCTATAGAGTTTTCTAATTACCTGAACACCTTAGCAAGTAATTTAATACACTCATATAGTTATCAACAACACCATCTCTTAGTTCAGTAAAAGATTTTGATGAGATTTACTTAACTATAGATCAAGCGATTCCATGTGGCCTAATCGTAAATGAAATAGTTTCTAATGCGATGAAACATGCATTCGAAGGTAAAGATGGAGATGTCTATTTATCAATAAAGGAATCCCAAGGAAAAATTCATCTACGAGTGGCGGATAACGGGAAAGGGCTACCTAAAGATTTTAAATATGAAGAGTCTGATTCTTTAGGCATGCAATTGGTTTATTCTTTAATAGATCAGTTAGATGCTTCTTTAGAATTGAAAGCAGATAAAGGCACAGACTTTTTAATTACTTTTGATAAGAGTTAATATACCACACCACCCAAAACATGTCAATAAACATTTTAGTTACCGAAGACGAAAGCATAGTTAGAAAAGACATAGAAATGAGACTTAAAAAGCTGGGCTATAATATAGCAGGAACGGCAGATACAGGTCTTAAAGCGATAGAACTAGCGAAGTCAGAAAAACCAGATTTAGCGCTGATGGATATCATGCTTAAAGGAGAAATGACAGGAATAGAAGCCGCAGCAGAAATTAAGAAATTTCTTGATATACCTATTATCTTTCTTACTGCATACTCCGATGATAAAACCTTAGAAAAAGCAAAAGGTTCTGAACCGCATGGATACCTTTTAAAACCATTCAAAGAATCAGATGTAAGAACATCTATAGAAATGGCAATCCATAAACATCAAACCGAGAAAAAAGTAAAGCAAGAGAATGAATTCTTAAAGTCTCTCACTAAAGTGAGTTCAACAGCTAAATTCATTTTTGTAAAAAATAAAAAACAGCTAATTAAAGTTCCTGTGGATGAATTTTTAATGGTAGAAGCGTTAAAGGATTATGTAATTATACACACCACCAAAGACAGCTATACCATTCATTCTACTATGAAAGACATAGAAAAAAAGTTACCTAAAAGCCATTTTACTAGGGCGCACAGAAGTTTTATAGTAAATGTTTCTAAGGTTGTAGCTATTAAAAGTGGCAACTTGATTTTGGAAGGAGTGAAAAAACCAATACCAGTAGGAGGAAATTATAAAAATGATATATCCGCTCAGATAAACGCATTATAAAAATATTCTACAGCAGAATAAAGGGAGAGGTTTAGCGTGCTAACGATATAATACAAATAGCCTTCAAAGGTTATCCTAAAAGTGAAGAACTAAAACTAAGGAATATGGGCTGTAAATTACTCCTTGAAAAAGGTATAAAAGAGAAAGTAAATATTATTGATTGTAATTTAAACAAAAAAGATCAAGCAATTTTTTTTAAAGTACTATTTTCTCTACACTTTGGTAATTTTCATTACCGAACCGAACCATGTACGACCCTACAGCTAAACCAGAGACGTTCAAAGCAGCTGTTAAACTAGTTCCGTTAGGAACCAATAGTTCACTGCTAATTTGAGCCCCTTTAAAGTCGAATAACTCTACATAAATAGACTCAGAGCTTAGAGAGTTTTTTAGAGAAACCATTAAGTCAGAACCATTCTGATAAACAACAGACTCTACTTCGGAGGCCGCTTCATTTTCTACAGTTAAGGGATCATTAATAGTGAAAGAAACGATACGCGTTCTTCTCCCCCCGTTTAAAAGATATTCTCCAGTAAACCAGAAAGTTTCTCCATCCGGATCCAATGTCATTTGACTGTAATCACCAAACCTATTACCTCCTTCTTGAGCTCCCGACCCTTCAGCAAAAATGGTTTCATCAACAGTCATTTCACCCAATGGATCCCATCTTAACCTTCCAGTACAAGCTAAACTAGCACTCATATCAGTTCCTCCTATGCTATACGCCATAGCTATATTTCCATAATCATCCATCGAAGCGCTAGCCAGCCATCTATTTGTGTTATCAGGAGAATAAGTACCAGACTGATAAACATACCAATCACCTACATTTCCGCCAGTATCATTTTGGCGTAGTTCATACCATCTAATTCCCGCGGTATCAAAACCGTCTACATCCACTACCTGGGTAAGAATAACAGTATTATACCCAATCCACCTTCTGTACTGAGCTCGGTAGGTAAAAATACCAGCTACAGCATCGAGTTTTTGAGAAGATTCAGGTTGTTCAATATCATTCCAGCTATTAGAAAAATTAGCATTAAAGTTTTCCACCCCTAACTGCTGAGCCAACTGAATTCCAGAACTATTAGGATTATTCCAGTTGATATTCATTTCATAAATTCGAATCTGGTCGAAACTATTGCCATTCCACGCCTGATCACCCGGGTGAAACATATAATTTGGAGTTCCTGAGGGAGGAAGCGCACCATCAGCATCAGCAGGAAGCATACTGTAGAAATTACCAGTAGGCACAGAAGGAGCGTTTAACGCTATCATAGAAGCAGTGGCATCACCAGCCACCATTTTATCCCTCTCAAACGCCACAGCATCATTACCATAACTATTAGCTGTCATGTAATAAGCATCTCCCCATACAGAAAACTTTGGGTAATCAGGAAAACCGCTTAATTGGAATTCGTAAGCATAATACTCTTCCTCTGGATCCGGAGTTTTAGAAATAGCTATTAAAATACTATTATTTGCAGTTTGAAACTGCGAAATAAACCAGCGATCATAAAACTGATCATACATCACTATCGGATCACCGTCATTACTACTCCCAGTCCATAGTGTGCTTAAACTAACAGGAAAAGAAGATGCGTCACCCTCATCATCATAAATTCTCCAAGTAGTATTCACAGCCTGCACATAATGATTAGGACCTATAGCACCAGAAGGGTCGGGCGGAAAACCACCATTCACACCAAATATATTTACGTCTATATTAGCCTCACCGGCAGCTCCTTTTTTAAACTGTCTCAGCTTATCGGCCTCTTCACCTTTAAAGTCAGGGTTAATGTTAAACGCTCTTCTCACTCTATCCTTGCCCATTTTCATAGGTGGATTTTCTACATCTTCTACAGCTAATTGCGATAACTGCTTGTTCTAGTACCGTTTTTCTAACCTTAACTATTTCTTCAGAAATTGCATCCTTTTCTACCCCTTGGCTATAAGCATTGATAGAAACAGCCAACATAGCTACAATAATTATTTTTTTCATCTTAATTTCTTTGGTAGGTACAATAATACTCCAACTAGTTCTTCTAATTGTGTACGAATAGTTACAATCATTGGAGGTTTAAACCTATCAAACATTCATAAATAGATATATTTTGTTTTTAACACGATTAGGCAATGGTTAATAAACAGAAAAGGCAAGCACGCCTGGACCGCACAACTCCGATTACTTTAAATCACTTTGGAGTTGTTTTAAGACACAGGCTATAGAACAACGGTTTACCCATGAGAATTAGCAACCTTAGTTCATTAGATTTGATAACTAATTAAACTCAATGTGGTTTAAATTAATTCTTTATGGCTGTCTATAAATGGAATCTTCTTTCGTTTCAGTGGAAGTTATATTTCCTTCTTTATCGTATTTAATAACCTTATCAAGTGTATTTACACTGTTTTCTTCCTTACTTAAAATTTCTTGAATAACCCTTTGCTGCTTGATAGGACCACTCTCATAAAAGCTCTCATAAGTCACCTCACCCACCTCACTAAGATTTTCATATGATATTTCCTGCATTACATTAATATTACTATCACTATTATTAGAAACACCCTGCTCTCTTTTTTTGTAAATTCCTTCTTCATAATAGTATAGTCTAACACGTGCATTTCTTTTTATTTCAAATCCTATTCCGGTAAATGGCTCATCCAAATGCGTATACCTTTGAGATGTCTTATTAAATTTTATCAAGGATTTGGATACTTTCTCATAGCTTTCTCCGCAAGCAACAAGGAATAGAAATAAAAACAGATAGATAAGTTTTTTCATTTTGATTTATTTTAAATAGAAAATGTAAAATTAAAAAAAGGCTAAAAACAAAAAACCTTAATCCAGATCCATTTTACAAACTTATAAGAAAGCCAAAGAGCTAAAACTGAACCAAGCCCAGTAATTCCACCCACCCCTCTTCCATAAACAGCGAGGTTGATTCCTATAAAGCAGCCGGTCAGTAAAAACCAAATAAAAATATAAATACCCGCACTTAAATAAATAACAGTACTTTTTTCATAGCCGCAGTTGTTTATTGAAAACGATATACCTTAAAGAAGCATCCTAAATCATTTACTGATTCCTGGCGCAATAGTGTTAAATATAAAAAGCCCAACAGCCGCACTACTTATTGGGTCTTCAGCGGCCTGGAAATCCATTGTCGAAATCTGATATCGCACTGCCCATATCGACCTCAGTAGAACTCCAATAGTAGTATAGCAAAACCACCAACATTTCCTAATCCTAAAGCATTTCCTTGACCAATATTTAAATACATTTCATTTAATTCATCTTTTGAAGGTAAGAACCAATCACTGTATCCACCAAGAGTTAGATTAGCACAAATATCTGCAGCTGTTCCAGGTGTTGTACATCCTAGCTTCAATATCAATAGTGTTTTGATCTCCTGTACCTATTAGCTATTCCATCTGCTCCTGAAATAAAGTTCCATAACAACCCCATTGGCTCCAGAAGATTGGTCTGTAGGTGCTGCAATTAAGCCCCCACCATTTCCATCTAACCAAAAGATAATTCCTCCTGATAGTAGCCCATATGCAGTAACACAAGAACCTCATCAGTATTGCTAATGGGTATAGTTGTGCGTTGAATCGTACACCATAATGATCAAGCCCCATATATATTTCGACTAAAGGTCTATACCCCGTTCCGTAAACTGTCCAGCCATTTACAATAAGAGTAGCACAAGTTCCATCATCTGTATTAGCTAATGGATCATATTCAGTATATAAAGAGTCAGTTACAACCATTTACAATAAGAGTAATACAAGTACCATCATCTGTATTTGCTAATGGATCATATTCTGTATATAGTGGGTCTGTACAACCATTTACAACTGCAATACAAGAACCATCTTCATTATTGGCATTAGCATTATAGTTAAATGCAGTAGAGTCTGTACAACCATTTACAACTGCAATACAAGAACCATCATCTGTATTAGCTGAAGCATTATAGTTAAATGCTGTAGAATCCGTACAACCTAACAAAGCTGATGTTGAACATTCAGTGCCAAACGCGCCAAGGAATCCTCCTAAATCAGACACATTTACATTACCGTCACCAGAAAAATCACCAGGACACACAGAAGCTGCTCCCTCATCATAAGCCTCTTGATTGTCTGAGGTGATGTCTACAGATGCTACTCCATCATCATAAGCTCCATCATAAATGGCTTGGTTATCCGATGTGATGTCCACAGAAGCTGCTCCATCATCATAAGCCTCTTGATTGTCTGAGGTGATGTCCTAGCTGCATATACGCAAGACCCATCGTCAATGGTCGCTGTCGAATCGTAGTTCGTAGCAGCAGCATACGTACATCCATAACAAGAAGTGTCATCGTTGCAAGCGCCACACACACCATCCGTCACATGTTGTTCCGTCTCCGTTTGGCACCCCACAACAGTCAGCACAACTTAAGCTTTCACAAGAACCGTCATCTGAAGTAGCTGCAGCATCATAGTTACATGCAGAGGTATCTGTACAACCTGACCCAGACACATGGTGTGTAGGGGTTAAATGCTGGATCGCCTCCACCCCAGAAGCCGCATTGGTTGATGGTCCCGCCGTTGTTCGATGGTCCCGTAGTTGGATGTCCCGAGTTGTGTGTCCCGTCGTTCGATGTCCCGCGTTGTGATGGTCCCGTCGTTGTTGATGGTCCCGTCGTTGTTGATGGTCCCGTCGTTGTGATGGTCCCGTTGTTGTCGATGTACCCGTAGTTGTCGATGTCCCGTAGTTGTCGATGGTCCCGTCGTTGTTGATGGTCCCGTCGTTGTTGATGGTCCCGTAGTTGTTCGATGGTCCCGTTGTTGTTGATGGTCCCGTAGTTGTCGATGGTCCCTGTTGTCGATGGTCCCGTCGTCGTGTCGATGGTCCCGTAGTTGTTGATGGTCCCGTAGTTTCGATGGTCCCGTAGTTGAAGAAATGAACCTAAAAGTCATTAAGCAACAGTCAGTCCAGCGGGAATAGTGGCGTCATTGCCCATGGCAGGAAGCCCATTGTCCCAGTTTCCAGCCTCAGCCCAATCGTTACTAATGGCTCCTGTAAAGGAGGTTTGAGAGAATACAATAGAGGTGCTTAGGCATAATACAACCAAGGAGAGACTAACGATTAAATTTTTCATAACGCAAATATACAATCAGTAGAATAAGCTACCAAAAACCCCCGTTTGCCTTCTTAAGAGGATTAGAGGTAGCTGAATTAACAGAGGAGGATATGCCTATGGTATAAAACCATCACAACTCTCCTTTAAATGCTTTACTAAGTATAGAGGACTTTAACTGTTTTAAATAAGCCAACTGCTCCTCTAATTTGGATTGAGTGTATTCTGTGTGCAAGGCTTATATGGGAAGTAGAATAATTTAATGAAATTGATTGGTATAAAACCCACTACCCCTTGGTCTGTAATATTTCATAAAAGACATCGTCTCTTAAATCCTTAACATCTAAATCTATAAAGTAATCTTCGTAGTAATAATCTCTAAATTCCTCTATCACTTCGTTATCTAAATCCCAAGAAAGTTCGTTCTCATCTAATTCAAATATAAAATCTACACTATCATACAAACAACTCGTTCCACCACTAAACCAAACAGATAAAGAGATTTCTAAATCATCCTTAATTTCGGAAGTACAGAATTCAACCGTTGGTGTTAACTCAGAACTATGTATTTGGCTAAACACTACCCTTACCTCATCTTTGGTGGAACAGTAGTATTTAAGTAAGTCGTAGGTATTGTTAAATTTCATTTTTATTAAATCAATTTACATTCAAAGTTTTTTCTTAATGTTTCCAAAAACCGCCTTCCATCTCTTTTTTATATTCTATGTAAAACATATTATTGTCTTTAAATATATAATATTCCAGATCTGTGTACGAACTTTTTTGTCCGCAATATTCAGTAATGTCATAATGTAAAAATCTACCAGCACCAGAAAAAAATTCATTTTCTACTAATTCTGAGCTACCGTCAATATTATATGTAATTCTGTTGCTAAACACAATTGGACTCTCTTCGGTAGTATATGTTTTTGTCTTTATTTCTTTTGTTCTTGGATATCTAAATAAATCACAATTCCTTATTAAAGTGTTATTTATAGAATATTCAGAAATTCTTTTGGTCGTTTTTGGAGGAATACAAATTATCGAATCCTCTATTATTGAGATAGCATAACCAACAGACGAACCAAGAATACCAGAACTTGAACTCTTAACTTGACTTGTCTGAATGTTATTGTAATTATTTACCCCTGTAACAGCAACACCGTCAGACGATTGGTTTGAAATTGAGGTGGATTTATTTTTAGTTGTAGTAAAAGTCCTGTTCTTGAAATAGTCATATGCAAAACCATTTAAAATGAAATTACTTTCGTTCAGGTTTACATAAATTTTTCTGTCCGTTTTATTATAGAAATCGAAACCAATATCACCTCCGTTAGCCCATAAATCATAAGCTATTTTGCAATTATCATCCTCAAAAAACAACTCAGCAGTTTTATTCTTGGGCTCGTCGACAGGTCTAACTTCATAAACCTGATAAAACACATATGTTTGACATGATGACATTATTAGAGATGCACCAATAATGTAAAATAAAGTTCTAATTTTCATTTATATATTTTTAGTAGTGTTCTGTTCAATTTTCAACTTTTTATTACATTCATTTACAGTAAAATGCGAACTGGTCGACAGCTAAATTAAGCTTAATTTTGAAACGTTAATAAGACAGTAAATTGATGACAAAAAAACAGACGCTACCTTTGAACAACAACTGTTCAAAGCAGCAGATAAACTTCGTAAAAACATAGATGCTGCTGAATACAAGTTGAATATATAATGAAGATTATTTGAAATAGTTAGATGTATTGAGGTGTTGGGTTATCACCTATTCTGCAATGATTACCCCTAAAAAGGAAATAGATCTATTAAGAAAGGGAGCTTAGCTTTACATTTTTTTTGGAGATTTTTTTGGCTTTTTACTGTCAATTTACTGCCAGTTATGAGCTATTTACGCCATTAATAGTATATTGCAGTGTCTAACTGCAATCCAAAAAAAAAGCCCTAAACTATGAATAGAGTAGGGCTTTGTATGTGCTCTCCAAGTAGGACTTGAACCTACGACCCTCTGATTAACAGTCAGATGCTCTAACCAACTGAGCTATTGGAGAAGATTTTATCCCATTTTTTCAAACGGACGGCAAATTTACGCCAATCTTTGTTTTCAAACAATACCTTTGGCCAAAAATATTTAATCATTTCAAAAATGAAATTAGTAGAAGTAGGTACAGTAGCATTTGACGCTATAGAAACTCCGTTTGGAAAAACAGATAAAATCATCGGTGGAGCAGCCACTTACATAGGATTAGCAGCATCTTTCTTTATAGAAAAATCTGGATTAATCTCTGTTATCGGAGAAGATTTTCCGAGTGAATATATTGACTCACTCAAGAAAAAAGGAATAGATACGACAGGATTAGAGGTTATTCCTGGAGGAAAATCATTCTTTTGGTCAGGGAAATATCATGACAACATGAATTCTAGAGACACTTTAATCACAGAATTGAATGTACTAGAGCACTTCGATCCAAAAGTACCAGAGGTTTACCAAGGATGCGAGTTTTTAATGTTAGGTAACCTATCTCCTCAGGTTCAAGGAAAAGTATTAGACCAGTTAACTACCAGACCTAAATTAGTAGCTTTAGATACTATGAATTTCTGGATGGACATAGCTATGGAAGATTTAAAAGCAGTGATTAAAAGAATAGATCTGCTCATTATTAATGATGAAGAAGCTCGCCAGTTAAGTGGAGAATACTCCTTAAACCAAGCAGCACAAAAAATAATGGAGTTAGGCCCTAAAAACCTAATCATTAAAAAAGGGGAACACGGAGCACTTGTTTATCATGAAGATGGACTATTTTCAGCTCCAGCGGTGGTTTTAGATACAGTGAAAGACCCTACAGGAGCAGGAGACACATTTGCAGGTGGGTTTGGGTTACTTAGCGAGTAAGGGAGATGTAAACTTCAGCACATTAAAACAAGCCGTTTTAGCTGGCTCCGCTTTAGCTTCATTTACTTGTGAAGCATTCGGAACAGATAGATTATTCGAAATCACGAGAGAAGACATTGATATTAGAATAAGCGAAATTAAAGAGCTAATTAAAATTTAAAAGGAGAAATAATCCTCTGGATTTAGAGGAGTCCCTTTTTGCCACATTTCGAAATGAAGGTGAGTACCATCACTGTGCTCACCTGAATTTCCTACTATAGCCACACTTTCTCCAGAAATTATTTTATCTCCAGCACTTTTTAGAACAGCGCTATTGTGCTTGTAAATACTAATTAGATTATAATCATGCTGAATGTGAATTTCGTTCCCTCCGCTAGCGGTAAACCCAGAAAAAACAACAGTACCAGTGAGGATAGACTTTACTCGAGTCCCTTCAGCAGCAGAAACATCCACACCGTAGTGTCCGCTTTTAAAATCGATACCATCACTTAACACACCCTCTAGAGGTTTGTGAAGAAGCACCTCTTCTAAGAATTTTTTGGATTCAGAAAGATTAGACTCGCTAATATCTAATTCATTTTCTTGTTCTATTTGATTTCGAGCTAAAGAATCGACACCTGAAATAGTAAAGGTTAAATCGTCTTTTTGAGACTTTAATGAATCTTTTCCTTCCGAGATATCTTCTATTTTTTCACCTTTGAGTACAGCCTTCAGATTCTTAAAATAGAGCTCATTTAGTGTAGATATCTGTTTTATTGAGTCAGCGGTGAGTTTGTTTTGAATATCAGCGGTGATTATTTCTTCATGTGGATACCCAGGGACATAGTATTTAATAGGCGTGTGAGCATATAAAAACCAAAAAAACAACCCAAAACCAAAAAACACCAGAGTGCTTATAAATAGTGTTTTAATAGGCGTTAAATTACCACTAAACTTCTCCTCAAAAGAAGTCTCTTTCAGTATAGTAACTCTATAGTTACTAGAAAGTTTATTTATAAAGTCTTTTTTCTTTTTTTTCTTTGGGAAAAGCATGCTGTAAAAATGCTAATTATTAATGGAATCTAGAGAATTTTAGTCGCCCATTTAATAGTAACCTTAAAATGAAATAAATTTGTGTGTTTTCTGTTTATCAGTTAACCACAGACAATAATATTTCGATTTGAGTAAAAAAACGTTCATAGCCATAAAACTAATTTGCCTTTCAGTTTTTTTAGTACTGGGTCTTTCTCAGTGCTCTACCAAAAAAGATGGACTCACTAAAAGAATTTTTCATAATACAACCGCGAGATATAATGGGTTTTTCAATGCCAAAGAAGCTAAGAAAGAAGCTTTAGTATCCCTAGAAGAAAACCAAGAAGATGACTACGATAGCCTGCTTACTATATTCTTTTATCCCACAGAAGAAAATGTAAGTATCATATTAGAGAATATGGAGAGAGTCGTGGAGAAAACGGAGTTTGTTATTGATAAACACGAAATGAAGGTTTCAAAAAGAGACAAGCGCTCTATAAAGAAACCTGAGATGAATAGGTGGATAGATGATAACTGGCTCCTTATGGGACAGGCCTATTTTTACGAAAGAAATTACTTAAAGGCAGAGGAGATATTTCTATACGTTAAAAGAAAATATGAAAAGGACGAGACTCGAGCGCTAGCTAACCTTTGGTTAGTGAGGACATATATAGCTCTAGGAGAAAAAAGCGAGGTTAAAGAATACATGGAGCAGTTATCTTCCATGAGAACATTTCCTGAAGAATACAGAGCAGAATACAACCTAGTGTTAGCAGATTTTGCCGTTCAACAAAATAAATTTAAAGATGCAGCACTGTATTTAGAGAACGCTATTTTATTTACAGACAAAAAAAAGGATAAAGCCAGACCAACATTCATTTTAGCTCAAGTTTACCAAAAGCTTGGGAAATCGAATGAGAGCATAGAAGCGTATAAACGAGTTTTAAAACTTAAACCATCTTACGAAATGTCCTTCTATTCTCAGATTAACCAAGCGATAGCTTTTAAGAGGAGGAACGGTAATAGCCAAGTAATAAAGGATAAGCTTAATAAAATGCTGCGTGACGAGAAGAACCTTGAGTATTTTGATCAAATATACTATGCGTTAGCGGAATTAGAAATTGAAGAGAGAAACCTTCCAAGAGGAATAGTGCTTCTAGATAAAAGTTTAGAAGTTAATGACGGAAACACTAAACAAAGAGCCAAAACATTTTTAAAACTAGCAGACATTAATTTCGACGAAAGAAATTATGAGAATGCGCAGCAGTACTATGACAGTACTACGTCTTTCATCCAAGAAACCCACCCAAGGTTTAAGGATATAACCAACAAAGCAGCCAGCCTTACGGAATTAGTTACTAATCTAAGAATTATTGAAAGAGAGGACAGCCTTCTTCAGTTAGCCTCTTTATCCGAGGAAGATTTAACAAAGAGGATTGAAGAAATTATGAAGGAAGACGCTCGAAAAAGGGAAGAGGAGCGACAGAGAATTTTGGATGCTTTAGAAAGTGGTGATGAAATTACAAGCGTAGGTGATTTCTGGCCCTGGAACCCCACCTTAAGAACATCAGGAAAAACAAATTTCGCGGATGTTTGGGGCGAGAGAGAATTAGAAGACGATTGGAGAAGAAAAAACAAACAAAGCTTTGGAACCACAACGGAAGAAATTGTAGAAGAAGAAGTGATAAGGGAAGAAATAGAGGAAGGAAGGCCCTTTGAAGAATATTTAGCAGACATACCCAGCTCCCCAGAGCTTGTCTCAGTAAGCGTAGAAAAAAGAGCCGAAGCCAGGTATAATGCAGGATTAATCTATAAAGAAAAACTAGATGATTTCGAGAATGCTGTGGAATCATTCGAGGTGTTAGTGACAGAAGGGGAAGAAAGCACTTTTCACCCAGTGACCTATTATCAACTATATAGAACATACTTATCTAAAGAACAAGGAGGGTATTCTAATCCGTTTTGTGAAACCTGTAATTCTGCTCATTGGGCAGCACAAACTAAATCGAGATACCCAGACTCTGAGTATACAATTCTAATAGACAACCCAGAATTCCAATCTATAAAAGAAATTAGAGAAGCAGAGGAAGTGGCGGCTTATGAAATACTTTTCGATAAATATAGAAGAGAGCGGTTTAATGATGTTATTCAAGACGCCACAGCCGTAATTAATAACGAAGAAGAAAACCATCTTTTACCTAAATATTATTTGATAAAAGCATTAGCTATAGGTGAAATGTCTAGCATGTTTGGAGGAGCCCCAGAGGCATATAAATCAGCCCTTGAAACCACAGTTAGTGAGTATAAAGAAACCGAAGAAGGAAAAACAGCCCAGAGATACTTAGATATTTTAAGTGGGAAAATCACCAAAGAAGAACCCAAGAGCAGACCGAACCTCTACTCCTTTAGAAGTGGAATGGGGCACTATGTAATAACATTAGTTCCATTAGAGGGAGGGAAAGTAAATAAAGCTCAATCAGACATTGCGAACTTTAATGCTACATTCTTTAAGTCGTCCAGCCTAAATGTGAAAACTAGAGTATTGGGTAAAGAATACCAAATGATTTATGTGCGGGACTTCGAAAACGAAGACTCAGCAATGATCTATTATAACGCTTTTAAAGTAAACCAGAACATACTAGGGGACTTAAATCAGTTGAATTATTATACTTTTGCTATCAGTAAGTCTAACTTTTCAGCACTTACTAAAGATAGAGACCCCGAGAAGTATAATGAGTTTTTCCAAGAAAAGTATTTAAAATAGAAATCACACAAGACCATGGCCAGGAATAGTCAAAGCACAGCAGAAGGAGTACTAAATAGAATCGTAGAGGATTCTAGGATTACAGGTGAATTTAAGAGCACAAGCGATATTAGAATAGATGGAAGCTTGAATGGAAACTTGATGACTACCGGTAAACTTGTGTTGGGTGCTTCAGGAAGAATAGAAGGAGATGTTACCTGCGAGAATGCAGAAATCGAAGGGATAGTCTCGGGAAAAATTATTGTAAGACAGTTATTAAGTTTAAAGGCCTCCTCTAGAGTAGAAGGAGACATTTATACAGATAAAATCTCTATTGAACCAGGAGCTGTTTTCACAGGAACATGTAACATGGGAAAAGTGAAGGAGATGAACCAACCTAAAGCAAGTGAAAAAACCCAACAAGAGCAAGCGGTCTAATCGCTACTTAGTTCTTTCAAGCGCAGGCTTACAAATGGGAGTAACTATTTATTTGGGAGCTTACTTAGGAAAATGGCTTGACGAAAAAAGCCCCTTAGATAAAAATTGGTATACCATCATTTGTACGCTTTCAGCAGTGGTTCTCGCGTTATGGCAATTATTAAGACAGGTAAATAAATTAAATGAAGAGAACTGATTTACAGGTAATTATTAAATTTTTTTCCTTCTTAGTGGTTATACTTTCCATCGTTTCTTACGGTCAAATCTTTATTTTAAAGAATAATGAGTTGTGGGACGCCATAACACGCCAAGGTTTGTTTTGGACTTACCTATTTAATGGAATTATTACGCTAACTATTTTTAGTACACTCATGTTTCTCAAACAGAAACATATGGCGTCTTTAGGCTTTTTCTTTTTAGCTGGGAGTCTGGTGAAAATAATTTTATTCTTCATTCTTTTTAGACCAGGATACTCAGCAGACGGGTTAATCTCAAGCCTTGAGTTTGCAGAGTTTTTTGTTCCGTATGGAGTGTGTTTGTTTTTCGAGGTCTTTTATATGGTGAGAGTACTTATGAAAGATTAAAGATTCGCGTTGCAAAACCAAGCAACATCTATGAAGCTCAACAAAGGAAGCTTTGTCTTATAATTTCTCTTTGAGAATGTGGTTTAAACATAAAATAATTCGTACGTTTGCACCGATTTTTGAAAGACGTCAATCTGTAGCTCTAAATGAGATTAAAAAACTTCGCGAAAGCACTGATTTTAACTGCCTTAACCACTCCGGTTTTCGCATCTTCCCAAGATTCTGATCACTCAGATTCTGACCACAATGAGCACACCACAAGCCACCAAAATGATGCCGTAGATACGAAAGAAGAAATTAAGTCGTATATAATGCATCACTTGGAAGATACCTACCACTTCGGTATTTGGGATAAGGCGGGTATTTCATTTCCTCTTCCAGTTATTTTGTTCGATGAAGGGTTACATGTGTTTTCATCAAACAAATTTGCAGATGACCACGGTCATCACGAAGGAATAGCAGAAAGCAGCGGGAAATATTACAAAATAGACCACGCCAAGATTTACAGAACAGAAATGAAAAATGGAATACTTCCATTAGATTTTTCAATCACTAAAAATGTAGCTTGCATGCTAATTGCATTTTTTTTACTGTTGCTATTTTTTTTTAGAAGTCTAGGAAAGTCATATGCGGCTAATGGAGGAATTTCAAAAGGAGTGGGGAGATTTATGGAGCCTATTGTTCTCTACGTAAGAGACGATATCGCTAGACCTAATATTGGAGAGAAGAAGTATAAAAAATATTTACCCTTTCTCTTAACAATCTTCTTTTTTGTTTGGTTCTTAAATATTTTCGGACTTACGCCGCTTGGAGTTAATGTAACAGGAAACATTGCTGTCACATTTGCTCTAGCTCTGCTGGTTTTCTTGTTCACTAATTTCACTGGAACTAAAGATTATTGGATGCACTTGTTTAATCCATTAGGAAACGCGATGCCTTGGTATGGAAAAGCTGTGTTATATATCATCCTTATACCAATTGAGATATTAGGAATTTTTATAAAACCTTTCTCATTAATGATTAGACTTTATGCCAACATGCAAGCAGGTCACATTGTATTAATGAGTTTAGTTGGGTTGATATACATATTTGGAAACATGATGGGAGGAAGTCTTTCCTTTTTATTAGCGTTTGCCATCTCATTAATTGAAGTTTTAGTAGCGTTACTACAAGCGTACATTTTTACTATGCTAGCTGCACTTTATTTTGGATTCGCTGCTGAAGAGCACGAGCACCATGACGAGGCGCACGCTCACTAGTGAAATTAAGAATTGAATTTATTAACAAGTAAATATATATAGACATGGAAATTCCAGTAATGGTAGGAGCCGGATTGGTTGTAATTGGAGTAGGTATTGGTATTGGTAGAATCGGTGGTTCTGCAATGGATGCAATTGCTCGTCAGCCAGAGGCAACAAACAAAATTCAAACTGCAATGCTTATCGCAGCTGCACTTATTGAAGGAATTGGTTTCGCAGCGTTATTCGCTGTATCATAAACCAAACGTTTTTTAGATTCATCTGCAGCGGTTGGCTGCAGATGAGTTTTTAAATTATATAGAAAATGGATAAATTACTTAATGACTTTTCACTTGGTTTGTTTGTATGGCAAACCTTGTTATTTCTTCTTTTATTATTTCTTCTAAAGAAATTTGCTTGGAAGCCTATCCTAGATGCGGTAGACGAAAGAGAGAAATCTATAGAAGCTGCCCTAAAGGGAGCTGAAGAAGCAGAAAGAAGAATGCAAGCCCTTCAGGCAGATAATGAGGCGGCTAAAAAGGAAGCGATGATAGAGAGAGACGCTATCATGAAAGAAGCTAGAGACACTAGAGATGACATCATCTCTGATGCCAAAACGGCTGCTTCGGAAGAAGGAGTTAAAATGATAGCTTCCGCTAGAGAAGAAATAGAAATTCAGAAGAAAGCTGCTATTGCTGATATAAAAACACAAGGTAGCTTCTCTTTCTTTAGATATAGCTGAAAAAGTAGTTAGACAGAAGCTTTCTGAAGACGGAAGTCAAAAGGAGCTTATAGATACGCTTTTAAACGAATCAAAGCTGAATTAAGATGAAAATCACTAAAGCGGCTAATAGATATGCGAAGTCACTTCTTGATCTTTCTATAGAACAGAATAAGGTTGAAGAGGTGTTTGAAGACATGTCTAATCTGGCTAAAACTATTGAAGGAAGCAGAGATCTTCGTGTTATGCTGAACAGTCCTGTTATTAAACCAGATGCTAAAGCTAAGGTTTTAACTCAGATTTTTTCAGGAAACGTAGGAGAGATGACAGCTAAGTTTATCGCTCTTATTACCAACAAAGGAAGAGAGGCATTGCTAGGAGGAATAGCTCATGCGTTTTTATTTCAGTATAAAGCGTTTAAAAACATTTCTCAGGCTGAGGTAATTTCTTCTGCGCCATTAGACGCTGAGACTAAAGCAAAAGTAGAGGAGGTTCTTCAGAAATTAGCTCCAGGGTTATCAGACTTAAAAGAGACAATAAACCCAGACTTGATAGGCGGGTATATACTCAAAGTGGGTGACCAGATGATAGACGCATCAGTAAGCACACAATTAAGAGAATTAAGAAGAGAATTTACAGAGAATCTATACGTACCTGGATTCTAAGAAATTAATAATAGGTAAAACCAAGAAAAAATGGCTGAAGTAAAACCAGCAGAAGTTTCTGCAATTTTAAGAGAGCAACTTGCCGGAGTAAAAACTGAAGTGGAACTACAAGAAGTAGGTACCATTCTTCAAGTTGGAGATGGTATTGCTAGAATCTACGGATTATCTAACGTACAAGCTGGAGAGCTTGTTGAATTCGAAAACGGGGTAAAAGGCATCGTACTTAACCTAGAAGAGGATAATGTAGGAGCTGTACTTCTAGGACCTTCAGGAAACCTAAGAGAAGGATCTTCTGTTAAAAGAACAGGAACTATCGCCTCTATTAATGTAGGTGAAGGAATGTTAGGTAGAGTTGTCAATACTCTTGGAGAACCAATAGACGGTAAAGGACCCATAGAAGGAAAACTATACGAAATGCCTATCGAAAGAAAGGCGCCAGGTGTAATTTACCGTCAGCCGGTAGAAGAGCCTATGCAAACAGGTATAAAGGCTATCGATGCCATGATTCCAATAGGAAGAGGTCAAAGAGAGCTTATTATTGGTGATAGACAGACAGGAAAGTCTACTGTAGCTATTGATACTATTATCAATCAAAAAGAATTTTACGATGCTGGTGAGCCAGTATTCTGTATATATGTAGCTATTGGTCAGAAAGGATCTACAGTAGCACAAACAGTAAAAACATTAGAAGAAAACGGAGCTATGCCTTACACGGTAGTAGTAGCCGCCACAGCTTCTGAGCCAACTCCTCTCCAGTATTACTCTGCATTCTCTGGAGCTGCTATCGGTGAATTCTTTAGAGACACAGGGAGACCAGCACTTATTGTTTATGATGATTTATCGAAGCAAGCAGTAGCATATAGAGAAGTATCTCTTCTTCTAAGAAGACCTCCAGGCAGAGAGGCCTACCCAGGAGATGTGTTTTACTTACACTCTAGACTTTTAGAAAGAGCAGCTAAGATTAATTCATCAGACGCTATAGCAGCTGACATGAATGACCTTCCAGACTCTCTTAAAGGAATAGTTAAAGGAGGTGGTTCACTAACAGCTCTGCCAATTATCGAAACTCAAGCAGGAGATGTATCTGCATATATCCCTACGAATGTAATTTCTATTACAGACGGTCAGATATTCTTAGAGTCCAATTTATTCTTAGCAGGTGTTAGGCCAGCTATTAATGTTGGTATCTCAGTATCTAGAGTAGGAGGGAACGCACAGATAAAATCTATGAAGAAGGTATCTGGAACATTGAAGTTAGATCAAGCTCAATATAGAGAATTAGAAGCATTTGCTAAGTTCGGTTCGGATTTAGATGAAGCGACTTTATCTGTAATTGAAAAAGGAAAAAGAAACGTAGAAATCCTTAAGCAAGCTCAGAACTCGCCTATGAAAGTAGAAGAGCAAACAGCTATTATTTATGCTGGAACTAAAGGGCTACTTAGATCAGTTCCTGTAAAGAAGATTAAAGAATTCGAGGTGAAGTTTATCGACTTTATGAGGGCTAATCACCAAAATACTTTAGACGCTCTAAAAACAGGTAAACTTACTAGTGAGATAAGCGCAACTTTAGAAAAAGTAGTAGCAGATTTATCGGCTACTTACTAAACCTAACTCAGAATAAGGGGATATGGCTAACTTAAAAGAAATACGAAATAGAATCTCGTCTGTAAACAGTACTATGCAGATAACCTCTGCTATGAAGATGGTTTCTGCGGCTAAATTAAAAAGAGCCCAAGACGCTATTACTCAAATGAGACCATATGCTGAAAAACTTCAGGAGATATTATCTAATGTAGCTTCTAATGTAGAAAGCACAGAAGGTGTTTATTCTGAGGAAAGAGGCTCTAATAATATGTTAATCGTAGCTATAAACTCTAACAGAGGATTATGTGGAGGATTTAACAGTTCTATTATTAAGGAAATAACTAAGATTAAAAGTAGGTATTCAGACGCTAATATTAAGGTTCTTCCCATCGGTAAAAAAGCACACGAGCACTACACCAAAACGAAGGAAATTCATTTGGATGGATTTGGTGAGCGTCCTTATGAAGTTTATGGTGAATTGACATTTGACAATGTAGCTAAAATAGCAGACGAGGTCATGAATCAGTTCAAGGATGGAACTTGGGATAAAGTAATAGTGGTATATAATAAGTTTAAGAATGCGGCGGTGCAAATTGTGATGACGGAACAGTTTTTACCAGTTCTTCCGCCAGAGGGAGCCGCTGCCAACCAAAGCACTGATTACATTTATGAGCCTTCGGAAGAAGAAATTATTACTGAGTTAATTCCGAGATCCTTAAAAGTCCAGTTGTACAAAGGAATTTTAGACTCCAATGCCGGTGAGCACGGAGCTAGAATGACGGCCATGCATAAAGCGACAGATAACGCTAAGGACATTAAAGATGAACTAAAGTTATTCTATAATAAAGCTAGACAAGCAGCTATTACGAACGAAATACTAGAGATAGTAGGAGGTGCAGAAGCACTGAATGGTTAAGCGGCTTTTATAATATTTAAAACCCCGTTAGAGCTTCTAACGGGGTTTTTTGTTTAAAGGCTTTTGGTTATTCAGAAAGGCGTAATTTTTGCGTTGCAATATTTCCATGAAACGACTCAATTTAAAAACAAGAATATACCTTTCGATTATAGCCATGATACTGGTTTCTTTTTTTGCTACAGGAATATTCGCCTATACTAACTTTAAGAGTCGTAATGAGGCATACCACTCTTCAAGACTAGAGAGAAAAGAAAAAGCGATACAAGCCAGTATGGACTACTTTCTAAAACAACAAGGAGAAGTCAACACAGACTCTATTCCTATTATTTTTAGTGATAAAATATGTGAACTAGCCGATGTACATAATTTGGATTTAAACCTGTACGATTTAAGCGGGAAGCTCTTGATATCTAGCAACCCTAATATTTTTACTGAGAAAGGTATTCCTCAAAAAGTCTCGACCTCTATTCTTCAAAAGCTTACAGATGGAGATGTGAGAATTGTACTCGAAAAAGGGAAAGACAATGACGAGTTTTACTTGGCTTATTGGCATTTCAGTGATTTGGAAGGAAGGCCATTAGCCGTAACCAATATTCCTTATTTTGATATTCAAAACGAGAACAGACAAGAAATAGAAAACTTCCTAATAGACCTTATTTTAATTTACGTAGGCTTATTTATAGCCGCCAGTATTCTCGCGCTGCTGCTGTCGAATTATATCACTCAGTCATTGCAACGCATAGGGGATAAAATGAAAGGAGTTGATTTAGGAAAAACAAACACACCCTTAGAGTGGGAAACCAATGATGAAATAGGATCCTTGGTGACAGAGTACAATAGGATGCTTAAAGAAGCAGAAAAGAGTGCTATAGCAACTGCTCGGTCAGAAAGAGAAAGCGCTTGGCGAGAGATGGCTAAACAAGTAGCGCATGAAATAAAAAACCCATTGACTCCTATGAAGCTGAGAATACAGTATTTGCAGCGGGCCATGGATGACAAGGACCCAGATTGGGAAGATAAATTCAAGAACACAGCGGTGTCGTTAATCAACCAAATAGACACCTTGACTAATATCGCAAATGAGTTCTCAAATTTTGCGCAGATGCCAAAGGCTAAAGAACAAAATATCGAATTGAGCGCTGTCATAGAAGATGCTATTCAAATATTTAGTTTGGAGTCAGATGTCGAGATGACATTTACCACACAAACCGAGCACACAAACATCACAGCCGATAAAGACCAAATACTGCGGGTGTTTAACAACTTACTAAAGAATGCTATACAGGCTATACCAGTCGATAGAAAAGGTGAAATAAGCATCTATTTAAAGGAGTACAATGGCATGGTGAAGGTTGAGATTCAAGACAATGGATCAGGTGTTCCAGAAGAGATTCAAGAAAATATTTTCATCCCTAATTTTACTACTAAATCCAAAGGTATGGGGCTAGGCTTGGCTATGGTAAAAAACATAATTGAAAACCATGGAGGTGAAATCTGGTTTAAAACTAAAAAGGATGAGGGCACCACATTTTACTTAACCTTTAAGGTATAAATAACCGGTCGTGATGGTGAGGCATCGTTATTAAACGAAGCCACCTGAAGCTCTAATAGATATGTTCCATCAGGAATGTTATTACCTACAAAGATCATTTCTGTGATCGTTCTTTCGAGGTTCATGTTTGCAGGGTAATTCCAGAATATTCGATGTGCGATTAGCTTCCCTTCATCACTTTCACGATCTACAGAAGGTAAATCTAAAAGTAAATGTTTGACTCCAGTAGAAGCTATGTATTCCATAGCGTCAGGATGAATATATGGCGGGTTGGTATCACTGTAGTTTTTTTCCTTTTTTTCTTTAGTGTTAGGTGAGGTTCTAATGATTAATGACTCAGAGCTCCCATCCCATTGAGATTCTAGTTGGTCTCTCGTAATAACCAAATCTCCTTTTTCCATCCACCTATCATTTTCTTTCAGAGTATCCGGATTTATAGTTATTAATGAAGCATCAGAAAAGAAGGTTTTTAGAGAGTCATTCACAGAATGAACCTCTTTACTGATGTGGCCCACACACTCTGTATGTGTTCCATGGCCATGAGGATTAAAGAAAATGTTTCTAAAATTAACAGCCCCGCCTAAAGCCACACTTCCTGTAAAGTGGTCTGTCATAACAGGAGTAATTTTAGGTAGATCTACGTACCATGCTTGAGGGTTTTTTTCAGAAGACAGTTCTATAGAAATATCTAGAGGTTCTTGAAGGTTAGCCTCGAACTCAACTCCATTAATTAGGATGCTAGCTTTTATATTAGTCATGGGTTAAAAATAAATCACTTGCGATTCTATCTGCCAAAAGAAACCCGTTTTGTGTTAATTTTATAGAGTTCTCTGAGATTAAAAGGTCTTTAGAATCCTCGTATCTAGTAAGGATATCCTGAAAATTTAGAGAAATAGTTACTCCATAATTATTAGCAATCCACTTAGGGTCTATCCCTTCTCTTCTTCGAAGGTTAGTCATAACATACTCATTGTAACTATCTATATTCGAAAGAGTTTCCGATTGGGAAACAAGCGCGCCTGTTTTCACTCCCTTAGCATACAGGGCATTATTAGAAACATTCCAGCTTCTGGTTCCATCGAGAAAACTGTGCGCCCCAGGGCCTAAGCCTAAATAATCCACCCGGTTCCAGTAATTGCTATTATGCTTCGATTCAAATCCAAGCTTGGAAAAGTTTGACACCTCATAGAAATGAATGCCCGCATCTTTTAAATTATCTACCAGAGTAATAAACTCTGCTGAGCTTGCCGAGTTAGGCGAAGCCAAAACCTCCCCTTTAGCAGCTTTTTTACCAAATACCGTTTCTGGCTCTATTGTCAAGCAGTAAGAGGAAATGTGAGGCGTATTTAGGCTTATAGCAGACTTAAGTTCGCTCATCCAATCTTTAGGAGTTCTATGAGGAACACCATAAATCAAATCGATAGATATATTAGATATTCCAGCATCCTGAGCAATTTTAACTGATAAGGCTGCCTGAGTGGAATTATGTGACCTATTCATCCAGGAGAGGATGTCTTCATTGAACGATTGAACCCCTATGGATAAACGATTTATCCCCAGTTTAATCCAGTTTTTCACAACAGCATCCGTGATATCTTCAGGGTTGGCTTCTAACGTAATTTCCGGAGTGGAAGAAACCGAGTAATGGGTATAAATTGCCTTGAGGATATTTTCCAGTTCACTAGAGTTTAAAAGACTAGGGGTTCCTCCACCTAAGTATATCGTCTTAATTTCTTGGTGAGCTAAAGACTTTTTACGTTGCAACGCCTCCAGATGTATACCATTTAAAACACCAGCCTTCGTTTTTAAGGAAGTACTGAAATGAAAATCACAATAATGACAGGCCTTCCTACAAAAAGGAATATGAACATATATTCCTGCCATTTACGGGGTTATTATAGATTTTATTTGTTCGTTCTCTTCTGTTTCTAGCAGGGTTTTTATGGTTTCTTTGATAGAGCTTGAAACCTCCATTGCTTCGACATCTTCAAGGCCTCGGCTATCTAGTTCTTGCTGGACAGCCTTTAAACCATTATAACCAGCTAAACGAACCCACCAAGTTCCGGGAGTTACCGCTATCTTTTCTAGTTCTCCTGAATTCTGAGCTATGAATGAAGAGCTTTGGTTCTTTAGATAGTTAGCATAAGTTCCAGTTAAACCGAATTTCCCAAAACCTGATGCACTTTGAAGGGTTTCTACCATAAACTTATTCATAGATTCGTCTCCATGCTTTGCATAAATATTCGCTATAGAACCTTTGACTTTTTGACTTTTTTCATTTTCTAATTCTTTAGCTTTAACCAACCCTAAAGCTGTATTGGTGTTCACTATAGACTTTAGGGCTTGTGCCATCACAGCGTAACTTCTATCCTGAAGAGCTTCGGCATATACTTGAGAAAAATCTTCTTCGTTATAGGTCTTAGACAATGTTTTTATAGCCTTAGCCCTAACGAGTGATTTCGGGTCTTTCTTAACCATGCTGAGCAGCTCCTTTCTAAACTCTAAAGGAGAAATCTCCTTTAGTTTTTTAGCTCCTTTAAGAGCCGTCTGTCGAATTTTCCAAAACGAATCAGATAACGCATCTTCCAAGCAAGCTATACACTCAGGGTCACTTGAGCTTAAACAATAATCTAAAGCCTCACTCTTATCTAGGTAGACTTTAGCATTATTATAAGCTAGAGGCCACCAAGCATCAGGCCGATTGTCTTTTTTGGTTCCTAATAATACTTTTTCGGCATCTAGATTAGCAAAAGAAAACACCCCCTCATAAGGTAAAATAAATTCTTGTTGTCTTTGTCTAATGTCTATTCGTTGTCTCTTAACGCCAGAATCTGTGTAAACATCGACTTCTAACGGGAGCCTGAATAGGCCTTCCTGTGTTTGCTCTATTAGAACTGTCAGTGTGTTTAGGGAGTCATTCACATCATAGTCAATCGTAAGCTCAGGGTGACCGCTTCCTAAAAACCATTGGTTAAAAAACCAGTTTAAATCCTTTCCGCTTACCTCTTCCATGGCTAGCCTTAACTGATGAATTTCTACAGATTCGAATTGATTATCATCTAAATAAAGTTTTAAACCAGAGAAAAACGCAGCATCACCTAGAAAATAACGCAGCATATGAAGCACTCTACCACCCTTGTTATAGCTGTGCCCGTCAAACATATCTTCTTTATCTTCATAATAGAACCGAATCAAGTTTTCTTGCTTTGTTTGGGATTCAGCTAAATATCCTGCCATAGAATTCATTCCATGCAAATCAGCAGCATATCTACCATATTTATGCTCTTCCCACAGGTACTCGCCATAAGTGGCAAATGACTCATTTAAAGGAAGATTAGACCAGCTTTCACAAGTAACTAAGTCACCAAACCAGTGATGAAATAGCTCATGAGCGATCACAGCTTCATTATCACCATCTAATAACTCTCTATCTGTGGCATTCAAGAAATCACCATGGATAACAGCAGAAGTATTTTCCATTGCTCCGCTCACAAAATCACGGACGATTACCTGACTGTATTTATCCCATGGATAAGGAAAACCTAACACCTCAGAGTAAAAAGTAAGCATCTCAGGGGTATTCCCGAAGATATCTTTTGCGTAAGGAGCATATTCAGCTTCTAAGTAGTAATCTACTGCTATGTCTTCGTTATTTGCGTTTTCCCAAGAATCGCTAACCACAGAGTAATCACCTATAGCCATCATTACTAAATATGGAGCATGGGGTAGCTCTTGTCTCCAGTAATCTGTGCGTGTTCCGTCACCATTATAATTAGAGAAGATTAAAGCTCCGTTTGATAGTGTTTTATATTTCTCTTGAACGGTTATTTTTAATTCTTGAGTAAGCCTTTCGTTTGGACTATCGATAGTCGGAAACCACACACTGTTGGCTTCTGTTTCTCCTTGAGTCCATATTTGCGTAAGTTTATTAACCTCAGTAGAGTCTGGATTAATAAAATATATCCCTTGGGCTAAGGAAATAGCACTACTTCCTTTTGAAGTTACCTTTTCTGGAAAAGCGGTATAGTTTATCTCTGAGCCGATATACTTCTGAGCGAGTGTATTCCTTGTCTAACTGTACATTAAGAAACTCACTGTCGTAGGTATATTCTAGCGGGACAAAACCATTCTCCTCAACCAAACTTACTTCGGATATTTCCATTCCTTTGGCATCCAGTATGAGCTCTTTGGTAGCATAGAAGTATGGCTTTACATCAAGCAGTATAGAACCTATAACAGACCTTTCCTTCCAAATCTTCCGAAACGCTTAAATCGCATAGGAAGGATAGCTCCAGTTACATTACGAGTTTCTGTCGCTCTAGAAGCACTCGTGTCCTACAACAACAACCTCCTCTAGTGTGCTAGTTCCTTTGTGTTCATTACGGCTCCCAAAGCACTTGATTTCGGGTATGTTTTTTTCTTGTAGCACTAGAGAATAGATTTTTCGAGAAGACAGTAACCCACGAAAAGCTGAAACATTCATAATTTCAGTTCCTCTCCAAAGGGATCGTCTTTCTTAGGTTAGTGTTGCAACGCTTTACTTTAATTCAAGAACAGTTAATTTTAATATTCAATCTTTCGCATCTTTGCCTGAAATTACACTGAAATGATAAAAGCACTCTTTAACGATAAAACAGCTCTAGAGCTGAGAAAAACCAGTGATGACGGATTAACTGGAGAAGTTAATGGGGAGGTTTATAAATGGGATGTTTCAGAAATATCACCGAATAGCTGGAGTGTAATAGATGAAAACGGAAATTCTTTTAGCATCGTGTTGGATGATTACTCTGCCGACAGTAAAAAAAACACCTTTATAATAGCGGGTCAAGTTATAGAGGTAATAGAGCAAAGTGAGTTTGACCTTCTTCTTAAGGAACTAGGAATCTCTAATGGAGGGATTAAAAAGTTAAAAGAAATTAAAGCTCCGATGCCTGGGCTAGTTCTAAAGGTTTTGGTGTCGGAAGGGCAAGAGGTCGCAGAAGGTGACGTAATCGTGATTTTGGAGGCTATGAAAATGGAGAATGTAATAAAATCGCCTACCGGAGCTAGGGTAAAATCAATCAGAGTAAATAAAGGAGACACCATAGACAAAGGGGAAGTTATGGTTACGTTTGACTAGGCTATCCCTGTTTCTCCTTGTACACAGAAACCTGTGTATAATAATACCATTACAGCTAGCCTTCCGTTTATTATACGTTACCTTTAATAATCCCGTCATGAGGTGTGTTTTTATTTATATACTATTTATTGTTTGGTCTTCTGCGATGAGCGGTCAAGACTGTTCCTCTCCCATTACAGCCTGTTCTGGAGTGACTGAAATTATAGACTCTACTAGTTTCTCTGGGGGGTTTAATGGCCCGTGTTTTACTGCTGTTCAAAGTATATTTTATGAGTTTACCACGAACAATAGTGCTGACAATCCAACTGGATTTCTTCCTTATGAAATAGAGGCAGACATTTTTATTGAGAGTTGTATTGATGAAGGGTTGAACTTAGCCGTAAATGCGGGAATATTCCAGCCTACTAGCGGAACTGATCCATGTGCTGGTCTCACAGTGATAAGCGCGTGTGTGTCTAATTCTAATTCTTTTATCTTTAGCTCAGGAGCTTTAGAGCCAAACACTACGTATATTTTAGTTTTAGGTATAGATCCAACTTCAATTGATTTTGGGTGTAATATAGAATTAACGCTTACTGGTGCGCCTTTAGAAATTAATGCTTGCTGCGATGATAGCATTTCACTAGGCCTAAGTTCAGAGCTAGAGGTTTATGGAGCTACAGTAACATTTGGCCAGCAGAATTATGTATGGTCTCCTCAGAGCACCTTAGATGATTTTCAATCCCAATTTCCAATAGCGACACCTTCCAGTACAACGGTATATGAGGCGGTTGCGCAGGTAGGAGACTGCCCTGTTTCTGATGTAATCACTGTTACAGTAGAACAGGCTATTACGGTTCTTAATACGTTTTCACCGAATGGCGACAGTTATAATGATTTTTGGAAAATCCTTAGAATTGAAGGTTTTGAGAGAGCGTTGATCAATGTTTACAGCAGGTGGGGCCAGGTGGTATATAAAAGCATTGGTTACTCTGTTCCCTGGGATGGGACTAATGAGGGAAAAAAATTGGCTGCTGGCACCTACTACTATGTAATAGAATTAAATTCCTTAGAGGTAACCTCAGAACCGATAGTAGGATTTGTGGTCATACTAAATTAGAAATGAAAATATTAGCGCTAATTATAACCTTGGTTTCATTTATTGCTGCTGAGGGGCAACAGTTACCAATTTACACAAACTATAATTTTAACTTATTTGGCATTAACCCTGCCGCAGCAGGTTCTCAATCATGCCTCGATTTAAGAATGGGTTACCGAAGGCAATGGCTAGGCTTTCCAGGAGAACCCAAGTCAACTTTTATTGGAGTTAACGGAAGTTTTGGAAAAAAGAGATTTAACTTTCATGGTGTAGGAATAAAAGTAGAAACAGACGAGTCAGGGCCTATGGGATTTACATCACTTTCGGGGTCATATTCCTATCACATTAAAGTGAACAAGAAAAACATGCTCTCGCTAGGCTCTTCATTAGGATTTAGTCAGCACAGATTGGATGTTGGACAAGTTACAGCAGAAGACTTTTCTGACCCAGCCATTTCAGCGTCTCAAAGTCAAGTGCTATTTCCTCAAATAGGTATGGGGATTTGGTACCAAAGTCAGGATAGGTATATCGGGTTTTCGGCTAGAAACATAATAGAGAATAAGTTCACCAGTTTTGGAACGGGCAGCCGTTTTAGACGGCACTCCTATTTAATTCTTGGTAAATCTATTCCAGTAAATGACAACCTTTTTTTCAAACCCTCCGTAAATATTAGACATGTAAGCAGGTCACCTTTAGCGGCAGATGTAAACCTGTTGTTTGATTTGAATGATTTGTTTGAGTTTCGGGATGTCTTTCAGAGGAGGGCACGGAGTCTCTGGAATGGTGAAGGTCGCTGTTCTGAAGTATTTAACTATAGGTTATGCCTATGATAGAACAATAAACAAACTCAGAGTGGGAGGAGCCAACTCTCATGAGATTATGCTGGGAATTCAAGCCTGCCCAAGGGGAGAGAAAAAAGGAATTAAATGCAGTGCATACGATTAGAAAACAATTTTTATTATTTATAAACTAACTGAATCCAAGTGACTAATTATACCACCCTATCTTTAACTGCTTCAGTAAAGTCCCTCGTTTTTATTCTGAGTATACTCGGAACGAGCACTTTCGGCTATAATCAGCAGATTCAATTGAACCTCTCTGCAGGAGAGACTCAAACGCTAGAACTTAGCCAAGTAAACGGCATGAAGATTACCGGTCACGGCACTCTTCAATTGGTCTGTGGCTCTCAAGGAATTCAAATAACAGAATCCTTAGTTTTAGGAAACCAAGTAAAATTAGTTTGCGATGAAACAATCCATCTAGTTGGGTCAGGAATTCTTCAAGCCTCTCGTCTTAATTCGAACATCTCTATTCAAGGAGAATGGGAACTAAGATCAGACTTAACCTTGAAACCAGAGAAAGAAGCTCATTTCCACAATGCTATGATTAATTTGGGCAGCTCCAGTATTGTATCAGACAATTTAATCTTTTCTGGAGTGAATTTGATACACACTAATGGAGGTGTTATAGTGGCTAATAAGTCTTTTTTATCGAATGAACAATTAGAGGTTGAGTCATCTCAGGCTGATGTGATATTTATTCCTGAGTTAGCTGAATTTACTGGTTCTACAGATCTTCCGGTACATTTCTTTTCGTCAGCGGGGAACCCTTGTGGTGATCCTGAATTTGAAATTACTGTAGAGGTTATTTCCGATTACAATGGAGCAGATATAAGCTGCAATGGCGCTGATGATGCAGAGGTTCAGTGTGTCGTAACAGGAGGTGTTGGGCCATTTGTCTGTGAGTGGTTTGGAGGGACTGGTGACAATACAGGAGAGACTTACTCTGGACTGGGAGCTGGAACTTACACAGTATTAGTTACCGACGAAGGACAAAATGTCATTTGTGTAGAAAATGTTCAAATAGCAGAACCGCCACCCTTGGCTGTTTTCACATTAAACCTAACGATGCCTTCATGTGATGCTCTTTGCAACGGAAGCACAAATCCTATTGTGCTCGGAGGAACAGGGTTGTATACGTTTGACTACTCTAACGGGGGAATGAATCAGGAAAACCTTAATCTCTGTGCGGGAGTGAACACGATTATGATTTCTGATGTAAATAGACTGTCAATTAGACACCACTTTTGTTATAAACGAGGACTCCATAGACATGAACCGCTATCCGATTCTTATGTTTTGGTGATAATTTTGGAACTCCACTTGTTACTTCTGGCGGCGGCGGCGGGCCTTACGATATAGATTGGTCGACCAATGAAGCCACGAACGCGATCTCTAATTTGTCTAGTGGAACTTATTCAGTGGAAATTCTTTATGCAGAAGACTGTTCAATAGACAGTACGTTTACTATTGTTGGTTTAGGTGAGTTAATAGTAACTATTGATGAATCTGAAAGCCCAGTATGCGTTAGTGACACTACCGGAATTATAAGCGTTTCTATTTCTGGAGGAACTCCAGAGTACACTCTAGCATGGACTAAAGAAGGGGTTCCATTTTCTATAGAAGAGGATTTGAGTGATTTAGGAATAGGAGTATATGAGCTTTCAGTTACAGACGCTTTTGGGTGCATTGGTTCACTTTCGTTGAACTTAGAGGCTCAAGAAGAAGTTATAGTGGAGACAACTCTAGTAGAAATAGATTGTTTCGAAAATTGTAATGCCAGTATAACTTCGACTATTATTCAAGCCCAGGAGCCAATCACATTCACTTGGAGTGATGTAAATGGCATCATTTCGAATGCTGAATTTATTGAAAACATTTGTGCAGGGACTTATGAACTTGTAGTGATGGATGGAGCTGGGTGTGAGTATATCGAGACATTTATTATAGATGAGCCTGAAGAAATGGAGGTTCTGGAAGATATTACTAACATCTCTTGCAACGGCTTAGCCGAAGGGGCTATTCTTCTGACGGTGAGTGGAGGAAGCGCTCCTTACTCTACGAGTCTTCCAAGCATAGAATCCAATCCTGGAGAGTTTGTTTTAGATAACCTTATCGCTGGAAGTTATGTGGTAGACGTAACAGATGATGAAGGGTGTGTGGTTTCTGTGCCTTTTGAGTTAACTGAGCCTGAAGCCTTATTAGTAGACCTAAGTTTCGAAGACCCGATTTGTTTTGGTGAATCATCAGGAAGTATTACGCTTGTTGTTTCTGGAGGGTCTGAGCCTTACTCAATCGAATGGGTGGAGTTGGGAGTTTTTGATGAGTTAATCCAATCAGACTTACCTTCTGGAGATTACAATATTCTAATTACAGATGCTCAAGGCTGCGAAGAGTCGTTAACCGTTACTTTAGAAGACCCTTTAGAAATAACTGTGGTAGAAACAACCAACCCTGTTCTTTGTAATGGCGATAGCACAGGCTCTATAGAGTTAGAGGTGTCTAACCCAATAGGAAACCTGAATGTTTTATGGGTTGGTAATGTGATAAACAATACTGAATTAAATCAATTTGATTTACAAGCAGGAGTATATGAAGTGACTCTTACAGATGATAATGGGTGTGAGGAAAATAGTGCTTATGAGATTCTGGAATCTCCAGAACTGGAAGTTACTGAAACTATAATCAACCCGCTATGTTTTGGTGAGCAAGGAGAGATTTCGATAGAAATTAACGGAGGACAGGAGCCTTATGATGTGTCATGGGCTGAAATAGAAGCGCCTAACCAGCAAAGTATTACGGACTTACCTACAGGAATATACACGGTAGCAGTGACAGATGCTAACCTTTGTGAAGTTACAGCGTCTTATCAAATCACTCTGCCAGATGAAATCATAATCACAGCGGAAGTGACTCAGCCTGATTGTGTATTACAGTCGGGAACTATAGAAGTAGTTAATATTACAGGTGGAGCAGGGTCATATAGTTTTATATGGTTGGAAATAGACGCTCCGGATCAAAATCTGGTTGAGAACTTAGCATCAGGGGACTATACAATTCAAGTCACAGATGCCTCTAACTGCATCACAGAAGAAGTTTATACGATAACAGAACCAGGAGTTTTAGCTGTATCTAGCGAGGTGACAAATGTTCTTTGTAATGGAGAAAACACGGGTAGCATCTTATTAGAAGCATCAGGTGGATTAGAGCCGTACACAGCCGTTTGGACACCCGTTTTAGACGCTTCGTTAGCCCAAGAGAATTTAACGGCAGGAGTATATGAGGTGACTCTTACAGATGATAATGGATGTGAGTTTAACAATACCTTTGAAATAACCGCACCAGACGAGATTATAATTACAGAAGATGTTTCTGTTTTAAACTGTTCCGAAGATTTAGGTGCGATAGAAATTTCTATTGAAGGAGGAATAGAGCCTTACGGTATAGCATGGGGAGGTATAGAAGCTCCAGGAGAGACACTTTTAACAGAGTTATCTGCAGGAGATTATAGCGTAACTGTTATAGACGATAGCGAATGCGAAGTCACGGAAGCCTATTTCATAACCGCACCAGAGGCCATAGAGATAGTAGAGGTAATAACTCAACCAAATTGCTTTGGGGAGTTAGGTGTTATTTCTTTGGAGATTACTGGAGGCACAGGACTTTACACTATAGAGTGGACAGGGATCGAAGCTGATGGAGACACAGAAATTCTAGACCTAATAGCAGGTACATATACTGTCACGGTGACCGATGAAAATGGGTGTGAGGAAGAAGAGTCCTATGAAATTATTTTAATAAACGAGCTAGCAGCTAATGTTAATATGACACAGCCAGAGTGTTTCACTTCGACACGCCGTGCAAGCTGGGCTTCTACGACGGTGTGGGCCATATAGTATTATATGGCCGTACGGTAGTGATGAACTATCCGCATCAGAGATAGCACCAGGATCTTACACGGTGAGTATTACTGATGCTAATTTATGCGCCATAGAAGTAGAGTTTGAAATTACAGAGCCATATGAACTCTCATCAGAGACAATCTTTAACGGTGTGCTTTGCAATGGTGAAAACACAGGCTCAATAGACATTACCCTAGTAAACGCTACTGGAGTTATCGATTACAGTTGGGTAAATGAAGAGTTAGGGTTTACAAGCCCAACCCAAGACATAGAAAACTTGTTTGCAGGCGTTTATGAACTAACCGCTACAGATGAAATCGGATGTGTGTTTAATGAAACCTTTGAAATACTAGAAACAGAAGAATTAGTTATAACTCTAGAGAGCATCCAGAGTGAAACCTGCGAAGGGCTGGAAAATGGAAGCATCGAGGTGTCTATTTCTGGGGGAACTTTAGACTACCAAATTGACTGGAGTGGAACAGGCTTCTCTTCTAATGATGAGGACATTTTAGAGTTAGCATCAGGAGATTATACATTAAATGTTTCAGATTTAAACGGATGTGTTGCAACTGAAACTTTCATAGTAAATTCTGGGACATTAATAACACCGAACAGTTCTAGTATAGACTCTGAGTGTTCGGTAAGCACAGGAAGTATGTCTGTCAACATAGATTCTGATAATCCTATCGAAGAAATCTCGTGGTTTGATGATGGAGTTCTTCTAACAGATGGTTTAATTACTACCATAGAAAACCTTTCTTCAGGAACATACTCAGTAGAAATCACTGATGACCAAGGGTGTAGTGTTTCTGAAACTATTCTTATCTCAGATACAGGGGCCGTTTCAATAAATGCTGAGGTAAGTGGAGTAAACTGCCAGGGAGACTCTAACGGCTCGATATTAATTGTTGTAACCAGTGGGACAGAGCCATACATCTTAACTTGGTCTGGACCAGTCGAGATAGCAGATGACCAATACAACCCTACCAATCTTATAACGGGAGATTATATAGCTTCCATTAATGATTCTGAAGGATGTAATACACTCCAAGAATTTTCAGTTCTTTCCCCAGACTCATTTAGCATAAATGAAACGATTATCAATGTGAGTTGTTTCGGAAATGGAGATGGAGTAATAGCATTAGAACTCATAGGAGGAACAGAACCTTTCACTATAGATTGGATGGATTCTGATGAGGATTTAGACACACTTACAGACCTAACTCCTGGTGAATATAGCGTACTTATTACAGATGCCAATGACTGCATTACTGAAGGAATTTATCAGATAACAGAGGAAGACTTATTAACGCTGGATATTTCTTTTACAGAACTATTCTGTGTTAACCAAACCTCGACAGATATAGATATTACTGTCACTGGAGGGTTAGAGCCATACACGTTCTCCTGGACAGGTGAAGTTACTAGCACAAATGAAGATTTAGCAGATGCAGGTATAGGGACTTATACTGTCCTCGTTACAGATGCGGTTAATTGTACAATAGAAGAAACGATTACAATAGCCCAAGGCAATGAAATTCTCATAGAAGTAATAGAAACACAACCGACATGTTTAACCAATAATGGTTCATTAACAGCAAGTGCTGTAGGTGGATCAGGGCTTGATTATACATTCTTCTGGTATTCTATTGGAGACACTCCAACCCTTATAGGACAAGAGCCAACGCTAGACAACTTGGAATCAGGCTCATATTACTTAGAGGTTCATGATTCTGGAGGTTGTTTTAACACTGCAGAGGTAAATCTATCCAACAATCAAGGAGAAGTCACCGCTAATATCACGGATGTTTTATGTGCTCAAGATGATTCTGGGGCCATTGAAATAGAGGCGTTAGATTTAGCGGGAACACTTTCTGTTGAGTGGGTTGGCCCTAACAGCTTCATTAGTGTAGACGAAGATATTTATGGTTTAACCGAAGGTGAATACACCGTGACAGTTACAGACGGTAATGGCTGTCAATTAATAGAAACTTATGAAGTGGCATCTACAAATGAATTAGTTGAAGGAATAGAGGTCACTAATATCTGTTTTGGAGAAACAGGAACAGGAGCTGCAAACATTCTGCTTACGGGCGGGACAGCTCCATATATTATCAACTGGTCAGGAAATGGGCTGGTCTCTAACCAAGCGTCAATAACTGATTTAAACGAAGGCTGCTATATTTTAGAAATTTCAGATGCTAATAGTTGTTCATACACTGAAGAGGTTTGCCTTCATAATCTTTAGATGAAATTATTTTAAAAACATTTTAAGTGAAATCTTTGCTTTTGTCCTCATGAAGTAAGGTCAAATAGAACTTGAAATTTCAGGAGGGAATCCGGGATATAGCATAGAATGGCTGAATAGCGATGCTGAATTTGTATCGGACCAACTATTGGTTACCGAGTTAGCTACTGGAGTTTATACTGCCAGCATTATTGACAATAGTGGTTGTATGGCTAACATTACTGCGTCTATAACCTCTAGTCCAGAATTAACCTCGGAAGTTTTCTGAAACGCCTATCATTTGTTTTGGAGATGAAAACGGAGCCCTAGATGTTGTGTATTCTGGTGGGGTCGGAGCATTAACTCTAACCTGGACAGGACCTAATGGCTTTACTTCAGAAGATCCTGAAAAAGTAAATGAGTATTGGTGCTTACTGTTATGAGGTCGTGGACTTTATTGGCTGTGTTATATCAGATTGCTACGCACTGAATGATCCTGGACCGTTAAACCTTGGTCAAACCGTAAATAGCACAAACTGTTTCGGAACCAATGATGGAGAGGTTTCATTAGAGGTTTCAGGCGGATATGCGCCTTATACTACTGTTTGGACCTTAAACGGGACTCTATTTAGCACGGAAGAAGACATTGCAGGCTTGGCTATAGGAGTTTATGCTGTTAATCTTTCAGATACGATGGGATGTACAATAGAAGACACATTTACTATTTCAGAGCTTCCGCTGTTGACGGTTGTTTTTGATAATATAATAGGTGCTACATGTGCTACTAGTTCAGATGGAGCATTTGAAACAACCGTTTCAGGCGGGATGTTAAATTATAGTTATTCATGGGTTTTAAATGGAACTGAAGAGTCAACAGAAGAAGACCCTTCAGAATTAGGCGCTGGAGATTATCAGCTCACCGTAACAGACGCTAACGATTGTAACACAGAAATAGCTTCTGTTATAATTCCAGTATTAGGAACACTGGAAGTTATAGTTCCACAGAACATCTCTTGGTGCTTTACAGAAGACTTACAACTAATAGAAACTATATCTGTAGAAGCACAAAGCATTGAATGGACAAACCCTCCAAGTACAGATGTTTTATCGACGACTAACTCTGTTTTTTTCCAAGAAGAACCAGGTGTTTATGAGTTAGTTATCACAGGAATAGATGGGCCATGTGTAGTTACAGATACAGTAGAAGTAACCATTCATGAGCTTCCTCAATCAGACGCAGGAGAAGACCAAGATGCTGAATTAGAAGATGAGGTTATATTGGGAGGAAACCCTACCACAGACGACTTGAACACAGTGGTTTGGGCCCCTTTTGAATTATTAAATGAAAGTAGTTTATTTAACCCGTCATATTTGGTAGTAAATAGCATTCAAAGTTTCGTGTTAACTGTTACCAGCCCAGAGGGTTGTGTTAGTGAAGACTCTACCCAAGTGACTCTTTCCCCAGAGGTTGATATCCACTCAGGATTTACTCCAAATTCAGACAATATTAATGACGTTTGGGTAATAGGAAATCTCCAAAACTATCCTTCTATTGAGGTTTGGGTTTATAATAGATGGGGAGAGGAAATGTTCTATTCTCAAGGATATAACCAACCGTGGGACGGAACGTATAATGGTGACAGCCTACCTATAGGAACATACTATTACGTAATAGACTTTAATAAACCAGGCTTTCAATTAACTACTGACGGACCTGTAACAATACTAAGATAATGAAGAAATTAACCTTTATAATAGGCTTTGTAGCTGTTTTTATTTTCGAGTCGTTCGGTCAGCAATTACCTCAAATTACTCAGTTTATGCTGAATAATTACGCCATTAATACGGCGTTTGCGGGAAAAGAATCAGCTATTGAAGCTAGGATATTAAACCGCGACCAATGGACAGGAATTACAGATGCACCCAGAACATTTAATCTGTCTGTGCAGGGAATGACTCAGAACCCGAAAGTAGGTATTGGGGGGATTGTTTTTTCTGATAATGCTGGGCCTACGCGGAGAATGGGATTAAACCTTAGTTATGCCTACCATTTAAACCTAACAGATAAATGGAAGCTAGGACTTTCTGTAGCAGGGGGAGCGTTGCAATTTTCCATAGACGGTACCAGAATTGATTTAGATCAAGCAGATGACCCAGCGTTGTTTTCGGAAAAAAGAACACAACTCGTTTTTGACGCGAGTTTTTCAGCACTTGTATATCGAGAAGACTTTTATTTTGGAGTAACTCTGCCGCAGCTAATGCAGAACAATCTAGATCTGTATGAAAGCATAGCTGAGGAAGGAAATAAATTAGAAGATCACTATTATGTTACCGCAGGGTATAAGCATGAGCTTTCAGATAAATGGGCTGTAGAACCAGCCATTTTAACTAAGTATGTCAGTCCGGCACCTTTAAAAACAGACCTTAGCCTTAGAGTGATTTATGAATCTAAAGTATGGTTAGGAGGAACGTATAGAACGAATGATGCTATAGCGATGTTCGCAGGGTATAACTATAACGATCAAATATCTATAGGCTATGCGTATGACATTACCACTTCTAGCATAAAATCTTTCAGTGACAGTACTCATGAGTTAACACTAGCATTTAAGGTATCTAAATAAACTTTTTTTGAATATTGAAGTTTATAGAGATTTCTGCCTGTCATTAAAGGGAGCTACAGAAGAATTTCCTTTTGATAATAGAACCTTAGTGTTCAAGGTTCAGAATAAAATCTTCGCTTTATTAGATATAGAATCCTTCAAATAGATAAATTTAAAGTGTGACCCAGAAAAAGCCATCGAATTAAGAGAACAATTTAAAGGAATTATTCCAGGATACCACATGAATAAAAAGCACTGGAACTCCTTGAAAACAGCCTCAGACGTTAGCGACAGTCTAGTTAAAGAACTCACCAACCATTCTTATGAGCTGGTCGTTTCGGGATTAACTAAAAAACTAAGAGAAGGACTGAATAGTTTATAGTCGGTATAACTCCAGCTAATCTAGTAAGATGCTATCTTTGTCCTTTTCGGAACAAATGGACTATTTACCCTTAGAAAAGGTAGCAGCAGAACTGCTAAAAAAGATTCAATCCCTTAAATCGGGAGAGATGGCTTCTACAGAATTATCTGGTTTAGTAGGCTCTTCTAGAGATGTTTATGAGCGATTGGTTATTCTAGAATTCCAGGCTTTAGAGAAGAAAACCGCTCCAGTTAAAGAACTAAAACCATTTAAAATAGACACCGAAGCCACAGAAAAACCTGCAGTATCGAAGGAGATTAATATTCAGGAAGAGGTAGAAGAAAAAAAAGTACTCGAGAAAAAAAAGCCAGTTAAGATAGTAATAGAAGAGCCAGTCGGAGACAGAAACAATTGTTGATGAGCCAGTTAAAAAAAAGAAAAAAGAAACTCCAAAAGTAAAACCCGTTGAGAGTGAAGAACAGAAACCTGAAGTAGAATCTAAGAAAACTATAGCAGAGAAATTTGAGAATGCTCCTATTGAGAGCATAGCTAAGTCTATAACCTTAAATGAAAAATTTCAGTTCATAAGAGTGCTCTGCGGAAACAACGCTCAAAATTTTGAGATTCTTTTAGATAAAATAAGAGAGTCGACAGATGAGAAAAGTGCGTTAAACACATTCAGCACTCTTATTACTAAGCCTTCTATAGAGGAAGAAATAGAAGTGTATGAGAAATTCGAAGAACTCATAAAAAGAAGATTTTAATATGGCTAAACTTACAGTGGTTCCTACCCCTATAGGAAATTTAAGAGACATGACCTATAGAGCTGTAGAGATTCTTTCTTCAGTTGATTTGGTTTTGGCTGAAGACACTCGAACTACTTTTAAGTTATTATCCCATTATCAGATAGATGCTAAGCTGCAGAGCTTTCACATGAATAATGAGCATAAAGTAGTAGATAAATATATAAAAGCTCTTCTAGCTGGAACAGAAATAGCCTTAGTAAGTGATGCGGGAACACCCGGAATCTCAGATCCGGGTTATATGCTAATCAGAGCCGCGGTTCAAAACAACATTACCGTAGAATGTTTACCGGGAGCTACAGCGATGATCCCTGCCGTAGTAGCCTCAGGCTTTCCGTGTGATAGATTTTATTTCGAGGGTTTTCTACCGCATAAAAAAGGGAGAGTAAAAAAAATAGAGAGCTTTAAATTATTGGATCAAACGGTAATCCTTTATGAGTCACCACATAGGATTGTGAAATTACTTGTGCAATTAATAGACGGAGGTTTTGCAACGCATAATGTGGTGGTCTGCAGAGAACTCTCAAAAATCCACGAAGAGGTTAGCGTTGTGGTTGAGGTTCATGAAGAACTGACTGCCGCCTGAGTGAGGGGAGAGATAGTGGTTATACTTGATCCTATCCAAAGAGATGCTTAAATACTTCTTCTACACGCTTAAATGTGCTTACTTTAATATCTACTGATGGAAGTTTAGTCTCTTTCTTACCTTGGTAAGCCATGATAATTTCTTCAAACCCTAATTTTTCAGCTTCTTGTATTCTCTGTTCTGTTCTACTAACAGCTCGCAGTTCACCTGATAAACCTATTTCAGCACAGAACGCCACCTTCCCGGGCACTGCGATATCAAGATTACTTGACAAAATTGCCGCTATAACTGCTAAATCTATTCCTATATCATCTACTCGAACTCCGCCAGCGATGTTTAAGAAAACATCTTTTTGCCCTAATCTAAAGCCGCACCTTTTTTCTAAGACCGCCAGCAGCATGTTTAATCTTCTAGAATCTAATCCAGTAGTCACCCGCTGAGGTGTTCCGTAAACTGCGGTACTCACGAGGGCTTGGATTTCTATAAGGATGGGTCTCATTCCTTCTACAGTGCAGGCTACAGCCGAGCCGCTTAAACCGGAGTCTGTTTGGTTAATAAGAAGTTCCGAGGGGTTTTCTACTTCTCTTAAGCCAGCTCCAGTCATTTCATAAATACCTAATTCGTTGGTACTACCGAATCTATTTTTTTGAGACCTCAACAGGCGGAACATGTAATTTCTATCACCTTCAAACTGCAGAACAGTATCTACCATGTGCTCGAGTAGTTTAGGCCCGGCTATAGCCCCGTCTTTAGTGATATGTCCTATAAGGAAAATAGAAGTATTGGTTTGCTTGGCGTATTGCATTAACTCAGAAGCAGTTTCTCTAATTTGTGAGAGACTTCCAGGAGATCCTTCTATAACAGGAGAGTATAAAGTTTGTACTGAATCTATAATGATTAAATCAGGCTCTATTTCTCTAGAAATGGACCGAATAATATTTGTATTGGTCCCGGTAAAGATGTAGAAATCTGAGGTGTTGGAATCGAGTCTTTCAGCCCTCATTTTGAGCTGTTTTTCACTCTCTTCTCCAGAGACATAAATAATTTTTAGGCCAGGGTTATTCAACGCCAGTTGGAGCATCAATGTTGACTTCCCTATCCCGGGGTCACCGCCTACTAAAACTAAACTTCCGGGAACTAAACCTCCACCCAAAACACGATTAAGCTCTTTATCGTTTAGAATTATTCTGCTATCATTTGTAGGGTCTATAGAAGAAAATTTTACGGGCGTTTTTTCGGTATTGGTAACTTCTCTTCTATCATGCGTAGCAATACTCTTTTCTAGTACTCTTTCTTTAAGTGTGTTCCATTCATTACATGAAGAACATTTCCCAGCCCACTGAGAAGATTCGTTTCCGCAATTTGTACAGTAAAATATTGTTCTTGCCTTAGCCATGTGTTTTAAACTTAAAGAGCCAATTTAGGATTTTGCGGGGAATATGTAAAAAAAAAGCAACTCTAAAAGAGCTGCTTTTATAATGCGTTATATTCTTAAGTTCTATCTAAAAAAGGAAAGTGTTCCCTGTAAATTATTTTCTAAATATAGTAATTGTTCCTTCTACAGGGTCAATATTTTCACTAGCAGTAATCGTATAAAAATACACACCATCTTCTAACTCGTCTCCTTTAGTGGTCTTCCCATACCACGGGTTGTTATTTGAATAATTATCATTCTCATAAACTAGATTACCCCATCTATTGAAGATTCTAACTTGAACATTTTGTAGTCTCTCTATACCTTCAATGAACCAAGCCTCATTTAACCCACCACTGAAATAACCAGCCGTTTCGCCATCTGAATCTGGTGTAATCACATTAGAGGCCTGTATAAAACAAGGAATTAGCTGTAAGACAACCTCTTCTTGTGCTGTTCCACAGTAATCATTGGCTGTGAATGTAAGTGTAGCTGCATCTGCAGGAGGAGGGATCTGATCAGACCCTACTTGAATACTTGTTTCTGAAGAAGAAAGTGTTTCTGTGAAAGGTGCTCCATCAGCATCCAAATATTCCAGCTCCCAGGTAATTGGGGCGGCGAAAGGCGTTCCGCCAGTCCAAGTTGGAGTTATTGTCTGTAAGTCTCCCGCACAGTAGAAAAGAGTATCGGTTAGATAGGTTACAGTAGGAGAGTTACTCGTATTTATAAAAGCAGAAGCTTGAGCAGTTCCACAATCATTACTAACGGTTACAGAATAATCATTAGCGGAAGAAACCTGAATAGAAGGGGTATCTTCACCAGTAGACCACTCAAAAACCCATGAAGGGTCTCCTTGTCCAGAAGGACTTAGTATAGAGGTTGCTCCGTCACAAAGAACATCGTTAAATAGGATGGCTGTGGGAGTAGGAACTATAATTATCTGTCCTTGATCTTGGCTATTTCCACAAACATTTTCAATCTCTATAATATAATTAATGCTACTAGAGGCTTCTGCTGTTGGGTCGTTTCCAAGATTATTTGGAATCCACGTGTATGTGGCATCATCAATAACATCACTTGGGCCATAAATAGGCTCGATTAAGACGCTCGCATTATCACATGACTCATAGTCAAGTGCTTGTACTGTTGGAGTAACAGAGAACGTCAAAGAGACTTCTTCTACTCGGTCACAGACATCTGAAGTAAATGTTAAGTCATAAGTCCCTACAAACCCTAGAGGAGCAGTAAATACATTATCGTCATTTACTGGGTTGAAAACATCGGTATATTCTAAGGTATATCCTTCTCCACCAGCAGGCACATCTACTTCCCACGTTCCCGGTAAAGCATTAAATCCACAGTTAGCTTGCTGCGTGAAAAAAGGCAGCCCATTATCTATAAGAAGGTCTCCTTCATCTGTATCGAAAACAACGACACTATTGGTATTATAAATTTGAACTCTGATATCATCATCATCTAATCCAGAGGTAAAAAAGTACTCAATTAGCTGTCCATGAAAGACATTAAAGCCATCTGGAGAAAAACCAGAAGTCCCGCCAATATTATAATTGAAAGGTCCTGTTCCGTCAACGTATACTTCAACGTTAGCGCCCTCCCAAGAATCTCCTTCCGAATCATATAGATATATAGGATAAACACATGTATTCGGGTCTGCCCATGCTCCGGTCCATTCTATAAGATCATCCTCGTCACACTGAGCGAGGAAATTAACGTTAGGAACGTTTACTATTTCTTCTTGAATTGGGATTACCACAGAGCCTTCACATCCGTCAGCATTTATTGCTGTCACTTGGAATGTTCCAGGTGTTACGGTGATAGAGTCATTGTCTAAATCACTAGATAATATTTCACCATTGGCGTTGAACACCTCCCAGATGTATTCTGAATATATATTTTCGTCTTGAAGCACTAATTCGGTTTCTTCCCCATCACAGAGAAAATAATCTGAAGCCACCACTAGTGGATTAAAACTAGGGATTTGGTAAACACTAATAGGGCCATATTCAGTTTGACACCCTTCTAGAATTCCAATTAATGAGTATATACCGCCGGTTAGAGTGTTCGTTTGACCGTTGGTGTTATTACTCCAAACATAATCATCGAATCCGTCAGAGGCAGTTAAGTTTGCTCCAGGTTGACCTCCGCAATAAGGAATAACATCATCAATATAGCCTAATCCAGTTACCGTCAGTTCGGGGAGCGTTATATCTTGAACTACAATGTTATATATAACCACTGACTGTGCAGCCGGAGAGCCATTATCTGTCGCTGTAAAAACTAATGTGTGTTCTCCCACATTGCCAGCCCCACCTTCAAAATAACCAGTCATAAAACCGTCTCCGTTAGAGGTCACAACCCATCCGTCTCCTTCAGAGTCGTCTACTGTTATGGTTACTGTCTGTCCAGGTTCTGGACCTATAAATGACAAATCGAATTCATAAGTATCGTTTTGACAAATAAAGAGAGTATCACAAGCATCACTGTTTCCCGCTATGGGAGGTAGGTTGTCTTCGGTAGAGCAGATGTTAAAAACAAAAGATTTATCATCTAACCAATCTATGCCATCAACAGCTCCAAAAGGCCCATCATAATCGTTTGAGTCATCTAAAAATCTACCGAATTGAATAAAATTCACACCATCATTTCTGTTAGCGCCAACAGTTCCCGCAGCAGTTCCTCCAAAACCGTTAGTTCCACCGTTCCAATCTCCTGCGGCCCATTGCATATCTTGGTAAAACAGTCCTACATTATTTCCAAGTCCAACTGCTTCATCAGATTGGTCAGTAATTACTATTTGAAAAGTATTGTTTAAATTACCATGCTGGTTGTAATATCCAACATCCAAGTAGGTGATATATGCAGCAGTTGGCGTAGTCCAATAATAGACAGTTCCACATCCTGCACATTGTAAATCAATATCTGCCCAGTAACCAGCGATCATGGCAAAATCATCTGATGGAAAACCAGCAGGGACGAAGGACGTATTGAAATTATCGAATGTAATATTCCCCTTCATATTGATATAGAACTGATCATAGTTTATTCCGAAATGACAGAATTCAAAATCTAAATCAAAAGGTCCCCAAGCACCGTCTAATGAGTTTCCAGAATCAGGAGTATTCTCATCTAATTCTATAGCGCTATCTGGAATAGGCACAAAAGAATAGCAGTCTGTCGAGGTTATTTCACCTCCCCCGCCACGAAGCATCTTTTTACTAATGTAAGGCTTAGCTTGAGCTTCTTTTTGAAGTTGCTCTGACTCTTTTTTAGGTAAATAACGCTCGTTAATATCTCTTTCTTGAGCGAACGAGCTTAAGCATACCGATAAGCAGATTAGTAATAATAGAGTTTTCATTTTATAAGGTGGTGTAAAGGTTATTTTCTAAATATAGTAACTGTTCCTTCTACAGGGTCAATATTTTCACTAGCAGTAATCGTATAAAAATACACACCATCTTCTAACTCGTCTCCTTTAGTGGTCTTCCCATACCACGGGTTGTTATTTGAATAATTATCATTCTCATAAACTAGATTACCCCATCTATTAAAGATTCTAACTTGAACATTTTGTAGTCTCTCTATACCTTCAATGAACCAAGCCTCATTTAACCCACCACTGAAATAACCAGCCGTTTCGCCATCTGAATCTGGTGTAATCACATTAGAGGCCTGTATAAAACAAGGAATTAGCTGTAAGACAACCTCTTCTTGTGCTGTTCCACAGTAATCATTGGCTGTGAATGTAAGTGTAGCTGCATCTGCAGGAGGAGGGATCTGATCAGACCCTACTTGAATACTTGTTTCTGAAGAAGAAAGTGTTTCTGTGAAAGGTGCTCCATCAGCATCCAAATATTCCAGCTCCCAGGTAATTGGGGCGGCGAAAGGCGTTCCGCCAGTCCAAGTTGGAGTTATTGTCTGTAAGTCTCCCGCACAGTAGAAAAGAGTATCGGTTAGATAGGTTACAGTAGGAGAGTTACTCGTATTTATAAAAGCAGAAGCTTGAGCAGTTCCACAATCATTACTAACGGTTACAGAATAATCATTAGCGGAAGAAACCTGAATAGAAGGGGTATCTTCACCAGTAGACCACTCAAAAACCCATGAAGGGTCTCCTTGTCCAGAAGGACTTAGTATAGAGGTTGCTCCGTCACAAAGAACATCGTTAAACAGGATGGCTGTGGGAGTAGGAACTATAATTATCTCTCCTTGATCTTGGCTATTTCCACAAACATTTTCAATCTCTATAATATAATTAATGCTACTAGAGGTTTCTGCTGTTGGGCCGCTTCCAAGATTATTTGGAATCCACGTGTATGTGGCATCATCAATAACATCACTTGGGCCATAAATAGGCTCGATTAAGACGCTCGCATTATCACATGACTCATAGTCAAGTGCTTGTACTGTTGGAGTAACAGAGAACGTCAAAGAGACTTCTTCTACTCGGTCACAGACATCTGAAGTAAATGTTAAGTCATAAGTCCCTACAAACCCTAGAGGAGCAGTAAATACATTATCGTCATTTACTGGGTTGAAAACATCGGTATATTCTAAGGTATATCCTTCTCCACCAGCAGGCACATCTACTTCCCACGTTCCCGGTAAAGCATTAAATCCACAGTTAGCTTGCTGCGTGAAAAAAGGCAGCCCATTATCTATAAGAAGGTCTCCTTCATCTGTATCGAAAACAACGACACTATTGGTATTATAAATTTGAACTCTGATATCATCATCATCTAATCCAGAGGTAAAAAAGTACTCAATTAGCTGTCCATGAAAGACATTAAAGCCATCTGGAGAAAAACCAGAAGTCCCGCCAATATTATAATTGAAAGGTCCTGTTCCGTCAACGTATACTTCAACGTTAGCGCCCTCCCAAGAATCTCCTTCCGAATCATATAGATATATAGGATAAACACATGTATTCGGGTCTGCCCATGCTCCGGTCCATTCTATAAGATCATCCTCGTCACACTGAGCGAGGAAATTAACGTTAGGAACGTTTACTATTTCTTCATTAATTTGTATTATTCTATTCCCAGGGCACTCTCCATCATCTGTGACCGTCACTTGGTATAACCCCGGCCCAACCTCTATAGTTGCTTGTTCAGTGTCTTCAGAAATAATGTTTCCATCACCGTCTACTACTGCCCAAGCTATACTTGTGTAATCGTCTGCATCATCTAGTGTAATTTCAGTAGTCTCCCCTTCACACAAGAATAAAGACTGAGCGGTTATACCTGGGTTAAACACAGGGATTTCAAATACGGTTACGGGACCAGCCTCTGTATCACAACCTTCGATAAAAGCGGTAAGTGTGTATATTCCTTGGTTAAAACTAGAAGTTTGTAGAGGCAAGTCATTACTCCATAAATAACTATCGAACCCATCAGTTCCTGAAAGCGTTACACCGTCTTGACCTTGGCAGTATGACACAGCATTAACGATGTCTCCTTCGAAATATATATCTAAATCTGGAACTTCTATATCCAACACTTCTACTACATAAGTAACAGTCGTAGAAAGTGGAGGTGTTCCATTATCAGTAGCGGTGAATGAAATATCATAAAACCCTGGAGTAGTATCAGAATTCAGTATTGCGGTAACCGTAGCTGTAGAACCTCCCGTAGCATTTATACTAATATCTGGAAAACCACCATCCTCAAAAGTCACCTCCATAGTTTGATTATTTTCAGGAGCTAAGAACGTTAATTCTATTATTTCTGTGTCATTTGCACATAGAACTAAAGTGTCTCCACAACTTCCGCCAGCATCTCCTAATACTAGAGGAGGAAGGTTTTCATTGGCAGAGATATTTGCGTTAAATGTAATTGTCTGGTCATCTAACCAGCTAACGCCATCAGTAGTGGCAAAAGGGCCGTCATAATCATCTCCTTCCTGGTCGAACTCACCAAAAGAAATAAAATCATTATTATTCCCAGCGCTTGCCCCGACATTAGCAGGCGAACCACCAAAACCGTTAGTTCCATTAGAAGCCGAACCAGTAGTCCATTGCATATCTAAATAACAGAATTGAGCAGTGTTACCAGAAGTCAGCACCTCTGAACCTTCTGGAGTGAAAATTACCTGAAAAGAGTTAACCTTATCGTTTTGCTCGTTAAAGTAGCCAACTTCAATCCAGTTGACATAAACAGCGTCATCTGTTACTTTATAGTATAAATCGCCACAAGCGCCACAACCGAAATCTACATCTGCCCAAAACGGTGCTAACATCACATCATTATTAGGAAAGCCTGATGGGGTACATGTCCCGTTGGCCCCATCAAAAGTAACATTCCATTGGTGTTGATCCACATACTATGTAAGCAGTATCCAGAAGGTTCAAAATTAAAAGGAAAACCAATATTGGCAGTACTCCCATCATCAGTTCCTTGAGCACCGAAATTAGCTAGAGTATAAGTGTCATCTGGCTCTATCCAGCAGTCACACTCTCCTTCGCGCTCACCTGCCACTGAAGGCTGAACTGTTACGTGGTCAGAAACCCCTTCATTAGGATTAGCGATAGTATAACTTCCATTTAAAAGTTCTCCGGAATTTTTAAGTGCTCTATACTCCTCAGAGTCTAATTGAACTTCTTGAGCTATACCTAAACTTAAGGCGAACAGAAGGGAAATGGTTATAAGTATTGATTTCATGTTAGTTCTTCAAAGTGTTTAATTGCTTTTGCAATTTTTTGGTTATCAAATATAATAAGGTTTAGCGTTGCAAAACCACTTTGCCACGCTCAGAATAAAATTTTACCTGATTCTGATTTATTTTTCACTACGTATATATAAGCTCCTTCCGGAGCTAGGTTTTGGTTGACGTCTAATCCATTCCAACTTTTAAGGTCATCATCAGACTTAAAAACTAAGGTCCCTTCTACATTAAATATAAAGATCTCATACCAGAGGATGTTCTCTGACTTTTCAGTATCTATGTCGAACACATCATTATATCCTGAAGAGGACTGTGGCGTAAATGTGTTAGGCATAAACAAGAGCGGTTCCAAGGTGATCATCTCATTGTGAAAAAGGGTGTTCACTAACACACTTTTTTCGTTATACATACGAGCCATAATGGTAAACTCTCCAGCAGCGGTAAACTCATGATTAAATGAACTTTCCTCGGATGTGAGCACATCGTTTATATACCAATTCACCTGTTGAGAAGAGGAAGGTTGGTTTAGTTTATAAGAGAAAACACTCTTTTTAGCGTCTAGTTGAATACTCGAGATTTTAGTAGCCATTACTACCGAAAGAGCGACCGTATTAGCTTCAGCATCTATATAGGGATTTGGCTCTGAAGTCTCTTGAGAAGTTAGCTCATCATTTGATTGATTTGAATTAACCGATGAACTTTGCTCTAATGCTCCAAGAATTACTTCTTGTATCTCTTCACTAATTGCTTCAGGCTCTCTGGTGTTCGAATAGCTGGAGGAACAACTGTCCTCTTTTCTATGCTATTTTTTTCTTCTTTTACCTCACTAATATCTGTTTTGTTCTCTTCGGTATTAGCTGGCTCAGACAGGGTGCTTTCTTCAAAAGGAATAGAAGTTTCTTCCTTAGTAATCTCTGTGTTCTGAACCGTTTCTTTAGAAACATCACTAGATAGTGTTAACACAGTTACTGCTACCACCGAGGTAAGTAAAACGACAGCAGCGACCTTACCTAGAATAGAAGTAAAGAGCCCGCTAGATGTGGCTGAGCTAGAGAGCTGAGTGGAAACTTCCGCCCACGCACCAGAGGGAATGCTAGAAGAAGCGTTATCAAACTTTTCTTTAATGATATGTTCGAAATCCTGATTACTCATTTTCTTGAATCAGTTTTTGAAGTCTGAGCTTGGCTTTTCTATACTGAGTTTTAGAAGTGCTTTCTGAAATTTCGAGTTTGTCTGCTATTTCTTTATGAGAATACCCTTCTACAGCATACATATTAAACACTGTTCTGTATCCAGTAGGAAGCGATGAGATTAATAGAGTAAGTTCTTGAAAACCCATTTGGCTTAAGGCATCAGCGCTAGACGTTTCCTCATCATGATCTTCGATGTTTTCATTAAAACTGAACTTTTTATCTTTTCTTAATATGGTGAGACAATTATTTACCATCACTGTTCGAATCCAGCCACCTAATGACCCAGAGCCTGAGAACTTCTCTAAGTTAGAGAACACTTTAATAAAACCTTCCTGAAGCATGTCTATTGCTTGGTCGTCTCTATTAGCATATCTATTACATATCGTCATCATCTGAGGAGCATATAAGTCAAACAGTCTTTTCTGCGCTTTTTTATTTCCACGCAAACACTTTTTTACAAGTTCCTGTTCTTCCATTCGTCACTGGGTACTAGATGAAGGTTTTTTCTAGAAAGTTGCCCAAGGTGCAATTTTTTTTTTGAAACTTTAAAAAGAATGCAGGATGTTATTTTTTATGGCGCGCTAGTGACAGACTTACAGTATCTTTGCTACGCATGAAAAACATTCGGAATTTTTGTATAATAGCTCACATTGACCACGGGAAAAGCACCTTGGCCGATAGGTTATTACAGACTACAGGTACTATTTCAGACAGAGACCTTCAAGAGCAAACTCTAGATGATATGGATATAGAGAGAGAAAGAGGGATTACGATTAAAAGTCACGCTATTCAAATGCCTTATAAATTTGAAGGAGAGGACTATATATTAAACTTGATAGATACTCCGGGACATGTTGATTTTTCTTATGAGGTTTCTCGTTCTATAGCAGCCTGTGAAGGGGCGTTATTAATAGTAGATGCTACTCAAGGAATAGAAGCCCAAACCATTTCTAATTTATATCTAGCCCTTGAGCATGATTTAGAGATTATTCCAGTTTTAAATAAAATGGACCTAGCCAGTGCTGATCCAGAAGGAGTAACCGATCAGATAGTTGATTTAATAGGTGGAAGTCCAGACGATATTATTCCTGCTAGTGGTAAAACCGGGATGGGAGTAGAAGCGATTTTAAAAGCGGTTATAGATAGAGTTCCGCCTCCTAAAGGTGACCCAAAAGCGCCTCTTCAAGCCATGATTTTCGATTCTGTATTCAATTCTTTTAGAGGAATTATAGCCTATGTAAGAATCTTAAACGGAACCATTAATAAAAGAGATATTATTCAATTCGTAAATACGAAGGCTGATTATATCGCTGATGAAATAGGTATACTAGGATTAGAAATGCAGCCTAGGAAACAGTTAAGTGCAGGAGATGTGGGATACATTATTTCTGGAATAAAAATAGCCAAGGAGGTAAAAGTAGGAGATACCGTAACCCTTAAAGACAATCCTTGTCAGGATGTCGTCCAGGGGTTTGAAGATGTAAAGCCTATGGTTTTTGCAGGAATTTATCCTGTAGACACTGATGAATATGAAGAGTTAAGATTTTCTTTAGGCAAACTTCAATTAAACGATGCTTCTCTAGTTTATGAGCCAGAGTCTTCTATGGCATTAGGCTTTGGGTTTAGATGTGGATTCTTAGGAATGCTTCACATGGAAATTATACAGGAAAGGTTAGAACGTGAGTTCAACATGACTGTAATCACCACGGTGCCTAATGTTAGTTATAAAGCATACATGAAAAAGGGGGAGATGATAGAGCTTCATAACCCGAGTGATATGCCTGATTTAAGTAGAATAGATTATTTAGAAGAGCCATACATAAGCGCACAGATAATTACTAAGAGTGAGTATGTGGGTGCTATTATGAGTTTAGCTATAGAAAAGAGAGGAGAGATAAAAAACCAAGTGTATTTGACTGCAGACAGGGTAGAATTATCTTTTGATATGCCATTAGGAGAAATCGTATTTGACTTTTATGATAAATTAAAATCTGTTTCTAGAGGATATGCCTCATTTGACTACCAGAGAACAGGGTTCAGAGTATCTAAATTGGTAAAACTGGATATTCTGTTAAACGGAGATCCGGTAGATGCTTTATCAGCGCTAATCCATTCTGACAATGCTCATAACCTAGGGAAGAGAATATGTAAAAAACTGAAGGAGCTAATTCCACGTCAGCAGTTTATGATAGCTCTACAGGCGGCTATAGGAGCTAAAATTATATCTAGAGAGACTATTTCTGCAGTGAGGAAAGATGTAACAGCTAAGTGTTATGGTGGTGATATCTCTAGAAAGAGAAAATTATTAGAAAAGCAAAAGAAAGGAAAGAAGCGTATGCGTCAGGTAGGAAATGTAGAAGTTCCTCAGGCAGCATTTTTAGCTGTTCTTAAACTTGATGACTAGTACATAAAGAATTGATAGTTTACAGGCCTGTTGCGTTGCAGTGGGCTTTTTATTCAAGGCTGTTTCTATCGATTTGTTTTTAGGTAACAATAACATTTCTGATGGAGCAAACAGGTATTTTTTTCAGTAGTTTGGTGTAACGATTGGGCGCTCGAAGAAGAAAAAGTAACTTAATTTTTGAAAACCACGTTTCCAGCCTTATTCTTGTTAGCCAATTGGCCACAAGCAGCATCTATGTCTTTCCCTCTAGAGCGTCTTACATGAACGATTAGATTACACTTCTCTTCTAGGAATTTAGCGAAAGCATCTACTTTTTTGGGGTCGGCTTGTTCGAACTCACCGTCATCTATAGGGTTGTACTCTATGATATTAATTTTGCAAGGCACACACTTAGCGAACTCTGCTAATTCTTTAGCATCTTCGATGGTATCATTAAAATCTTTGAAAATGATATACTCAAATGTTACTCTGGTTCCAGTAGCTCATGGAAGTACTCCAAAGCCTCTTTTAGAGCTGCTAGATTATTGGAGTCGTTAATCTCCATAATCTCGGTTCTCTTGGCATCATTAGCTGCGTGCAGAGAAAGAGCTAGGTTAAACCGAACCTCATCATCTCCCAGTTTTTTAATCATTTTAGCTATACCTGCTGTAGATACAGTTATTCTTTTAGGAGAAATCCCTAACCCTTCAGGAGAAGTAATGTGTTCTATGGATTTTAGCACATTGGCATAATTCAGTAATGGCTCACCCATTCCCATATAAACAATGTTACTGAATTGAATTCTATCTGGTAGCAGCCTGATTTTTTAGATAAACTACTTGATCATAGATTTCACCGGGCAATAGATTACGGAGGAGTTTTAAACGGCCAGTAGCGCAAAATTTACAGGCTAAACTACATCCGGCTTGTGAAGAGATACAAGCTGTCATCCGGCTTGAAGTAGGTATAAGGACTCCTTCTACAGTTTGCTTCACAGGAGTATTAAAGGCCGCTTTTACTGTGCCATCTTCACTAACTTGCTCATCAGCTACAGTTAAAAAAGAGAAGTCAAAACTTTCTTTTAGCCCATCTTTAATAGCTTTAGGAACATTAGGCATTTGGTCATAAGAGGTCACAGACTTTTTCCATAACCAGTCATAGATCTGTTTGGCCCTGAACTTAGGGAACTTGTTTTCCAAGATCCAGTCTAGAAGCTCTTGGAATGAAATATTTCGAATATCAGATTTTTTTCCTGCCATAGTATTGCAGCGCAAAGATAGGTGAAGATGGGACGCGCAGAATTAGCGCAGACACAAAGAGAGGTTTACGCGTCTTTTTTGAAAATAAAGCGATAGGTAATCACCTCATCTAGGTTGATGTCATCTTTCTGCAATTGAATTTTATTCAATTTGTTTTTGACATACTCTACTAGGCTTAGGGTTCGCTGATTTTATATCTAAAATATTAGCCTTCCCGTCTAAACCAATTTTAAAACTCACCTCCACTGCGCCATGAAGTGCTCGACTAGACGCTTCTGTGATTCCTCTGTGTTTTGAGGTTTTTTTTCGGGGGCACATTTCAAAACACCGCACACCACGCCAGTAGAGCCTATGAAGATAGAGGCTGTTAGCCACAGTGCTGAAAGGATTTTCTCTTAAATGTGAGGAGTTCGACATACAGGCAAGACGATTACGCTCCGTTATAAAGGTACAGTATTCTGTGTCAGCGGATAAAAACCTTAGCACGATTATTTTCAATACATTATCAACTTAACGCAAGCTCAAAGAGGTCTGACCTATTTTATGCCCCTGTTCATATATGTAAATTGTGTAGTCTCCTTTCGCCATAGATTCTGGGCTAGGGACGTTATAGAATACACAAACATCGATTTCTTCATTCGAATACTTCACTTCTCTTTCTTATGCTGTATGGCCCGAGTTGTCCGTCAAAAATTCTGCTTGCTTCGCTGCCATTGGGGTTTAATATAGTTCCATCTGGGGCCTGAATTCTTAAGTACAAAAACTTATCTTCTGATGGACTAATGAGATTTTTTCTAAGACTAAAGCATGTTTTTATTAATTCAGCTTTTGATGCTCTGTCTGTTTCTACTTGTTTTCCAGAACCCTTTATTCTTACTGCTTTGGCGGTGATATCTCCTGCTGCTAGAATAGCACCAATCTCCAATTTACCTTCTAATTGTTCTTTCTCTGAGTTAAGCGCATTCCTTTTATCTCTCTCGTTTCCGAGGTCAGTCTTAAGACCTGATATTTCTTCAGCTTGAGCTTTGCTTAGAACGTTGAGAGAGTCTATTTTGTAAACATAACCCTTCATAAACAAGAAAAAGAATATGTCTTTAGCCTTCTTCATGTGATAGGATGTTGGCTCTAATCCTACAAGTGTTTCGATTTGCTCTTTTGATAGATTAAACTGCTTTGTTCTTCGTTTATTAGAATCAAGTGAATTTCATTTTCTCGAGCTCTAATTGAACTCGCGCTCTATCGGTGGTTAGGCCTTCTACTTCTGTAGTTTTCTCTATAATTTCGGTTTGTTTGGATGACACTTTGTATCCTAAGTATGCGCAAAGCAATCCAAGTAAAACGATAAGGGTGATATAAACTTTATTATTCATAGTTAAAGAGTTTTGTGTAGCAAAATTAGATTTTTGCAGGAGTTAAAAATCGTCATCACCTTCATCTTCTGAAGGAGCATTGTTAATGATCTTTGAAGGTTTTTTTGTCGTTCATGGGTGACGCGTCTTGTTTTTCTTTAGGCGTGTCTTTCCATTCTATAGTAACGCTCGATTTTTGGTCTTGTTGTGGAGAGACAGAATCATTAGTTTCTGGTAATGTATTTAAAAACTCATTTCTAAATTTTGTTAAGAAGTTTGATATTGCTTTATCAGGATCACGGAAGTTTAATCGCTAGTCTGTCGTAGCCAAATTCCGGGTTGGCCGTAGTTCCGTCCACGGAAATAAAGATGTACTTAGAA
>CAJJDD010000013.1 GCA_905182895.1 Flavobacteriales bacterium UBA4466
TTAAAGTAATTTTCTTGGTTAATACTGTTTCCAAGTTCTCTTCTAACACATCAAGGGTCAGAAGTTCTGCTATTAGAATTTTCAATTTTAATGTTGTTCTTCTCTGACAATTTATTAGAATGCAACTTGAAAACTTCGTTTTCTGGATTTCGAATTAATTCTTTTGATGTTAAAGTTGTTTTTACCTCTGTTTTCACACGAGAATCTAAACTCTGAACTTCTTCCCTAGGGGTGAATTCACTTGTAACTTCAATATTCTGTTGCACCGCCAAAAAAGAGATGACAATAAGCACTGTCAATGCAGAAAAAGCCCCTCCCCAAGCTACTCTTCTTCGCTTAGCTTCATGAGCTTTTATTACACTCAGTGCTTCTTCCCATCTAGCATCGGAGAAATTCAGTTCTTCAGGGAAACTGTTTAAATCGTTATGTAAATCTTCAAAATTCAACTCTTATGCTTCTTTTTTTACTGCCCATTCTCTAAGTTTCTGCTTTGCAATGGAGTAATGCCACTGGCTTGTACCTTCAGAAATATTTAGCATCCTCGCTATTTCTTGGTGTTTATATCCATCAAACGCGTACATATTAAATACTCTTCCTGTTACGTTTGGCAAATCTTTGGCTTTGTCTTTTATCCATTCAATTTTATCTTGTTGCATGGAATTTAATACAGGGGCAAGTTGATAATTTGGCAATTCTTCGACTTCTCTAATTTCAATCTTTGCCTTATAGTTTTTTTCCTTCCTGATTTGATCAATTACTTCATTAATTACAACTCTCCTTAACCAAAGCTCAAAAGGTACTTTAGTTTTATATTTTTTCAAGTTAATTAACGCTTTTAAAAAACCTGCATTCAAAAATTCTATGGCCTCTTCGTTGTTTTTAGCATACCTCCAGCAAATGGCCATCATGAAATTGTAGCATGACTGGTAAAGCTCATTTTGTGCTTTTCTGTCTTTTTTAAGACACTTCTTTATAAGCTCTTTATCGTATTGAATCAATTTTTAATACTAAAAGTCAAGGATGAAAAGCGACTTCACAAATTTACAAATCGCGGTGAAAAACTTAAAATAAATTCAAAAAAAGATTTAATCTTATGCTTCCGCTTTTAATTAATTATTTTATCATATTAATTCTTAACGAACCTTTCTGATACTTTCACACCGGCTGAACTTATTGTGGTAATATATATTCCCGCCTCTAAATTTTCAACATCCACTTGAAATCTGTTTTTTCCCGAGATAATATTCTGATCTTTACTGTAAACAACTTGTCCAAGGCTATTAAAGATCTGTATAAGAGAGTTAGACTCAGTATTGCTATCAACAATCACTTCAATCATGCCTCCTTCCTCAACTGGATTAGGGAAACAGACAAGGTTAATTAAGACATCAAAAACATCCTGGAAGTTATCTTCATTGAATTGTCCTCCACCTGAGAATTCTTCAAATAAATTGTATACCTCATCTGCAAAATCAGAATCAAAATTATCAAACCCTCCGTTTGCATTTCCGTATTCACAAGAACCGTCATTCATATTTGCCTCAAGATTATAATTTGTTGCATATAAATCTGAACATCCATAAATCAAACCTTCACACTCTGAATTTAATGCGAATGACTCAAAACCAGAAGCCCCGTCTGATAAGGTCGCTTCAAGAAAAACTCCATTAGAATTACTAAGTGAAATTATATTTCCAGACCATCCATCACCAAATGCGTCGTTCATAAATAGAGTATAGCATCCATCTGGAAGACATACATAAGACGGCTCATTGTTAGCAGTTCCTGTAGCGTATTCTACCCCATTGTCAGTAATAGGTTCCAGCTGACACTTCACTTTGCCATGCACCAAGTTCAAATTGGATAATAACCTCATTAAGAGCACAAGTAGAATCGTCACCTTCCTCATCCTCACTATACAGGCATGAACCATCATTAACTGTAGCGGTATCGTCATAGTTGAGTGCGTTTGAGTCCGTACAACCAAAAGCTACTTCATCACAATCCACTATTGCTTTCCCCTCAATGTCTAAGTCCCAAAATCCACACGCTAATTCACAAGCATGAATTTCAAAAACTTCATCAAACCAACTTACGCATATGAATTCTTCAGATTCCCAATCACAATCACAATCATTCCCCCAATTTTCATATTCACATGAGCCATCATTATCTGTAGCAGTTTCGTCATAATTAAGTGCGTTTGAGTCTGTGCAGCCAAATACTAAGTCTTCACAGTCGATAATTACAGGTTCTATAATTTCAAGAGTGATTGGATCCCAGGTAGTAAACATCCCGCACTCGACCATACACAATGGCACCGTGATTGTCTGTCCAAAGTCAGTCACCACGCAAACCACTTCATCCGAAAACGCAATCGCAGTCATTAGTATTCGCATATTCACACGTTTCCGTCGTCAGCAGTAGCCGCAGGATTATAATTGAAAGCTATAAAATCAGTGCATCCAAAAATTTCTTCATTACAATCAAAACCAGTAAGCTCATCAATTGAAATGCAAGATTCAATCGTTAAATCCACATTAGCGCCTGCTCTATTTACAAAGAGTAAACTAATCATGGTGATGGCAGAATATTTTATAATATTTATCATTTTTCTTTTTTTCAGTGATTTTAAATGTCTTGCTATAAACACGTACATCACAGCCAAAAACTTGGTTAAAGTATAAAACTAAATCTTAAGTGTCTTATTATCAACCCCAAACTTTTGTCCCCTCAGAACAATTCTGACAAATCTCTATGCTGCTTCTCCCTTTCTGAACACCCCTGTTTCTGAATGTATTATATTGATTTCCCAACCACACCTCTTTAAAGGATAATTCGTTCACATCACCCATGGCGTGAGTGGCGTCTTTGTCAAAACAGCATGGGACAATCTTTCCATCCCAAGTTACAACGCTTCCTCTCCACATTCTCCAACACTGGTTTTCTAGCTTATTTTTAATTTCATAAGTGCCGTCTTTTTTCTTTCTGTACCTCGAATACTCCCCTTCGTAGGCATGAGTTCATTTCCGTTTTTAAAATCATAGAGCTGAGCCGTTTTAAAGGTAATAAAGTCTACACCTTCTTTTTCGGCAAGACTGTTAGCGTCATCTATCTGATGTTCGTTAGGCTTTACTACTAAAAACTGAAAAACGACTAGTGGCGATTTAGAGTTTAACTCTTTTTTGGCCTTGATAATATTTCTTGTCCCTTCCAGAACTTTATCCAACCTCCCGTTTATTCTATATGACTCGTATGTCTCTTGGGTGGTCCCATCTAGTGAGATTATTAGCTTATCCAATCCTGATTCTACGGTTTTGCGGGCATTATCCTCCGACAAAAAATGACCATTAGTACTGGTAGAGGTGAAAATCCCTTTTTCACTCGCCAATTTAACTAGGTTTAAGAAATCTTTGTGAATGTATGGTTCACCTTGAAAATAAAAATTTATATACGTTAAGTACTTGTCTAAACCCCTCAAGGTCGTTTCTAAAGTAGTCTGCTTTATGCTTCCCGTAGGTCTAGAAAATATTTTCAATCCTGACGGGCACTCAGGACAACCCAAATTACACGCTGTCGTAGGCTCTATGGTTAATGATGTCGGCATCCCCCATATAGCTGGCTTAGATATTAGCTTAGAGTAATAAAAACTAAGCCAAAGCTTAATCATATTTACCAGCTTGTGAAAAGTTAGTTTCCTAAGATATTTTATGGCCTCTTTCTTGCTCATTTGTAAAAGTAAAAGTACTCCTATAAATTATAATCAGTTGATAATCTCTAACTTTGTTCTGTAGAAACTGAAATGAAAAAGAAGAAGAAGTATAGTGCGATATTAATCGATGACGAAAAACCTGCTTTGGAGGTTCTTGTCTATTTGATTCAAAAGTACTGCCCACAAATTGTCATTGGCGCCACTTTCCAGCATCCTGAAAAAGCGCAAAAATATATTGCCGCGCACTCTCCAGACCTAGCTTTCGTAGACATTAGAATGGGCAGCACTAGTGGGCTAGAGTTGATCAACAACATGAAAGCTACTAGAACTAGCTTTATAGTTACTACGGCTTACTCCGAATATGCCTTAGAAGCATGGAGAACTATGGCACTAAGCTATTTATTGAAGCCTGTGGACCCCGAGGATTTGTTAAGCGCTTTTAAAAAATTCGTAGCACTAAATGAGCCCCCCAATTCTATATCGAGCGCTAGACTGAATATAGGAGCTGAATCGATATTGTCTGATTCCATTTTATATATCTCTGCAGAAGGAGCTTATTCAAGGCTGTTCATAGAAAACAAAAAAGAGGTTATTGTCTCTAGAAATTTAAAAAGTATTCTAGAGTTATTGAACTCCTCAAAATTTTTCAGAATTCATAGAAGTCAAATCATTAATTTGAATCACATCCTATCTGTTAATGAGAAAAAAAGAATAGTGACCCTGAAAAACAAAGTGGAGTGCGAAATTTCAGAGAGAAGGTTAAGTGAGTTTTTAGAGTTTTTAAAACAGCAAAAAAAGAAATGGTAGAAATAGACGACAAGCTAATCTCTATGGATGTATTCGATAAAAAATTCGTTTGCGATTTAATGGCATGCAAAGGCGCTTGCTGTGTAGAGGGAAACGGTGGCGCTCCGTTAGAAGAGGATGAGTTAGAATTACTTGAAAAAAACTTCAGTGCTGCTAAAAAATACATGTCTACCGAAAACATAAAAGTCATTGAAGAAAAGGGCTTTTTTTCCATAGGAGAAGATGGAGAATTAGAAACGCCTTTAAAAGGAACTGAGGAGTGTGCTTATGTACATTACGACAGAAGTGGAACAGCTAAGTGCAGCTATGATACTGCATACAGAAACGGTGAATCAGAATGGATGAAGCCCATCAGTTGTCATTTATATCCTATTCGTATAACCAAACTTAAAACTCATACAGCTCTAAACTACCACAAATGGGGAATCTGTGCTCCTGCCTGTGACTGCGGGGCTCGTTTAGATGTGCCTGTATATAAATTTTTAAAGGAGCCGCTTATCAGAAAATTTGGGGAGGAGTTTTACGCAGAAATAGAGAGAGCTGCTGATATTTTAGACACTTCGAAATAGTCTTTTCATTTTCCGAAGCCTTGTGTTAATAGATTCCTTAACCTGACAAAAAGAGGCTTGTAATATAATTTATCTTTCTACATTAAATTATAGAATATATGAATCGGATAGCAAAGACTGTTCTAGCAATAGTGTTACTTTTTCCTACAAATATTCTTCTTAGCCAAGAAGTCCCACAAGGAATTTATTACCAAGCTGTAGCGAGAGGAGAATCGGGAACTGAACTAATCGAAACTAGTTTAGTTGTGAGGATAAATGTGGAAGATGAGGACAATATAATTTACACAGAACTTCATAGCCCTACTACTGATTCTTTCGGATTATTCGAGCTATTTATAGGTGCAGGGGACGTGGAGCTGGGTGATTTTTCTACTGTTTTATGGGGAGAACAGAATCACTTTCTAAATGTAGAACTGGACCTAGGGGATGGTTTTATAGATGTTTCCACAACCCAATTCTTATCTGTCCCATACAGCTTGTATAGTGCTAGAGCGGCTTCTGCAGACAATGTGAATGATGCAGATGCCGACCCTAACAATGAACTAATACAAAACTTCTCTCTTAACGGAACAGATCTAGAAATTACTGAAAATGGGACTACTTGGTCCGTTCCTCTTATTGATTTCGCTGATGACGCAGATGCTGACCCGAACAATGAGTTAATACAAAACTTCTCTCTTAACGGAACAGACTTAGAGCTCACTGAAAATGGGACTACCTGGTCCGTTCCTCTCGATGATTTCGCTGATGATGGGGATTGGAACATTAATACCGGGAATGCATCATTAACATCAGAAGGCTTTAATGTGGGGATTAACACTACTAACCCTAGCAGTACCTTAGATGTAAACGGATCGATTGGGCTGAATACAATGTTAGTGATTAGCGACCCAAATGAAACCATAGAAGCTAATCTCGGGGTAGATGATAGTGTATTGCTGTGTGATGTAATCTCAGGGCCAATAATAGCAAGACTACCTGATGCAGAGCTGTGTGGTGGAAGAACCTATTTCGTGAAAAGGTTTGACTCTAGCAATAATAATTATGGATTTTCTTCAGGAACCACAGTAACGGTAGTACCTATTTCTGGTCAGAGCATTGATAATAAACCAACTTTAGAGCTAGATAAAAATACATGGGAACAATTGACCATAATAAGTAATGGCTCTAACTGGTACATTCTTTCATACAATACCAATCCGCAATAAATGAAGGTGATTTTAATATGTTTCATTTGTCTGCCCAGCCTATTATTTTGTCAATCTTTAGAAAGGCAAGTCATAAGTTCTACTGGAACAACTTCTGGCAGTATTATCTCGTCAAGCACTGTTGGCCCTAGTATACTATTTACCTCAAGCTTAGCAGACACTTTACTGCTGACTCAAGGCTTTCAACAGCCTGTAGAAAACAACCTATTGGTAGAGCTTATAATCACACCTGCATCTTGTGCTTTTCTTCAGAGTGGCTCTGTAGAATTCCTGATTTCTTGGTGCCCAGGGCCCTATGCCATAGTATGGGAAAACCAAAGCTCCGAATCGCTCGTTGAAAACCTCTCTCAGGGGTCATACTCTTTCAGTATCTCTAGTGATCAATGTACTTTTACCGGAGAGGCTATTATTGGGTCTGCCGATGACTGTGAGGGTATTATTCCTAATGTTATCACCCTAAATAATGATGGTGTAAATGAAACATGGATCGTGCCCGAACTGTCTCTCCACCAAAACGCAGAGAATAAAGTAAGCATCCTCAATAGATGGGCTCAAGTAGTATGGGAGGGAAATAACTATGACAACATAAATACAGTATGGATGGGGGATAATATGCGGGGAGAGCTTCTTCCAGCAGGAACATATTTTTATAGAATACAGTCCAACTCAGAAGAAAAAACAGGATATATCGAATTATTTAGATGAATCATTTAAAATTCATATCATTCTCAATGCTACTGAGCTTGATTGTCTTTAAAAGCAATGGGCAGCAACTTAACTTGAATCAAAATTCTCATTTCAATTTACTAAATGAAAATATAGGGTTTGCAGGTAACTATAACGCTACTCACTTTTCTGTCAATTATTATAAACTCTGGTCGGTTAAAGGAGCGCCAACTTCATTTAATTTCTCTGCCCACATGCCTCTTCAGAAAAGGAAATTAGGCTTGGCTATAAAAGCAGATAGAACAGCCATCGGAGCACATGAGGAAGTAAGCGTGAAAGGTGTTTTCGCCTATAAACTTGCCGTAGGTTCAGGAAGACTATCTTTTGGTATAGCTGCAGGGTTTAGACAGTATAACTTTAATTCATCTGAGTTAGTCGTACTTGACGTAGCAAACGAAACCTATAATTTCTCTGAGCTTAATAACACAATTTTAGATGTAGACTTCGGAATTATTTACACGGATAACAGAAATTTTATAGGACTGGAGATTAACCAACTCACCTCTTCAGACTGGAACATAAATGACACGGATAACTCCGCACAAATCCCTCATTTCAAAATAGCCGGAGGACATGTATTTCCAATGAAAGAATTGAATTTTTTAAGAGTATCTGCTCACATAAGGTCAGACACTAACTTTCAGCTTCAGAGTGATTTGTTGTTAAATTATTTATACCAAAACAAAATCTGGATAGGATGCGGTATCCGAATCGATTACGGCTTGTTAGCACAACTAGAAATTAATTTCTCCAAAAGATTTCATGCGGGTTATACTGGAGGCGTTCCGCTATATACTTCAGTAAAAACATTCACTGCGAGCCACTCTGTATTTCTCGGTTATATGTTGCCTAATGATAAAAGTCAAGCTCCTTCACTTGGGAAATTCTAATTGATGAAGAAATTAATAATCATATTAATTTGGTCCAGCACGGCAATGCTTCTTCACTCTCAAAGTTCAGAAGTAGAGGCTGAAAAATGTACTGAACATGGCATCCTCTCAGATATAAAAGAAAATGGAGGAGTTCTTATTCGGCCTAAACTACAAGATTATATTTCTAACTGGAATTTAACTGATTCTGAGCACGGAGAAGCGTATGATTTTATACGATTGAACCCCAATTTCAAAAACGCTCAACTATCTACCATTAAGCCTTTTAACACTAGCGGTGGAATTAATTCACTTTCTGAATCTTCTAATGATAGTACCAAAGCGTTTAGCTTGTATAAAAACGGATTTCACCATTTATACATCACTCAGCCCGGCCAAACGCCTGTAAGAATATTAAAAGGAACTTATAAAACGCAATACTTGCATCCATTTATTACCGCTGAAGGTGATCAGGTTTATTTCAGTTCGAACAGCGGAAATCAGATAAATAATTATGATATTTTCCTGATTAATAAGCTGAAAGATGGGTGGAGTAATCCGATAAGACTAAATTATGGTATAAACACCTCATCTAGCCAGACATTCCCGACATTCTATGACGACACGCTATTTTACTCTTCAAATAAAGGAAATGGACTAGACATCTATGCCTCTGCTAAAAGAGACCAATTTAAAACGAGCAGGAAATTAGGCAGCCCCTTCAATAGTGATCAAGATGATTTTTTAGTTCATAAAAAAAACAATCAACTTTATTACATAACCTCAAACAGAGAGAATTCAAACAACTATCCCTTTAGACTAACGAGGAAAAATGCCGCAGTACAAGAAAAAATGCTCATCACGGGTTATCTAGCTTGCTCTGGAAATAGGATTTCTAATATACCAATCTCTTTAGAAAAAGTTTTAGGGGCTCCTATAGACAATGATATTACAGATGCAAATGGGAATTTCATCCTCAGGTCAGATAAACAGATAAGAAATTACAAGCTAAAGCTAGATAAAAAAGATGTGCGCATTAAAGATTGTGCAGTGCTTTATATTACTGATAAGGACGGAAACGTTGTTCAAATGATTAGAGTGAATGAAGAAAATGAATTTATTTTCGAATTAATAGACCCTGATGATGTTAAGAGTTTGAAATTTAAGTCAATCGAAGATGAAAGCTTACTGCAAGTAAGAATAGACGGACAAATCTATGAAAACACCCCTGGAGATATCGGAAACCTTCGTCGAAGAGTAATCTCAGAAAGTGGAGAGATGATCGCGCTGTCCTACACATCGCAAGGTGGCACATTTAAGTTCAGTGCTCTTTCTCCTGACTCTAAATACAACTTGAAGTTTAACGAAAACTCTAAACGGCTTAAGTTAAACATCCTCAAAGATGGTCAGGCTATACCAGTCCCCATAAAAAACAACGAAGCCATTTACCAAAGAATGAAAGAAGAGGACGCTATCGATATCATAGATGATAGAGGAGAGCAAATAACTATAGCTAGAGATGAGGTTGAATAATCTTCAAAATATATTTTATGAGAATAACAGCTCTCAACTATCAGAAATTGCCAAATTTCAGCTCGGCCGTTTCTCTAGACTTGTATTTAACAACGATAAAATTTCCGTAGAACTAATTTCCCACACAGATAGTAGAGGAGAGAAGTCCTATAACTTTAATCTTAGCCAAAAACGCTCAAAACAAGCACAAGAATACCTATTTTCACTTGGAGTTCTAGGGAGTCAAGTGGCTGCTTCAGGCAAGGGAGAAACTGAGCTATTAAACAACTGTACAGATGACGTTAAATGCACTGATGAAGAGCACGCTACTAACCGTAGGACAGAAATAAAAATAGTCATAAATTAGTCCTGTTTTTTATATTTTTCGAGCGCTAACATCCCTGACTATATCCTATGGAATCCACTAAGCATATTCTACTATTTTTGCGCCTATGAAGATACAAGCAGTAAAATCCAAAATTCACAGAGTTACAGTAACTCAAGCCGAACTAAATTATGTGGGAAGTATCACTATAGACCTGGCTCTAATGGAAGCCGCTAACATAATAGAGGGTGAGCGAGTTCAAATCGTGAATATAAACAATGGAGAGCGCCTAGAAACATATGTAATCCCTGGTGACAGAGGATCCGGAACTATTTGTTTAAACGGACCTGCAGCTAGAAAAGTAGCCGTTGGAGACATCGTTATAATCATAGGATACTGCTATATGGACTTCGAGGAAGCTAAAGGCTTCAAACCTTCGTTAGTATTCCCTGACACAGCAACTAACTTAATAATTAATTAAATATCAAAAATTACATCAAAATACCATTATTCCTAGGAATAGGTTTAGTCATCCTTTATTTGGCTTCTAAAGATATCCCTTTAGAAAAAATATGGACCATCATTCAGTCTTCGGATAAAATATGGGTGTTGGCTTCTGTGATAATGGGTTATGCAGCCATAGTAGCTCGGGGATTAAGATGGTCTAACTTGTTAGAGCCTATGGGGTATTTTCCTAAAAAGTGGAATAATATTCATGCTGTAGCATTGTCCTATTTCGTTAGTTTAGTAATTCCTAGATCTGGAGAAATAGTCCGGTGTACAGCTATAAACCAAGTAGAAAATATTCCTGTAGACAAACTCTTCGGAACTGTAATCTTAGAGAGAGTCATCGATACGTCTATTCTTTTACTGTTTATAGGAATGGCCTTTTTACTAAACTATGACATCTTCACTTCCTTGTTTGAGGTTACCGCTAGAGATGCTGATAGCAGCTCGTCAGGGCTCACCTTAATTTGGACTGTATTTCTTGGTATAATAACTGCCGCAGTTGTCGTGTTTTTACTCAGAAAAAAAATAATGTCTTCTGTGTTATGGAGTAAAGCAAAAAAGTTCGTAGAAGGCATGAAGGAAGGGTTTCTCTCGATTCAGAAAATGAAAAAAAGAGGTCAATTCATCCTCTTTTCCATTGTTATTTGGGCTATGTACTACTTCAGCATGATGGCTATGCTAAAAGCACTCCAAATGGATTATTACAGTTGGAATGAAAGCTTATTCTTAGTCGTAGCAGGAGGGTTAGGAGTGATTATCCCCACACAAAATGGAATAGGAACCTATCATTTACTCATAAAATACGGGGTATTGGTTCTGGCCTCAGCGTATGCTTTTTATCCTAATTTATCTGAATTAGAAATCCAAGAAATCGGACTTTCTCTGGCTTGGCTTCAATGGGGCGCTCAAACCATAATGATGATAGTAGCTGGAATAGTTGCTTCTATAGCTTTCGCGTTGCAACGCAAAAAAAACAATGCATCTACTTAAAGACATATTACCAAAAATCACCCAGCTTAAAGCTGAAGGGAAATCAATAGTTTTCACCAATGGATGCTTTGATATCCTGCATGCTGGGCACGTTGATTACCTGCAAGCCGCTAGCCAATTAGCTGATTGTTTGGTAGTGGCGGTAAATTCTGACGACTCTGTGAAACGTTTAGAGAAAGGAGCTGAGAGACCTGTAAACTCTAAAGAAAACAGACTGAAACTTATTTCTGCACTAGGCTTCGTGCACACTGCATTTATTTTTAATGAAGATACTCCGCTGGCTTGCATAGCTGAAATTACACCCGATATTTTAGTTAAAGGAGCTGATTATGACCCTAAAGAAACTGACCATAACGCTGCGACTTACATCGTAGGTTCTAAGGAAGTATTGTCTTATGGAGGAGAGGTCTCTGTGGTAGAATTAACTGAAGGGTTTTCTACTACACTTCTCATAGAAAAAATAAAGAGAGCTTACTAGTCTTTAGGCCTATCTGCACAGAGTTCTACTAGCACACCATTAGAAGATTTAGGATGCATAAATGCGATGATTTTATCATCAGCACCGGTTTTAGGCACATCATGTATCATTCTGTAGCCCTTCCTCTTAAGTTCTTCTATTTTCCCCTGAATATCCTCTACATGAAAAGCTATATGGTGCAGACCCTCGCCTTTCTTTTCGATAAATTTAGCTATAGGACTATCCACTCTAGTAGCTTCTAAAAGTTCAATTTTGGTCTCGCCAAGCTGAAAAAAAAGCGTGTTTACATTCTCAGATATCACTGACTCCGTTTTATAGGATTCTGTTCCTAGAATATCCTGGAATATTATCTCTGAATCTTTGAGACTTTTGACCGCTATACCGATATGCTCTACTTTATTCATACGGCTAAAATAAATTTTAATGAATTATAAAGCCGGGGTTAAAGCGAGTAAATTCTATCTCTTTCTAATCTCCTTCCCTGAAATTTTCTCGTAATTGAGATAGTAATCACCTTTATCCAACTCAGAAGCATTCACAGAGGCGCTAAAACCGGTTTCTATCAATTCACCATAGGAGTTAAATAATTCGAAGTGTGTTTTTGCTGAGAAATTAATAACCCTAGTCACTTTAGCCGATAAAAGCTCTGCTGGTGTTCCTAAACTAACGACACTCACCTGTTCAGATAAATGCTCTCCGTTATAGTCTTTCTGTTTTAATCGAATCGTATTCTCCCCCGCTGGTAGATTTAAGCTCACCTCGTAAGCACACAAATTAGTGTTTCCTTCTCCTAGCACACTTCCTATGTTCACCCATTTATTCCATTTATAATGCTCTATAATAAATGGGATTTTTCCGTTTTCCCCTTTAGTATTCCATGTAAAAACTCCCATATCACTGAGAGCCACCTGAGAAAACTCACAGGAGCTCGTGGGGCTGATAGCTTCTGGATTAATAATATTAGGGATACAGTCTGCCTTAGAGCGAATGGTGATGACTATATCATCCCCATTCATAAATTCATACATACTTAAATCTACCGCAAACGCACTTGAGTTGATTTCATCAGAAGTGACCATTCCGTTTACTGTCACCTCATAAATGCAGAATCCGACTCCTTCCTCTGAAAATGGATTTTGTACGTAGAGGTCTCTACCTTGATAAACCCCTTCTAACACAAAAACCCCTGCACTTAAAGCAGAGTTTACACCAAATAAAAGAATAAAAACTATGATTATATTTTTCATTTTTTCTGTATTAAAGAATACTTAATGTCTTCATGTGTTTCTGAATAGTGCGCACATCTTGTTTACTATAATTCCCTTGCGAATCTAATCTTAGAATCATTTTAAGGCCAGGTTCACTTAAGCTTTTCACCCATCCGAAACCAATCTCAGTGCCATCTGGCAGGGTCGATTGATAAAACAATTCCCCATCAGATTCGACTGTAAATATTCTAGAAAACAACCCGTCAGATTGAAGCTCCTTTTTAATCTCGCTTAACTCAGTGTCTTCTTTGGAAATGTACACATGAAAACTAGGGTGAACATATAATTCGGCATCACCGAAACTCTCTCTAAATTGAAATTTAGATTCAGCGGTCATAATAGACTTAGGAAGTGTTAGCGTTAGGTCATACTGACTATTCCTTAAGACCAATAGTGTGTCAGACTCAGCTGTAAAACTACCCATACTAGAGGATTCAGCCCCAGAATCATCCTTAAAATTGCAGGAGTGCAGGGCAAGTGATGTGACCAGTAACATTAAACAAGTTCTCATTTATATCAAATTTACTCTCTACTCTACGATAAAAGCTCAGTATTAGTTACTCCCATAACTCAAATAAATCTGCGTAGTAATGCAAAAAAAATGCCCCCTTTAAAAAGTAAGTACTTAAATCTATATTCATCCTGCTATCTGCTAAGCATAAACCTTACTGGAATTTCCAGCTTTACAGCTACTGGATTTAAGCGCTGAGTTCCTGGGTTTAACTTAGGCAGTTTACTTAAACCACTTATGGCTGCCTTCGTTAAAGCAGAGTGTGGAGACTTTACTTCCTCTATTTCTACCACATCTCCATTTTTATCTATTACAAATGTGAGCCACACGGTGCCTTCTACTCCTAACTCCCTGCACACCGAAGGGTACTTAGTATTAGACTGAACGAAGTTTTTAATGGCAGCATAAGTACATGCGCTTTCTTCTTTTTTATTCGAGGGCTGAGCGCATTCATCGAAGTAAGGTGTTCTCTCTGCTTTCATCCAGCCCTCTGGACCAGAAGGGAAGGTTGGCTCTATAATCCCCGGCTCATCTTCCCAGCCATCACCTATCTGGTCTTGTATTTGGCCTAAACTGATAAGCTTTAGAGTTTTGCTTTCTTTAGGCAGCTCTATCACAAGCTTTATAATACTCATATTATTTCTCGCTACTCGCCTTTTTTTAGGCTTAGCCATCTCAATAAAAGAAACAGGAGCTAACTCAGTAATTAGGGTTTCTCTTTCTATAGGCGGTGAATAAACCTGGTCTTCTTCTAACTCATAAGTAGTCCATCTAAATGCCAACAGTGCCAGAGAGCAGGAAATAATCATTCCTAGCTTAAAGAATCTGAATCTATTAGACTCCAGATTTGCTTGTGGGTTTTTTATCAATTTCATGATATATAAATTTTAGTTAGTAATGCTTTGAAAAACACAAAAATCCAGAATAACCAATATTTATTCTAATTTCTCCACGTACAGTTTCGTCAATTTATACAGGTCTAAAGCCAAATTTTAAGGCAAAAAAAGCCCGATTGACAAAACATCAATCGGGCTTTTGAGTTTTTACGTATGTACTGACTATCTTCTAACTTGAATCTTTTCAGTAATCATTTCTTCATTTACCAATACACTCAGCGTGTAAAATCCAGCAGCATATCCGTTAAGATCTATCTGCTTTCCATCTGTAATAGAAAGCTCTAGGACAGTTTTTCCCTGAGCATCTAATAATTTTCCTGGAAAAGTTCCAGCTGGCAATCCTGCTAGAGTAAGTACATCCGAAACGGGGTTAGGGAACATACTTAATTGAACGGCGGCATCACTTTCTCCGATTCCATTTGCGCTAGCAGCAACATGCGCATAAACCAACCCTAATTCTCCACCAGTAGTAGCTATTACTACGTAATCATGATGCTCATCAGCATTTTCGGTAAGCGCTGCTATTCTGTTTACATATTCTAAAGTGTTCTCGTTTTGTAATCTAACAGGAGGGGCGGCATTCATTCCGTCATCTAATAATGCCATAGAAGGCTCATCAGCTATAGCTACAGATTCTCCATTGTTTCCAGTATAGACGTTTATCTGCACATTAGCTTCTAACATATTTAAAAATTCTTCAAAAGAAATTTCAGCATTTCCACCAAAGTCTGTTTGTGAAGCTTCTTCGTTTAGTCTAGCTATCATTAATCCATAAACTTCAGTATAAGACTCTGTTTCAGCAAGACTAGCTTCAACTATTTCGATCGCTTTAGCCTTGGATTCTTCCATTGAGGAATTTTGAGCAAACATACTTCCGATGGCAAGTATAGCTCCTATAGTAAATGTGGTTCTTTTCATGGTTTGGGAATTAAAATTTTTCTTAATTAATTATTAGGTATCGTAATATACGAAATAATTTGCGCATTCATAAAATTGCGTGATAGGAATAACACATATTCACCAAGACACCTATTTTGTTTTCGTTATTCTGATGAAAACTGACTCTATTCATCTAAAAGCTTAAAACCTCTATGGCTACATACAAAATTTGAATTTTCTCATCTGCTTTTAAGTGCTTTCTCAGCTTAGCGATATACACATCCATACTTCTTCCATTAAAGTAATTATCATCTCCCCAAATCATATTCAACGCATGGTTTCTTTCGAGCACACCGTTTTTATTTTTGCAAAGCAGATAAAGAAGCTCGTTCTCTTTAGTAGTAAGTTTCGTGTCAGAATCTGGAGAAACTAATTTCTGTTTATTATAATCGAACTCGTACTTACCTATTGTGTACGTTTTGGTTTCATCCCCTAACTCCGGAATAGAAGAAGTCCTTCTTAAGATAGCATTGATTCTAACTAGCAGCTCATCCATACTCAAAAGGCTTAGTCATATAATCATCAGCTCCAGATCTAATTCCTTCAAGAGTATCATCACTCATAGATTTAGCCGTTAAAAATAAAATAGGAACCTGTTTATTTATCTGTCTGATCTCTTTAGCCAATGTAAACCCGTCTTTCTTAGGCATCATTACATCGAGAATTAAAAAATCATACGACTGCAGATTAAAGATCTTTAGACCCTTTTCTCCATCTGTAGCCAGTTTAGTTTCGAAACCTTTAGCTCTTAAATAATCAGATAATAATGAGCCTAAATTAGGGTCATCCTCTACAAGTAAAATTTTAATGGTGCTTTTCATATTTCTTCGGTATTACTATGGTGAATTTACTCCCTTTTTTTAGTTCGCTTTCTACGGCTATTTCTCCATGATGTCTTTCTACGATAACTTTCACATAATTCAGTCCGAGACCAAATCCTTTTACATCATGGACATTTCCTGTTGGAACGCGGTATAATTTATCAAATATTTTTTTCTGATTTTCCTTCGAGATTCCTATTCCATTATCTATTACTTCGATCTCTATCTGCTCCTCAGAACTACCAGTCTTAACTCTTAGAATGGGGCTTCCAGGGGAGTATTTTATAGCGTTATCTAACAAATTGTAAACCATGTTTGTCAGGTGCACTGAATCTCCATCCATAAACGGTGTTTGAGGGTCAAGATCGACATCTATTTTCCCATCATATTTCTTCACTCTGATCGCTAAATTTCTACAGACACCTCTGACTAATTCATTTACATCTAGCTGATTTACCTTGAATGGCATTTCTTCTGAATCTAAAAGGGCTGACCGAAGTACATTCTCGACTAGCACACCTAATCGTTTATTCTCCGAATTAATCATATTCACGAAAGAGTCTGTCTGTTTCTGTGTGCCTCTCATATCTGGATCTTTAAGCGCTTCACAAGCCAATGATATGGTACTGATTGGGGTTTTTAACTCGTGGGTCATATTATTAATGAAGTCGTTCTTCATTTCTGAGAGTTTCTTCTGCTTGAATATAGTTTTGAAACTAAATATGAAAGCAGCTATTACTGCTATGATAATTATTCCTGACATGACCAATAAACTCCACATGGACTGAAACAAATATTGTTTCTGCTTGGGAAACAAGATCTTTAAAAAGTAGGTTTTATTCGATAGGTTCTTAGGAAAGAGTTTAGCCGAGTATGTCGCGTAACTAGCTTTTAATTTATCTGCACAATGCGCAGCATTTTCCCCAAGCAGAAATACATTGTTTTGGGAGTCAAACACCCCAAACACATGTGCAGTTCTAATTGCTCTCTCTTTTAATCCGCCTTTTATTAAGCTGTCTATTATTTCTAGATCTATTCTGCTTTCGATACCCTTACCTATTTGGATTGATACGTTTCCTCCTAAAATGTCTTCTAAGAATTCTGACTGTTTTAAAATTTCTGATTGTTCCTTCCCAAATTCTCCCATCAGCTTTTGAAGAAGTGCATTGGCTTTTTCTTCAGTAACCATGATGTCTTCAGAATAACCTATGGTTTCAGATTGGACTACCTGATCCTGTAGCGTGTTTTTGAACGCTATCTCCAGGCCAACCTCACTGCTTGACTTTATTTCTATCAGGAATGGTTCTGATGTTTCTCCCATTCCTATTCTTTCTAGGTTTTCTTTTTTCTCTAATTCCAAGACTACATCATCGAGTACGGCATTAATTTCATGCTTAAACTCTGTTTCTCTCAGGTTCATGGAGTTTCTTATCCAGAACAATTGCAACGCGACCATTCCAGCGAGAACACAAGTGATTAGGATAACGAATATTTGAATGACTCTTTGACTCAACTGGCTAACATTAGATATATCCCGCAAGATGGTGAATTAACAAGATGCTTGATATAGCTTTAACATTCATTAAAGCTATTATGTTCTGTGGCTTAACCAAATTTAACACGCAGTGTACCAAAATGCTATTTTATAGGCTGAGTCTATTGAATAGCTGCCAAGAAGTCCGTATTTTTGCAACCCTTTAAAAAACAGAAATGGCTACAGACATGAAAATTTTCTCAGGCACTGCATCTCGTGTGTTAGCGGAGCAAATCGCATTGAGTTTTGGTGTTCCATTAGGCGATGTCTCTTTTCAAAAGTTTAGTGACGGTGAGTTTCAGACTTCTATAGAAGAAACTGTACGTGGAAAAATAGTAGTGATAGTTCAATCTACCGCACCTCCAAGCGATAATTTATTCGAGCTATTGTTAATGGTAGATGCCGCTAAAAGAGCTTCTGCACAATCCATAGTGGCTGTAATGCCTTACTTCGGATTCGCTAGACAAGATAGAAAAGACAGACCAAGAGTAGCTATAGGGGCCAAGTTAGTGGCTAATCTGCTAACTGCGGCTGGGGTGAATAGGTTAATAACTATGGATTTACATGCTGATCAAATCCAAGGTTTCTTCGAGGTTCCTGTCGATCACTTATTTGCAAGTACTATTTTCTTACCGTACTTAGAAAGCATTAGAACTCCAGATATGATAATAGCTACTCCAGATACAGGAGGAACTAAAAGAGCTAATGCATATGCCAAGTATCTAAATGTGGATTTAGCTATTTGTTACAAGCAGCGAAAAGTAGCTAACCAAATAGAAAATATGACCGTAATAGGTGACGTAGAGGGAAAAGACGTAGTACTAGTAGACGATATGGTGGACACAGCTGGCACCTTAACTAAAGCCGCTGATATGATGATGGAGCATGGTGCTAAAAGTGTCAGAGCTATCAGTACACACGGAGTACTAAGTGGTCCTGCTCATGAGAGAATAAGAAATAGTCAGTTAACTGAGCTTATAGTAACGGACAGTATTCCGTTAAAAGAGGAAAACGCGAAAATCAAGGTGATAACCGTAGCAGATTTATTCGCTAATGTGTTAAAAAGCCTAAGTAACAATGAGTCTATAAGCTCGAACTTTATAATAGTATAATATTAAAAACAAAATAAGATGAAAAAAGTATCATTGAGCGGTTCTTCAAGAGAGAACGTAGGAAAAAAAGATGCTAAGGCTCAGAGAAGGGCTGGAAACGTTCCTGCTGTAATTTACGGTGGAGACAAGCAAGTACACCTATTCATTAACGAGATAGCGCTAAAGAAAGTCGTTTATTCTCCAAATGTATATCAGATAGAATTAGAGATTTCTGGTTCTGTAACTAACGTGATTATTCAAGATATCCAATTCCACCCAGTTACAGATAGAATAGTACATGTAGATTTCTTAGAATTAGTAGCCACTAAGGAAGTAAAGATTGGTCTTCCAGTAAGAACTTCGGGTTTATCTGAAGGAGTAGTAGGTGGTGGCCGTTTAGCAATGAATTTTAGAAAGCTAAACTGCAAAGGATTACCTTCTGCTTTCCCAGAAGAGCTTGTTTTAGACATCACGGCATTAAACATAGGTGATTCTATTAGAGTTAGCTCTGTAGATTTAGATGGACTTACTTTACTTCACCCAGAGAATGCTGTAGTATTAGCTGTTAAGAGAACTAGAGCTGCTATGTCTGCTGCTACTGAAGAAGGTGAAGAAGGTGAAGAAGGTGAAGAAGGAGCAGAAGCTGCTGCTGAATAACCTAAATTAAAGAATGAAGTATTTAATAGCTGGGTTAGGAAATCCAGGATATAAATATGAAAAGACACGCCATAACATTGGCTTTATGACATTGGATGCCTTAGCTAAGGCATCCAATGTTTCTTTTGAAGCGGCTAAGCTTGGGGAAATCACCAAGTTAAAACACAAAGGGAGAACCCTTATTCTACTCAAGCCGAATACATTTATGAATTTGAGCGGAAAGGCAGTACAGTACTGGCTTACCAAAGAGAAAATTCCTCTTGAAAATCTTCTGGTAGTTACAGATGACTTAGCACTTCCTTACGGCAGTGTAAGAATGAGAACTAAAGGGAGTGATGGTGGTCATAATGGCTTAAAAGACATTCAACTGCTACTTAACACATCGCAGTATCCAAGAATACGCTTCGGGGTGGGTAGTGAGTTTAAGCAAGGAAGTCAAGTGGATTATGTGCTTGGAGAATGGAACATAGACGAAGCTAATCTGCTCACCGAAAGGTTAGAACATCTCATAAAGATGATAGAAAACTTCACTACTATAGGAGCTGCAAGAACTATGAGCGAGTTTAATAACAAATAGGCTCTCCCGAGAATTTTTCCAATTTACATTAGACCCAATTCTTTTCATTATTGGGTTTTTTTGCGAGCACAACATTCATTTTCATCATAGATATTCTTTAGTATCATTACCGTTTTATTAATTATAGATGGGCCTGAATACAGCTCGGAAAATGCATTATATGTCATGCGATACTTTTTCTAGACGGACGGTCTGGACTCAAAAAAAAGCTGAATATGCTATTCTAATAATCAGTTCACACAAAATTAATACAGGAGGAAACTTCGAAAAAAATGTTTGTTTTTAAAATAACTCTTCATCGCCCTTTATGGAGTCCTCGTAACCTTGGTCTATGAGAATGGGTTCAAGGTGCAATGCAGAAGTAGCTAGAAAATCAGCTCGCTCATTCATTTCATTACCAGCATGCCCTTTTACCCACTGAAATTTTACATTATGCCTCTCATAGGCAACTAAAAACCTCTTCCAAAGATCAGGGTTCTTTTTACCCTTAAAGTTCTTTTTAACCCAGCCAAATACCCAGCCTTTTTCTACTGCCTGAACCACATATTTAGAGTCAGAGTAAATGAGCACATCACAGCCCTCTTTAGTAAGGAGTTCCAGAGACCTTATGGCTGCTAACAACTCCATTCTATTATTGGTGGTGAGTTTAAATCCTTGGTTTTCCTCCTTTTTATGCTTACCAAATTGCATAATAAGACCGTACCCCCCTTTTCCAGGGTTTCCGCTGCACGCTCCATCAGTATGTACAATTACTTTAAGCATTACTCAAAGATAGCTGGTGCATGCGTTCCAAATAACTTTACCGCTATAGCAAGTAGAATTATCCCGAAAAACTTCTGGAGAATAGCGATCCCTACATCTCCAAGTAGTTTCTCTATTCTACCGGTTAATTTAAGTACTACGTAGACCAGTATTATATTCATTAAAATAGCTATCGTGATGTTTAAAGACGCATATTCTGCTCTTAAAGATAGAATGGTAGTCATAGAACCTGCCCCAGCTATTATAGGGAAAGCTAAGGGAACTATAGAGGCCGTTTTATGAATCTGCTCATCTGCTTTGAATATTTTTATTCCTAGAATCATTTCTAATGCTAAGAATAACAAAACGAACGAACCTGCTACTGCAAAGGATGCAGTGCTGGCACCGATAAATATAATCAGCTTTTCTCCTACGAATAGAAAGACAATCATAATGACTAACGAGACCAATGACGCCTTTAATGCACTAATGGTTCCAGCTGATTTTTTTATTTCTAGAATAAGAGGAATAGATCCTATTATATCGATTACAGCAAAAAGCACCATAAAACAAGCGAGAACTTGACCTATATCAAAATTCATCATTTATCAATTTTTCTATAATTAGCGGATAATGTTCGTGCTCCAAAGCTTGAACTTTACGAGCGATGTCTTTAGCAGAATCGTTTTCTGTAATAGCCGTAGCAGCTTGAAATAAAACACGGCCTCCATCATAAACTTCGTTTACTAGATGAATAGTAACTCCTGTCTCACTTTCTCCTGACGCTTTGACTGCCTTATGCACATTCACTCCATACATACCGGCTCCTCCATACTTAGGCAATAATGCAGGGTGAATATTGATAATCGCATTTTTATAAACCGACAAAACCTCTAAAGGGATAAGCTTTAAGTAACCTGCTAAAACTACATAATCAGCTTCTTCAGCTTGCAGTTGTTCTAGCAGCTCTTCATTACTCTCAAAGAAATATGCTGCATGATCTCTATCTATGAATTTTTCAAGTACTCGAGCATTCATCTTGTTACTGAAAACTCCGACTACCTTTACAGATTCAGAAGTATAAAAGTGCTGAAGAATGCGCACTGCATTGCTTCCGTTACCACTAGCTAATATGGCTATTCGTTTCAAAACTTTGGATTATTTAAGCCACAAAACTAGTGAGTAATAAACGGCTAGTCTAGAGGTTAGGATTTTTTATTTTACTTTTTTTTCGTCCTAGCATTAGTAGATTATTCTACGTTTAAGCTGCAGGCGACCCCATAATACAATAATGATTTTAATTATAGCCTGCTCTCTCCTAGGTATGTTGTATTCTATTAGAAAGGCTGCTCAGTTTCTAGTGTTACTAAAAGCAAACCAGCCTACTTGGCGCATTATACTATTCCCGCTCATTACGCAAGCTAGCTTTAACTCTCTTCCACCACCTAAAAAAAGATAAGATGATTATCTGGCACATATGGTTACCATGATTACATCTCTATCCAAATCAAGGTTATCTAAAAATCTCCTTTTTTGCCAGACCTTCTTTCTTCGTACTCTTTCCTTTTCGTAGCTTCTATTCTCAAGTAATTCTCATAATTACTTTCGAACCTGCCTCCTATCTGGTTTAAGAATACCGAGTCTTTAACTGTATCTGATGTTCTCCTTAACGTATAACTTAGAACGGTAAAGTCTCTTTCGAAATCTCCCACTACGCTCAACGCTTCATTAGGATCTAGAGATTCTAAATAATCTAATTTCTCTTCTATTAGCTCGAAGTATCTTTCGAATAGAGCGGTTCCTTTTTCTTTTTCCCCTGCTTCTACATACTCTTCTGCTAGGTAAAGAATCTGCTCATCGTATCTCACCACTTCTTCTGGCATCACTTCGAAACATTTATCTAGCACGATAACTGCCTTATCTTTTTGCCCTTCTTCCGTTAGTGCGTCTGCTAGATTAGCGAATTGCATTCTCAGATTAGATACCATTCTTAGATTATTCTCATCTAAATAAATATCCATTACTGTATCCTGCATATTCCCCCATTTGAATTTATTCATGACATTGTCATACATATCCTCAGTATTCACTCTTCCCACTTGAAGTGGGTTTTGAGAAACTGTTTTAATAGGAACTAATCTATAGGCTAATCCTTCTAGTTGGAAATAATCTTGTAATCCATTAAATGCATCCTGTCCGATAGTACTCGCAAAATAAATTGGTCTTTCCCAATTGTTATTTCTGATAATATCGTAAACCAGAATACTATTTTTAAGCAGCTTTCCATTTCTCTCCCACCGCATTACTGGAACTATCTTACTTGCATCTGCAGCAGAAACGACACCTTTATTAACCACATCAGCGCTATCTACAGTTAACTTCCACTTATTGGACGGGAAGTAAGGCTCCTGATTTTCTTTTTTAAATCGTTCATCGTCCAAGAAGAAATTAAACTGATCAGAAAGTTCCACATACTCTTCAGATGGATTCATTTCTGCGAAATCTCTAGTCCCTTGTCTATACTGCTCTTCTTTAAGACCGATAGGAACCGCTTCACCATCGTAAGCTTTTCTTTTCATTTGATCTGCATACCAATCCGTCTGCAGAAGAGAAAGGTTTACCACCCTTACGTCTGTTCTAACACCTTCGACTTCCTGAGCGTACCAGAGAGGGAATGTATCATTATCTCCATTAGTGAAAATAAGTGCATTTGCCTCTAACGACATTAAATAGTTCTGTGCAAAATCCCCTCCAGTTCTCCTTCCTGCTCTGCTGTGGTCATCCCACCCGTCACTCATCATTAAGAAGGGCACGGTCATTCCAATAACTCCGCATAGGATAGCCTTTTGCTTGGAGTCTAATGCAGGCTTCACTCCCATTTGCAACGCTACTAATACTAACGCTGCTACTGCTGCCATAAATAGGATACATAGTGATGTGAAATGGTCCTGACCTGAGGCAAATTCTAATAGATAGAGAATCACTCCTATCCCTAATCCTGCTCCTGCAGAGAGAAATAGCTCTTTTTGAACCATCTTCGTAGCAGCATAATAGAGCCCCATAATACTCAGTCCTATCCATAGAGCGAAGGCGTAAAAAGATCCTACGTAAGCGTAATCTCTTTCTCTAGGCTGGAAAGGGTCTTGGTTCAGATAGACAACAATAGCCAACCCTGTAAGTAAAAACAACAGGGCGCTGACTGTGAAATCTTTAGGGGCTTTCACCAGCTGAAAAACAAACCCTATTAGCCCCAGCAAAAATGGAAGCAGAAAGAATTTATTCAGCCCTCTATTCCCTTCCATATAACTGGTGAGCATGTCTCTATTCCCTAGTTTTTCTTGGTCTATAAGGTCTATCCCTGTGAGCCAATTTCCGTCTAATATATCTCCATGACCTTGCACATCATTTTGCTTACCAGAGAAGTTCCACATGAAGTATCTCCAATACATCCATCCAACCTGATAATCTGCAAAGAATCGCATGTTTTCTCCTTGCGTAGGCATGAGTTTTCCAGCTTTTCGCTTTAACTGTATGTATTTTTTAGAGAACTCAGCTTTAGCTTGAGAGTAGCCCTGTTGATCTCCACGTACCGCGTAATAATTAATGGCCCCCATGGCTCTGTTCAGTTCAGCTTCTACCTCTTTTAGCTGTTTCTCATCCTTATTTACCTTAGGCCGTTTTTTAGCCTCATTCCATCCTTTAAAATTAGACCATTCTTTGTAAGCCTCTATATCCCGAGCATCTGTACTGTGCATTCTCGGAAGAAATGCTGTAAGCTCATCTACATAATTATATCCATCTATAGCTTCAGAAGCTATATATTCTTCTACGAGAGATAAATCCTTATCTGAGTTATTTTCTATGTACTCCTCCGCCTCAAACACAAACTTGTAGGACTTAACTATAGCTCCTGCATTATTTTTTACGCTGAAGGATTTAACATAATTGTTGGATTTACCAGAATATGGATCATCGTAATTAATAGGGGTATTCCAGTATTGACCTGTAAGCAGTGGTCTAGAACCGTACTGTTCTCTATTTAAATAGGAAAGAAGAGTAAAAACATTTTCAGGATTGTTTTCATCCATCGGTGGGTTAGCAGAACTTCTAATTACTACTAAAGCGAATGTAGAATATCCAATGAGCACCATCATAATAGAGAGCACAGAGGTATTCACTATAGGCCAATTTTGTCTTTTAGAGACGAATAACATTCCTACTATCAGCAGAATAATTAGCATGATATAAACGATAACACCAGAGTTAAAAGGCATTCCCATGTCATTTACCATGTACAATTCGAATTTACTTGCCAGCTTTATAGTGCCAGGAATAATTAACCCTTGAATAAACCCTAGAACTACCAGTGAAACTAAAGCTGTTATTCTACCGACCCTTACCATAGACTTGTCTGAGGATAATAAACGAATGCTATAGCCGGTATAGCTAAAAGATTAAGAAGGTGAACTCCTATAGAAAGTCCCATCAAATAAGCGATAAGCACAAGCCACCTGAAGCCGCCTCCTTTATCTGACATGCTCTCCCATTTCAGGATAGCCCAGAATACTACAGCCGTGAATAATGAAGACATAGCATACACCTCTCCTTCTACCGCACTAAACCAAAATGAATCACTAAATGTGTAAGCCAATGCTCCTACAGCACCACTAGCCATTACAGCCCATGTAGCGCCTGTATCCAAATCTGCTCCGAATACCTTAACAGCTAACTTCTTAGCGAAGTGAGTGATGCTCCAGAACAAAAACAAGATGGTAAACGAACTACACAATGCCGATAATCCATTCATGGCCATGGCCACATGCTCAGGGCCAAACCACATGGCAAAAAATCGGGCAACCAACATGAAAAACGGTGCCCCTGGCGGGTGTCCTACCTGTAGTTTATAAGCAGAAGATATAAACTCTCCACAATCCCAAAAACTAGTAGTAGGCTCTATGGTTAGTAAATAAACGATAGTAGCTATTAGCCAAATGAACCAGCCTGAGTATACATTTAATTTATGATAGGTCATTGTTATTATTCACTTATAAGTATAACGAGCGAATTTAGGAAAATTATCATGGCGGAGGTGAAGATTATGCGTTGCAATGCGTTTAAATATGGGTTAAGAATTGTGAATTATTCTTAAGCATCTGGCATTAGCTCATCGTTATTAATAATAATTTTTTTGACTTTAAACATTACCCCTGCTTTATGATAAAAGAGGTTAATGACTTTTCAACTGTAATACCACATAAAAAAGGAGCTCCTTTCGGAACTCCTTCATTACATCAATCAAAGTTAACCTGTATAAAGACTATAACCGAAGTTAGTTCGTCTCTTGGAATTTCTTTGTAATTAGAGAAACTCCGTTCATTGCTTTTATTAAATACAATCCATTAGCCCATAGAGTTGCAATATTTATTTATTTTGGGGAAAATCTTTCGTCAGCTTCCATTACATCTAAGCAGTTAGAGCAGGTTCTAAACGACTCATTTCCATAGAACTCTTTAAACCTAGGAAGGAAATCAATTTCCACATCATTTAGCTCAAAAAAAGTTTCATGTAGCTTGGTATTGCAGTTATCACAAAACCAAATTAACCCGTCTTTCATCCCTTTTCCTTTTCTCACTCTTTCTATTACCAGACCAATGGAACCTTCCTCTCTAACCGGGTTATGAGGAATATTGGGAGGAAGAAGAAACATATCTCCAGGACCTAAGTGTACCTTAATTTTTTTTTAATTTTTGTGTGAATTTTAACCGTTATATTTCCTTCTAACTGATAGAACAACTCTTCAGTTTCATTATAATGATAATCCTTCCGGGCATTGGGTCCAGCCACTACCATTACTATATAATCGGTCCCTTCTGGGTATAAGTTCTTATTACCCACGGGAGGTTTTAACTGATTCCTATTTTCCTCTATCCACTTATTTAAATTGAATGGTTTCCTGATGCTCATTGGAGTTGATTTACGTTGCAACGCTAAAGATAAACCTTGTGAAGAATTAATCTAAATTTCTTTAAATCAATTCCAATTTTATAGATTGGTTACAACTGATTCTATACAATGATTAAATTTAGGGTATGATTAACAAAAAAGTAGAAAAGGCTTTAAATAAGCAAATAGAACTAGAAGCTTCATCTTCTCAATTTTATTTATCTATGGCTTCTTGGACTGAAACTAAAGGGTTAAGCGGATCTTCATCTTTCCTATATCAACATAGTGATGAGGAAAGACAACACATGCTTAAATTAGTTAAATTCATTAACGAAAGAGGAGGAAAGGCTTCCATTCCTCAATTGAGCCAACCTACTAATACATTTAAGGGTGTAAGAGATATATTTACCACTCTTTTAAGTCATGAAGTTAGTTTTAGGAAGAAATTCATGAAGTGGTGGATCATTTGTCTAAAAGAGAAAGATTATACAACTCATAACTTTATGCAGTGGTTTGTTTCTGAGCAGATAGAGGAAGAAGCTTTGGCTAGAAATATCATGGATAAAATAGAGCTAATAGGAAATGACAAAGGTGGTCTCTACTTATTTGACAGAGATTTAGAAAAACTTTCTTCTGTGACTAATAATGGTCCAGCCTAGAAGTAAAATTAAGAGTATAAAAAAGGGCGCCAGAGGCGCCCTTTTTTATACCTTATAGTGTCTTAATCTCATTCTTCAATTAAGATTTTGCTCGTGATCTCTCCAGCCATAGTGTTCAACTTTAAAATGTAAAGACCCGCGTTTAAGCCTTCTTTCTTAAATAATATTTCAGTGTCTGATTCTTTATCCAACAGTCCACTCCAGATTGATCTCACTAATAATCCTTGAGTCGTATATAATTTAAGACCCGCTTGAATATTCACTTCAGAACTTAATACAATTTCAGAAGTCGAGGTTACAGGATTCGGTGACACACCTACTTTCAGTATATCCTCAATAAATGCTCCTGCTAATGAAAACTCATCTTCAGGAACCTGAATAGCAGGAGTTTCTTCTTCTTCTTCTTCTTCTTCTTCTGTTAAATCTTCGAATGTAATTAGCTGCTGATGTTCTGAAGTATTTCCAGCACAATCAGTTACACTCCAGCTTCTCTCGACAGAATACCTTGGGCAGCAGTCTAAATCAAAGGCAAAGTCTCCTCCTCCATTTATTTCTACTATTTCTCCTTCCTCATTATATATAGTACCTGCATAAGAAACCCAGCCTCCTACTCCATACTCTTCATTCAAATTAGCTGCCTGAACACCAAGTTGGAATCCATAATAGTAGTTTACCGGTGCATGGCTTAAAGAAATAGAAGTTCCTTCCCAGTCTCCATATCCAGTTAATGTTCCTGACTCTAGGATAAAGTACATCCAAGATTCATAATACTCTTCTGATGTTCCTGGGCCATCTTTATAATCAGTAGGGAATGTCTGGCTAGACCAATCCTCCCAATTCATCCCATTCATTAACGACATCTCCAATGTCCACCCTGCGTTTTCATTAGTCATAGAATGAAGAGACCCAGAAATTTCTGCGTAAGCTCCTTCTCCTTGATCAGGATATTGAACATAATTTACTTCAGTGGCAGTGACCAGAATGTCTCCTAAAACAGCATCGAATAAAATCCCTGCCCAACCTAAATCAGTATTCACAGGAGTAGTAGCGTAGCAATAAGCTTCTGCTCCTTCAGGACCCTGGTCTCCTATAATTTCCTCACTAAACTCTACTGTCAATTCGCCATCACAAGCATCAAAAGCTGTTACTTCAGGGGCAGCTGGCAAATCGTCTTCGCAGTCTATCACTACATCTTCTGGGAAAGGACTAAATACTGGATTTTCTGTGTCTGATACAGTAATAATTTGAGTAACTGAAGTGTTCAGTCCACAATTATCTGTGGCGGTAAAAGTTCTATAAATTGTATACTCAGAGGGGCATTCTGTAGGAACCGTGACGTCTTCAAAAGTAACCACTGGCTCTCCACAATTATCTGTCGCTTCTGCCATTTCAGTAGGAAGCTCATCTGAGCACTCCATAAGTAGATCTTCTGGGACAAACGTGAAATTAGGCGCTAGTATATCTATTTTAGTGATTGTCTGCTGCATCTGACTAATGTTTTCACACTGATCTTCGGCAGTCCATGTTCTTACAAGTGATTCTATAGGACAACATAAAAAGTCTGTATAAATATCTCCTGCATAACTAAATTCAACCCCGTTCTGTGTTTCCTCATCGGGACTTCCAGCATCATAGAAAGTTCCTTCTGCTAAAAACCATCCGCTCATTCCGTAATCACTAGTGAAGTTAGAGGCTCCAAAACCTAATTGGAATCCATAATAATAGTTAGCAGGCATGTGCGATAACTGTAGCTCCGACCCTTCATAGTCTCCTAATCCCATAAAGTAAGAATTAGAACTATTCATAATAAAGTACACCCAATCAAGGTGGCTTTCTGTTGCAATATCAAAATCATCTCTATAGCCTGTAGGAAAGTCTTGGGTAGACCATGCATCCCAATCCATACCGTTATCGAACTCCATGTAAACATACCATCCCGCATTTGGATTATCCTCCCCATATAGATTTCCGGAAAGCACAGCTGTACTTCCTTCTCCCATATCTGGTGATTGCATCAACACTAAGTCAGAAGTAATATAATTTTCTTGAGCGGGAGAATTAATCAACTTCATAGAAAATGAATTATTCAAATAAGAAACATCCTGGGCGGTGCAGTGTGAAGAAGCACCTTCACCAACTCCTCCGGAAATTATTTCATCTTCATACGATACAGTAACATCAGTGCAGTTGTCATCTGCCGTTACTATAGGAGCCGAAGGATACTCTTCCTCGCATCCGATGTAGTAATCCACCAGCTCTTCACTAAACACCGGAGCATCATTATCTTCAATAGTTATAGTCTTCGTGTATTCGCCATAATTACCACATTCATCTGTAGCACTCCATGTCCATCTTATTATCTGGCTGCAAATTCCATCCTCAAATGATGTCTCAAAGTCAAACTCTTCAATTTCCAACTCAGTGCATTCATCGTATACGATTACAACTGGAATAGTAGGAAGAGCTTCATCACATGAGATAGTCATGTCCTCACCTACTCCCAAAAAAACCGGAGGAGTTTCATCCACGATTACTAGAATCTGCATAATCGAAGTAGTGTTTCCGCTTGAATCTAAAGCAGTGTATGTTCTTACACGATTATCAGTGCACCCACCGCTGAAAGAAGCATCTGAGTATGTAATCACTACATCTTCTCCACTATCATCTGTAGCAGTAACATAGACTCCATCCACGTCACTACACTCCAAAGCAAGTTCTGGCTCATAAGAATCAAACACTGGAGGTGTCACATCCTGAGCAGACAGAGAAGTAACTAAACCTAAAAATAAGGAGGAAAATAAAATTCTTAGAGGAAGACTTTTAATCATTTTGTTTGTTTTGAACTAGTTCGAACTGATGTTTTATAGAAGCTAATTTACAATTAGTCGAGACGAGAATTAAATTGGTCTCTCTTCAGTTATTCACAAAATAAAGCGGCTATTTAGTGAATATCTTTAGGTGTATTCTTACCTTGCAGCCACATTAACATGTCTTATGAGAGTAGCTTTTTTCGGCAAACATTTTGATCCTTCATTCACCAACCCAATACAGCTTTTCATAGAGCACTTGAAGGGAAAGGGCATCGAAATCATCGTAGAAGAGTCGTTTTCCAAATTTCTGGAAGAGAGAATGAAGGATACCTTTGATGTTTTTTCAGGCTCCTTAAAGAAAACTCAAGCGGATTACCTAGTCAGTATTGGCGGAGATGGAACTTTACTAGACACAGTGCCTTTCGTTCGCGCTGGTAATATTCCAGTATTGGGAATAAACACAGGAAGATTAGGATTTTTATCGAATATCGATGTGGACAGTGTGCTAAAAGCTGCAGAGGCACTGATCAATAAAGACTTCGAGCTAGATAAACGTTCGTTATTAGAGGTAGAAGTAGAGGGTTTGGAGTTGGGAGAAAACAACTTTGCTCTGAATGAAGTTAGCATTCACAAAAAGGATACCTCCTCCATGATTACAATTCACACCTACCTTAATCACACTTTCGTGAATAGCTACTGGGCAGATGGATTAATCATTAGCACCCCAACGGGATCTACAGCTTACTCTTTGAGTTGTGGTGGCCCTATAGTCATGCCTGGGAGCCAGAATATAGTGCTTACGCCTATAGCTCCTCATAACTTAAATGTAAGGCCACTGGTAATACCCCAAAAAGAAGAGCTAACCCTAACCGCTGACGGAAGAGATGAAAGCTTTCATCTCACCCTAGATAGCCGCTCTTATACTGTGGCTAACAACTCTAAAGTCACGGTGAAACCAAGCTCTTTCTCCTTTTCACTCATTAATTTAAAGGACCAGAATTTCTTTTCCACAATTCGCAATAAACTTCATTGGGGGGTCGACCGTAGAAATTAGGATTAAAGCCCCTAGTTTTGCACCGCAAATAAAGCACCACACACAATAAAAGACAAGAAAAGGCATTATAACCACGCATGAATAAAGTATTCCTCATCATAGCACTTCTCTTTTCAATCCTATCCTGGGCCGGAAATGACAAAGACAAATCAAAAGAAATAGGGTTTGCCGTTGGTACAGGTTATTATTTAGGGGAACTAAACAGAACCCATTTCGGCGGAGAACTAAAGCTAGGCGGTGGTTTATTTTACCGACAAAATATAGACAGAAGATGGAGCTTTAATTTCGGTGTTCATTATTTCGAATTGGGAGCGTATGACTCTAAATCTAAAGACCCCTGGAAGGTCAACAGAAATCTTCATTTTAAAAACCCTATACTGGAAACGAGCGCCATCGCTGAGTTGAATTTTTTTCCATACCAAGTAGGAAGTAAACAAGATTTCTTTACCCCTTTCTTATTCCTAGGCATCGCTCATTACAGTATGAAGCCAATGGCAGAATATAATGGCGCGTGGTATGAACTTCAACCCTTGGGCACAGAAGGTCAAGGAACATCCTCGGCTACTAAAGCTCCCTACAAAGTAGGTGGCTTATCTCTTCCATATGGCTTCGGAATTAAAATGAATATTACAGGGGGATTAGCCTTCAATATAACTTATGGAATGCGCTCCGCGTCTAGCGATTATATAGATGATGTAAGCACAGCATATGCAGACCCCCTTGTACTAAGGCTTGAGTCTGGAGTTCTTACTCAAGAACTATCAGATCGAAGTTTGGAAAGAATCGGATTAAACGATTCAAATGCCTTCGTAGAAAGAGGTGACCCGACCAATAATGACTTCTACGCTTTCACTACATTTGCGCTTACTCTAAGGATAGATAAAAAACCTGGCAGCTGCTGGGGAGGTAGATAAACTAGAGAACACAGAGAAAACAACAAATTGAGAGCTTCTAGCCATGGAACTTATTGATACTTCTAGAATTCCTAATCATATCGCCATTATCATGGATGGCAATGGGCGATGGGCCAAACAAAAAGGGTATGACCGAATTTACGGTCACTCAAATGGAGTGGAATCAGTTCGAGAGAGTATTAAAACTGCCCGAGAGTTTAATGTAAAATATTTAACGCTCTATGCTTTTAGTACTGAAAACTGGAACAGACCAAAAGAAGAAATAGAGGCTTTAATGGACTCTTTTAGTTACCACTATCATTTCAGAAATTGAAGAATTAAAAGAAAACGATGTCCGTCTGAGAACTATAGGAAACGTGGAACTTCTCCCCGAAAATTGCAGAAAAGCTTTAAAAGACGCTGAAGAACGCACCGCATCAAACAAAGGGTTAACCTTAATTCTAGCGCTCAGTTATAGCTCTAGATGGGAAATCACCAATGCCGTAAAAGAAATAGTTAAAAACGGCTATGTACACAATGAAATTACTGAAGAACTCGTTTCTTCTTACCTAAATACAGCAGGAATACCAGAACCTGAATTATTAATTCGGACTAGTGGAGAGCAGCGAATTAGCAACTTTTTACTTTGGCAGATAGCATATACGGAGTTCTATTTTACAGAAGTCCACTGGCCAGATTTTAAAAGAGATGAATTCCTTAAAGCCATTTTAGAATACCAAAACAGAGAAAGAAGATTTGGAAAAATCAGTGAACAAATTAAAGCGTAGAGTGAAGAGTATTCTAACTATATGTGCCGTCTTATTACTAGTCTCTAATGGCTTTACGTCTAAAGCTCAAGTGGCTAACTTAGGCGTGAACTCAGAACAGACTTACACGCTAGAAGACGTAATCGTCTCCGGAGCTATTTTTACAGACGTACAGGCTGTAAAAGTACTGGCGGATTTACCGAGAGGAAAAGAGATCACTATTCCTAGTGATCGAATTTCTAGAGCTATAAAAAACCTTTGGGCCAGCAGATTATTTTCTGATATACAGATTTATACTGTAAAAACAGAAGGCGACAAAATATGGCTTGGCATAGAGGTGAAAGAAATGCCTAGGCTCGGAAGCATACAGCGATTCCCCAATCTAAGAAGTGGTGAGATCAGCACACTAAAAGATCAAATAGATGTTCAGAAAGGTACTATCATCACTGAAAACTGGATGAAAAATGCGGAGAACATTATTATAGATTATTATAAAGAAAAAGGATATTATGATGCAGTAGTTAACATCAGTTCAGACAACGACCCTAACGCACCTAACACGTGCACACTTCTGGTGGACGTGAAAAAAGGGGGGAAAGTTAAAATAGGCGAAATCGTATTTGATGAAGCACTAGAGTTTCCAGAAAAAAAGCTGCGTGGCAAATTAAAAGAAACCAAGCAAAGAAGATGGTACAGGGTACTAAAGAGTTCTAAGCTTCTAGATGAAAATCTAGAGATGGATAAAGCTATGCTTACTCAATTTTATAATGAGAAGGGATATAAAAATTTCAGGATACTTAATGATTCTATTTACAGAACAGAAAAGGGCTACTCGGTTTAAAACTACAAATAGAAGAAGGCCAGAAATTCTACTTTGGTGATATCCAAATTTTCGGAAACACAAAGTATAATTCAGACTCGCTAAAGAACATTCTAAAAATCAAGCCCGGTGATGAATTCAACCAAAGTTTGTTGGATTCTAGAGTTTATTCTAACCCGAATGGATTAGATATAAGTTCTATCTATATGGATCAAGGATATTTAACATTCCAAGCTATAGTCTCTGAAACTTCTGTAGTAGGAGACACTGTAGATCTCGAGATTCTCCTGTATGAAGGAAAGCAGTTTAGAGTGGGCGATGTTACCGTAGTTGGAAATGACAAAACGAATGACCATGTTATCTACAGAGAAATTAGAACAAAGCCTGGAGATCTTTTCAGTCGTTCTAATATTGTCAGAACTCAAAGAGAACTTTCTAATTTAGGCTATTTTGCTCCAGAAGGATTCGATGTCCAAATCAAGCAAAACGAAAGTGAAGGCACAGTAGACTTAACCTACGTAGTAGCTGAGAGACCCTCTGATCAAATCCAACTTTCTGGAGGGTTCGGAGCCGGAAGAATAGTAGGAACGCTGGGATTAAGCTTTTCCAACTTCAGTGCTCGGAATATGTTTAAAAAAGATGCTTGGCGACCTATACCTACTGGTGACGGACAGAAACTATCTGTTCAAGGGCAGTCAAATGGTATATTCTTCCAGTCACTTAGCGCTTCATTTACTGAACCATGGCTGGGTGGTAAAAAACCGACCTCTTTATCCCTTTCATACTCTAGAACTAGAGTATCTAATGGAGAACCAAGAAAAGATAGCGAAGGAAATATAAATCCGGCCTTGAACCAAATGAGACTCCAAGGAGGGTCTATAGGAATAGGAACTAGACTTAAAAAGCCAGACGATTACTTCCTGTTGTTTGGAAACTTGAGTTACCAGCGATTTGATTTATTTAACTACTCCGCTCTTGGTAGTGTGTTTCAAACAGGAATCGCTCACAACTTAGCTTTATCTGGAACTTTACAGAGAAACTCTGTATCTGAACCTATTTATCCTACTTACGGTTCTACTGTAAAATTATTCGCCAAGGCTACTTTCCCTTACTCCTCTGTGAGGCCAGAAGATTTTGATTATACCAGTGCCCAGGACAAGTACAGATGGGTAGAGTATTACAAGGCTAAATTAACAGTAGACTGGTACACTCCACTAACCAGAGGAACAGATGAGAAGCCTCCTAAACTAGTACTAAATACTAAAGTAGGATTTGGTTTCTTAGGTTTCTACAACAGTGATATAGGTCAATCACCATTCGAACGGTTTTATGTAGGAGGGGTGAATCTAAATCAGTTTGGACTGGATGGAAGAGAAATTATTTACTTGAGAGGATATCCTGAAGAATCTATATCAGGTTCTGGTGGTGCTCCTTTAGTAGCTAAATATACTGCTGAGCTTAGATATCCTTTAAGCACTAATCCTCAAGCTACCATTTACACATTAGCGTTTGCTGAGGCAGGAAACACATGGGACACATTCAAAGAATTTAATCCTTTTCAAGTTAAAAGATCTGCCGGAATAGGGCTTAGAGTATTCTTACCTATGTTCGGTCTATTAGGTCTAGATTATGGATGGAGATTCGACCCTCTAGCGCCTGAGCAAGGCGGAGATTTGATCGAGAAAAATCAGCTCCATTTCAGTATTGGCATGAACATTGGAGACCTCTAATCAAATTGTTTAAATTCGCACACGCTTTAATACTTGTAAAAATGAAAAAAGTAACTCTGATTTTAAGTCTCTTGATTGTAGGGTTAAGCTCTTACGCTCAGAAATTCGCATATGTCGACACAGAGTATATACTGCTGCATTTACAAGAATATGCTGATGCGCAGGTGGAGCTAAATTCCTTCAGTGCTCAGTGGCAAGAAGAGATAGAAGAAAAATATGCCTCAATCGCTTTACTTGGGGAATCTTTTCAAGCAGAAAAAGCACTACTTACCTTGGATATGCAGAGAAGAAGAGAAGAAGAGCTGAAGAATAAAAAATCAGAAGCTAGGGACTCACAGAAAAGAAGGTTTGGTGTAGGTGGAGACTTATTTCAGAAGAGAGAGGAGCTTATGAAACCGGTGCAAGACATGATGTACGAGGCTATACTCGAAGTAACCTCTCAGAATGGATACATGGTTATATTCGACAAAGGATCTCAAAGCAATATGCTGTACGCCAACCCTAAGCATGACGTGAGCGATAAAGTCCTCAAGAAAATGGGGAAAACCCCAGGAGAGACAATAGAGATGCCGACCAAAGAAGATAAAGGCGGAAATAAAGCAGAATCCAAAAGCGGTGGCGCTAAAGCCGGTGGAAAAAAGCCCTCAAGCTCTTCTAGAGAAAGAAGCAATACTGTACAAAAAGGCGCTAAGCCAAAAGGAAAATAATTAACATAGAAAGCAACAATCATGAAATACATAGCAATACTACTTACCGCGCTATCATTCTGTACATTAGATGTACAAGCGCAGAAATTTGGACATGTGAACTCACAGCTCCTATTAGATACACTTCCAGAAACTGCAGTAGCGCAGGCTGAATTGGAAGCGATTAACTTAGAGTTCGAAAAGGAACTCCAATTACAGCAAGCTGACTTAGAGACACTAGTAACTCAAATTCAAGCAATGCAAGCTGATCCAGCTGTAAGTGATTTCACTAAGCAATCTAAGATCTCTAAATATGAGTCTGATCAACAGAGACTTCAAGAGACTTACACAGTAGCTCAGCAACAGCTAGCGGCTAAAGAACAAGAGCTTCTAGCTCCTATCATCGAAAAAGCTAGACAAGCTATTAAAGATGTGGGCAAAGAAAATGGATTTGTATATGTTACGATTTAAACAGTGGAGGAATCATCTATGAAGGTGGTGAAGATGTCCTTCAATTAGTTCTAGCCAAGTTAGGCCAATAAAAAATTAACTTTCCGAAAGGTGAAAAAGCTGTTCTCTATGAATGGCTTTTTTTATGCCCTGTTCTAGCGTTATTTAAATAAGAGTGAATTATCTTTCGGTTTCATTAATTAGGATAAAAGAATAACTTGGGATTAAAAATCGGCATATTCGATTCAGGGATAGGAGGACTTACAGTAGCTAAGGCTATTAAGAATAAGCTCCCTCAAGCCGAGCTAGTCTATTTCGGTGATACAGCCCATCTTCCTTATGGCGATAAGTCTCCCGCATCCATAAGACATTATTCTACTAAGATTACCCAGTTTCTTCTTAGTGAAAATTGCACAGCTCTGGTAATAGCCTGTAATACCGCTTCTGCTCATGCTTTTAAAACGGTAAAAGATGTGGCGGGTCCAGATATCCCGGTCTTTAATGTGATAGACCCTGTGGTAGAATTCATTGCTACGCGATACCAGAACCAGAAAGTAGGGATAATAGCCACCAGAGGAACCATTAAAACTAGAGTGTATCCGAGAAGAATAAAAATAGCTAACGACTCTATTACCGTGGCCAGTAAAGCTACTCCTCTGTTAGCTCCCATGATAGAAGAAGGGTTCTTTAACAATAACATCAGTAAAACGGTTATAGAATCTTACCTAAAAGCCAGAGAATTGAACGGCATAAGCGCTTTAGTCCTAGGCTGCACACATTACCCTCTTATTCAGTCAGAAGTAGAGGCGTTTTTTAAAGGAAGCGTGGATATTATTGACAGTGCTAATGTGGTGGCTGAATCTGTAGCCAGAGGGTACTCATTAAAAGGAAAAGAAGTAACCGATAAATTCTATGTTTCCGATTTCACCAAAGGATTTGAAAAAAGCACTCAGACCTTCTTTGGAAAGAAAATAGAACTAAAAGAGGAAAGAATTTTTGATTAAAATCCAGTTTCTTCGAACCAGCTCTTATACATTACATAGTTCTCAGGAGTCTTTTCTAATAAAGCTTCTCTCACCTCAGCAGATATTTCTTTTAGAGGGCGGGCAGGAATTCCAGCATATATCCAACCAGATTTTACCGTTTTACCTTCAGAAACAACAGCTCCAGCTGCCACTACCGCACCTGACTCAACCACTACGTCATCCATTACTATAGCGCCCATTCCCACCATACAGTTATCCTGCAGAGTGCAGCCATGTACTATAGCGTTATGGCCTATGGATACACTATTTCCTATTACAGTAGCCGCCTTTTTATACGTACAATGGATTACAGCTCCATCCTGAATATTAGTCCTATTCCCTATGTGAATAGAGTTTACATCTCCCCTGATAATGGCATTGTACCAAACGCTGCAGTCTTCTCCCAAGGTCACATCTCCCAGCACCACGGCTGTTTCTGCTAACCAAGTCCCTTCCCCTATGTGCGGAGATTTTCCGTTTATTTCTCTAATTACAGGCATGTGCTTATGCTTCTTTGTTCATGTGATTCCAGCCTTGTGCTTTTAGCGGAACTACACTTCTATCTTTGATAACCATATTTACTCCAGACGGCTTATCTGTCATGTGTCCTATGATAGAGAAGAAAGGATTGTTTTTAAATTTATCGAAATCAGTCTGAGAAACAGTAAGTAGTAATTCATAATCTTCTCCTCCGTTTAATGCGCAAACCGTAGGGTCCAAGTTGAAATCTCTAGCGAGGTTGTAAGTAGCCTCATCTATAGGAATTTTATCTTCATATATCTGACAGCCTAAATCGCTCTGCGTAGCAATATGGAATATCTCAGATGCCAATCCATCACTTACATCTATCATAGATGTAGGAACTACCTCTATCTCTGCCAGTTGTTTTATGATGTCTTTTCTAGCCTCAGGCTTTAGTTGTCTTTCCAACACATAATCATTTCCATCCAGCTTAGGCTGAGCTGTAGGAGCAGCTTTAAAAACCTGCTTCTCTCTTTCTAGTAACTGAAGCCCCATATAAGCACCTCCATAATCACCAGAACAGATGAGTAAATCTCCATCTTGAGCAGTATTTCTATAAACTATTTTAGGCTCTTCTGCCTCACCTATAGCAGTGATAGAAATAGTTAGACCAGAAAGTGAAGTACTCGTGTCTCCACCTATTAAATCTACATTATAAACCTCACAGGCTCTGTGGATACCTTCGTATAACTCCTCGAGAGCTTCTAACGGAAATTTACTGCTTACGGCTATAGAAACTGTAATCTGTTTAGGCTCAGCATTCATAGCGTAGATATCACTCACATTCACCACTACAGCTTTATAGCCTAAATGTTTTAGCGGAACATAACTTAAATCAAAGTGAACACCTTCTACAAGCATATCGGTAGAAACTACAGTTTTAATCTTTCCTTTTCCTATAACCGCAGCATCATCACCAATGGATCGAATGGTTTCTTCCCTTTTGTCTTTGAACTTCTCTGTTAAATGACTTATTAGTCCGAATTCTCCTAGCTCTTCTATGCTCAGTTTCTCTTCGCTCATATCCGTTGGTTTTTTTTGCAAAGGTAGTCTTTGATTCTAGAAAACGTATATAAATAGTTGGAGAGGGTTTTCGGGTTGGAGGTTGGAAGATTATTTTTTACTTCTGAAATATACACTCATCAATTGTACATTATCAATAACTTCCTTACCGCTGCCCTAGCCCTAAAGAGGGCGATGACGCGCATATTTGCGGAGAGGTGAAGAAGGTTTGTTGTCACTTGCGTGCGATGTCTGCCAGTGCCATTTCTCCCATGGAGGATGGGAAGAACATCGCCTAAAAATTAATCAGTGTTTGGGAACCAACTCCTTCTTTTCTCTTTCATGCAGTCCTAGTGCAGATAACTCGCTACATATTGGATACTTAATTCATATTTTCGCCTTCAAATAAGACATCATGAGACTATTTTTTACGTTGCTGTCTTCTCTCTGCATATATCTGGAACTGCTTGGGCAGACTTTTTAGCTAGATTTCAATGGGGTAACCATCAAATGTATTGACTGCGAGCCAGGAGATACAGGTGTTGTTCTGGGAACGACGTATACGGCAGTTGATAATACCATGTTAGAGGCAATGGCTGACGATCACGAGAACCAAGATCTGTCTGCACTGTATGCACAACACTTGTTACAGAAATGATAAGTCTGTTTCGTTTCGAAAGCAACTTTAATCAAGACATCAGCTCTTGGGACATGAGCAATGTGCTTACCACATATCAAATGCTCCAAGGGGCGAATGCTTTCAATCAGGATGTCACATCCTGGGACGTCGGGAATGTTGAGTCTTTCGAGCGTATGTTTGACCAGTTGGAAGGGTTCAATCAAGATATAAGCTCATGGGATGTGAGTAATGTGTCTACAATCGATGCTTAGTTTCACTGATTTCAATCAAGATATTAGTGGTTGGGATGTGTCAAACGTTGAGCGGTTTCAAGGTGTGTTCTCTGCTATCCGCATTTAACCAAGACATCAGCTCTTGGGATGTCTCCAGTGGATTGTATTTTGGATCGATGTTCAGTTCATCCCCATTTAATCAGGATATCAGCACTTGGGATATGTCTAGTGCTGAAAGTCTGTTTTTCATGTTTTAGGTTGCTGACGAGTATTTAATCAAGATATCAGTTCTTGGGATGTCTCGTCTGTGACGACTATGTAAGTATGTTTTATGGTGCTACTGCTTTTAACCAAGATATCAGTTCTTGGAATACCTCCAGTGTCACACGAACAGACAATATGTTTCAAGAAGCGACAAGTTTCAATCAAGGTTTGAATGAATGGGATATGTCGAGTTGTACCAACTTCAATTCAATGTTTAAAGACGCAACAGCGTTTAATGGCGATATCACAGAATGGCAGTTTCATCCAAGCAAGTCTCCATATGTACAAAATGTTTCAACAAGCAACAGCATTTAATCAGGAAATTGGCAATTGGTCGTTTATTCAAGGAGGGTTCTGGGCATATCCCTGTGGTATGGAGAGTATGTTTAAGGACGCAACTTCTTTTAACCAAGATTTAAGTTCTTGGAGCGTGCCGCTATGTGATTCAGAACCGTTGGATTTTTCTACTGGCTGTCCAATTGAAGATAGTAATCAACCCCAATGGGGAACTTGTCCAACAGAAGGCTGCACAGACAGCGGAGCATGCAACTACGACTTAGAAGCAGGATGCGACGACGGCAGTTGTGATTTATCCTCCAGTCATGATCTAGGAGAAGACATTGAAACTTGCGATGAGTCGGTCACCTTAGACGCTGGCGCTGGTACGACAGCTACCTATGGAGCACCGGTGAAACCACGCAGAGCATTGAGGTGAGCGAAAGTGGGGATTATAGCGTTGATGTAGAAAACACTGATAATGAATGTAATCATGAAGAACTAGATGGATTTATATATAGTGGTTATTATGAAGGAAGTCATTATTACATATCTAATTCTTCTTTATATTGGGATGACGCAAATGAAGAAGCACTTTTTAATCAAGGTCATTTAGTTGTAATTAACTCAAGTGAGGAACAAAATTACCTTGAAAGTATTTTACCGACTACACAACTAATTCATACTGGCTCGGTCTATTCCAAAATTCAAATAATTCTAATTTTTCTGAACCATCTGGTGGTTGGGAATGGGTAACAGGTGAAGATGTTAGTTTCACAAACTGGATTGAAGGGGAACCAAATAATGCGGAACCATTTGATGAAAATTATGGTGAAATATATAATTTTTAATCCCCCTAATTGGAATTGGAATGATCAAGATCAACTTTCAAATAATCCTCGGCAATATATTTTAGAAATTAGTTGTCAAACTTGTTCAGATACAGACACAATCACTGTAATATTTTCTCCTGAAGGATGTACAGATGAATTAGCTTGTAATTATGATTCTTTAGCTACCTGTGACGATGCATCATGTGAGTTTGTTTCATGCGCCGGTTGTTCTGATGCCATGGCATGTAACTATAATGCTACAGCTACGATAGATAACGGTTCATGTTTAGAAAATGATGAGTGTGGTAACTGTGGCGGTTCTGATACTGCAGGTTGTACAGACTCAACAGCATATTCTGGATATAATCTACTGTGAACGATGGTTCATGTTTAGAAAATGATGAGTGTGGTAACTGCGGCGGTTCTGTAAATGGCTGTACAGATTCAACAGCCTGTAACTACCAATTCAAGCTACTGTGAACGATGGTTCATGTTTAGAAAATGATGAGTGTGGCAACTGTGGCGGTTCTGATACTAAAGGTTGTACAGATTCAACAGCATGTAACTACGATTCTACAGCAGATTGCAACGACGGTTCATGTTTAGAAAATGATGAGTGCGGCAACTGTGGTGGTTCTGATACTGCTGGTTGTACAGATTCAACAGCCTGTAACTACGACTCTTTCAAGCTGACTGCGATCGATGGTTCATGTTTAGAAGATGATGAGTGTGGTAACTGTGGCGGTTCTGATACTGACAGGTTGTACAGATCTCAACAGCATGTAACTACGATTCTACAGCAGGTTGCGACGATGGTTCATGTTTAGAAGATGATGAGTGCGGCAACTGTGGCGGTTCTGATACTACCGGCTGCACAGATTCAACAGCATGTAACTACGATTCTACAGCTGACTGCGACGACGGTTCATGTTTAGAAACTGATGAGTGCGGCAACTGTGGCGGTTCTGATACTACCGGCTGCACAGATTCAACAGCATGTAACTACGATTCAACAGCAGGTTGTGACGACGGTTCATGTTTAGAAAATGATGAGTGTGGAAACTGTGGCGGTTCTGATACTACAGGCTGTACAGATTCAACAGCATGTAACTACGATTCAACAGCTGACTGCGACGACGGTTCATGTATAGAAAATGATGAGTGTGGAAACTGTGGCGGTTCTGATACTACCGGCTGCACAGATTCAACAGCATGTAACTACGACTCTACGGCTGACTGCGACAACGGTTCATGTCTACAAGACGATGAGTGTGGCAACTGTGGCGGTTCTGATACTACCGGTTGTACGGACTCTGCTGCATGTAACTACGATTCTACAGCAGGTTGCGACGACGGGTCATGCTTAACTCTTGACGAATGTGGCAACTGTGGTGGTTCTGATACTGCAGGTTGTACAGACTCAACTGCATGTAACTATGATTCAACAGCAGGTTGTGATGATGGATCATGTTTAGAAAATGATGAGTGCGGCAACTGTGGCGGTTCTGATACTACCGGCTGCACAGATTCAACAGCATGTAACTACGACTCTACGGCTGACTGCGACAACGGTTCATGTCTACAAGACGATGAGTGTGGCAACTGTGGCGGTTCTGATACTACCGGCTGCACAGATTCAACAGCATGTAACTACGACTCTACGGCTGACTGCGACAACGGTTCATGTCTACAAGACGATGAGTGTGGCAACTGTGGCGGTTCTGATAATGGGATGTACAGACTCAACTGCATGTAACTACGATTCTACAGCAGGTTGTGATGATGGATCATGTTTAGAGAACGATGAGTGTGGCAACTGTGGTGGTTCTGATACTGCCGGCTGTACTGAAACAACTGCATGTAACTATGACGCCACAGCCTCGTGCGATGATGGTACTTGCGACTTCGGTTCATGCGCCGGCTGCACCGATCCAGCAGCATGTAACTACTTACCGAATGCATCTATCGATGATGGATCATGCGAATTTGATTCATGTGCCGGCTGTACTGAAACAACTGCATGTAACTATGACGCCACAGCAACTATAGATGACGGTTCATGTCTAGAAGAAGACGAATGTGGGAACTGTGGTGGCACTGAAACCGCAGGCTGTAATGACTCAACAGCATGTAACTACGATTCCACAGCAGGTTGTGATGATGGTTCATGTGAGTTTGATTCATGTGCGGGCTGTACTGACCCAATAGCATGTAACTACGATTCCACAGCAACGATAGATGACGGTTCATGTTTAGAAGAAGATGAGTGCGGCAACTGTGGTGGAAATGAAACTTCAGGTTGTACAGATTCAGGAGCTTGTAACTATGACGCAGCAGCTAGCTGCGATGATGGATCATGTGACTTTGATTCATGCGCCGGTTGTACTGATGCCATGGCATGTAACTATAATGCTACAGCTACGATAGATGACGATTCATGCCTGGAAGAAGACGAGTGTGGGAACTGCGGTGGAAATGCGACTTCAGGATGTACAGATTCAGGAGCATGTAACTATGATTCCACAGCAGGTTGTGATGATGGTTCATGTGAGTTTGATTCATGTGCCGGCTGTACTGAAACAACTGCATGTAACTATGACGCCACAGCAACTATAGATGACGGTTCATGTCTAGAAGAAGACGAATGTGGGAACTGTGGTGGCACTGAAACCGCAGGCTGTAATGACTCAACAGCATGTAACTATGATTCCACAGCAGGTTGCGATGATGGTTCATGTGAGTTTGATTCATGCGCTGGATGTACTGATGCCACGGCATGTAACTATAATACTACAGCTACGATAGATGACGATTCATGCCTGGAAGAAGACGAGTGCGGCAACTGTGGTGGAAATGAGACCTCAGGATGCACTGATGCCGATGCTTGTAACTTTAACCCAGCGGTCTCGTGCGATGATGGTACATGCGACTTTGGTTCATGCGCCGGCTGCACCGATCCAGCAGCATGTAACTACTTACCGAATGCATCTATCGATGATGGATCATGCGAATTTGATTCATGTGCCGGCTGTACTGACGCAACAGCATGTAACTTCGATGCCACAGCTACAATAGATGACGGTTCATGTTTAGAAGAAGATGAGTGCGGCAACTGTGGTGGAAATGAAACTTCAGGTTGTACAGATTCAGGAGCATGTAACTATGACGCAGCAGCTAGCTGACGATGATGGATCATGTGACTTCCGATGAAGTGGCCGGATGCTCTGACGCTTCAGCATGTAACTATAATGCTACAGCAACGATAGATGACGGATCATGTTTAGAAGAAGATGAGTGCGGCAACTGTGGTGGTTCTGATACTGCAGGTTGTACAGACTCAACTGCATGTAACTATGATTCAACAGCTCTATGTGATGATGGTTCATGTATTCCAGCGACTGATTGTGATACGTGTTCAGGCGAGCAAGACGGTACAGGTACTGTAGTGAATAACGACGCGGACGATGACGGTATTTGTGATAACGATGAGATCATCGGTTGTCAAGAT
>CAJJDD010000014.1 GCA_905182895.1 Flavobacteriales bacterium UBA4466
AGTTACAACAGAATTAACGGTGTTGGAAATATCTACCTCCACTAATTCAGTATCTATATGTGAAGGAGAAACATATTATGAAAACACGGCAGAATACTCTGCTACAGGAATTTACACTGAATTGTACTCCTCAGCTCAAGGTTGTGACTCCGTTATCATAACTAACCTGACAGTTCACCCACTTGAGAGCTCCACTAGCGTGGTTAGTATCTGTTCTGGAGAAACTCATATTGAAGGTTCTTCTGCTTACACTTCCACTGGAATATATACCGATGTTTATACTTCTACTAACGGATGTGACTCTACGGTAACTACGCTACTTACAGTGAATCAAAACATAAGTACTGATTTAAGCATTATAGTTTGTGAAGGAACACCTCTTCCTGAGTTAGGAATCTATTTTGACGAACCAAACAATCGATTTGTGGACTCATTAAGTACCACTTCAGGGTGTGACTCACTTATATTCACATATTTAGAATATATTGACCCACAAGTTCTTCTACCTGAAAGCATCTCTATCTGTGAAGGACAATCATTTGTAGCCTCTCTTGCAGGAATAGCAGATGACTTTATCATCACCTGGAGTACTGGTTCATCTGAAGAAGATGAAACATTCTCTGAAGAAGGTGAATACTGGGTAGAAATAACCTCAATAAACTGCTCTGCATCTGACACTATAGAAATTCAAGTTCACGAAATTCCTTTCGTTATGGAAACTGAGCTAGACTTATGTATAGGCAGTAAAAGGACAATATATCTTCCCGAAGAAAACGGAAATGTAACTTGGAGTAATGGAGCAGAGGGCGATGAAATTACTGTTTCAGATCCTGGCATTTATACTGCCAATGTGCAGAACGCCTGTGGGACTTTCATATATCAGTATAACCTAGCTCTTAAAGATTGTAGCTGTGCTATATATATTCCTAACGCATTTACCGCCGACTCGGATAATATTAATGATGTCTTCTACGTGGCTAATGACTGTGACTTCTTAGAGTACGAATTATTCATCTTTAATCGATGGGGAGAAGTTGTTTTCCAATCGAGAGACCCAAAGGCCTTTTGGCAAGGTGATCATCAAAATGGTAACCACTTCGTTCCATCAGGAATCTATAATTACTTAATCAAATACTCCAGTAAGGATAAAGAAAACCGGGTAGCTTCTGATAAGATATTTGGGGAGGTAACTATTTTGAGATAGTTTAACCTTTAGTTAGCCCACTTCGTTTATTGTTAAAAAAGGTGAATTCCTCTTCAATCTTGAACTTTACTTATACCGAAGTGTATTCTTTGATTAAATCTATAGAACTTTTTTAAAATGGAGTATACATTACTATGCGCTGTTCGCTAATCAGTCTTGCCATACTAATAAATGTCCAACCACCTGATTACATTAATCAGCCTGCTATAGAATTAGATGCAGACCTTTATCATTTCGAAGTGGTAACAAACAGAGAGCTTGTGTTAATGTCTTGTTAATATGGTAACCTTTTAAGTACTTTACACATATATTTGAAGATTAGAATAGAATTTAAAAACAAATAAAATAATACGAAAATGAAAAAGTTAATTTTAGGATTAGGGTTGATACTTGCATTCAGCTTTGGGGTTCAAGCTCAAGAGTTAATTACTGGACCAGCTATCGAGTTGGATAAAGATGTTCATGATTACGGTGATATAGAAAATGGTGGTGACGGAACATGTGAGTTTACAGTAACGAATATCGGAACTGAGCCTCTTATTATTTCTAGATGTAAAGCCTCTTGTGGTTGTACTGTTCCTAAAAAACCTGACCAACCTATAATGCCAGGTGAAAAAGGTGAGATTGAAAGTAAAGTATGACACTAAAAGAACTGGACCAATTAACAAGTCTGTGACTATTACGTCTAACGCTGTTAATGACCCTACAAAAACGGTAAGAATTAAAGGAACTGTTTTAGCGGCTTCAAGTGGAACACCTGTTCTTCAAGATTCTGGAGCTCCAGTAAACAACTAAAAAATATGACTATAAAAGCTATAGCAGCTTTTATCATGATATTAAACTCCGCTATTGTTTTAGGACAGTATGCGGAGTTTTCTTTTGATGAAAGAATTCATAAGTTCGAAGAGGTACATGAAGGTACTCAACTAGAGCATGTGTTTACTTTCGAAAACAAGGGAGATGTGCCTATGGTAATTTCTAAGTACGAAGTAGAGTGCGATTGTACAAAAGCTATTTACCCCAAAGCTCCAATAATGCCTGGAGAAAGAGAAGAAGTAACTGTTACATTCGATACCAAGGGTAAGTTGGGATGGCAGTACAGGAAGATTCTACTGTATGCTAATACGAAGAAAACACCTTACTGGATAGAGATTAGGGTAAAGGTGAATAACTAATAATCTTCTCCTCTAATAAGGGGGTTACAGAAACGTTTAAAACAAAAAAGGGAAGCCAGATGGCCTCCCTTTTTTGTTTTAGTTGATCTATTCTTATTTCTTTATTACTCTCTCTGTAGAAATACCAGAAGCAGTTCTCACTTGGAATGAATAATATCCAGGAGTGTAACCTGTCATAGAAACTTCTAATCTGTTTCCAGACTTACCTTCTAAAGAATTAGGAATAGATGTAATATCCACAAAAACCAAAAGATAAAATATTTTCTTCTCCTTCTAAAAACACAACATCAGATGCCGGGTTAGGATAAACAACTAAACCATTCTCTTGATTTATTTGATTTACATTATTTGGAGTGGAACAAACAGCTCCCTCTAAATCCAATGCGCACATAACTCTAGGTAATAAATATCCTTGAATAGTATCTAGATAAGATAACCCTTTTGCCTCAGACATATCTGGATTAGAACCTAAATTAGCCATGTGAGCAGTAACTGGTATATCCCCTATCATTCCCACCACTGTAGTAGTTAATGGAGACATTGGATCCCACCATTCCCATGGAGAAGCTTGATTACTTAGGTAAGCAGCTAATGGAAGTACTATTGGATATAATCCTTCTGCAGTGTTTCACAGTCTCAGTCTCACCAAATGAAACTTCATAACTAGACCCATAAATAGCTCTAGCAGCATCTGTGTAAACATCGCCATCAGGAATAGAAGCAAAAATGTCATTATTCCCTAAATCATTAGCTTTCTGAATAAAGTAGTTACTCCCCATTACATCTACTACCGGTTCATTTGTAGTTGTTACAATAACTGTCCCCTCAGTGAATGGCGCGAAATCATCTCTCACTGAATGGAACGCTACCATCGGTACATCCCCTTCTTCTAGCCAAGATTCGTCAGCTAAAGCTCCACCCGCATTTACAGACATGTGAACTTCTGATGATGTATTATCTGAGTTTTGATACAATGTAAGCTGACCATTTAACCCTTCTGCGTTACCCACTTGAAGTGTATCTACGTATGATACCGACGGATCAAATGGATTAGGTAAGAATTTCTCCAAGAATAACTCTACAGAAGGATTATCCAGTGTAGTATATGCCTGAGAAACATATCCTCCAGAACCTTGCCCGTAAAGCACAATTTTACTTTCATCTATTCCGAAAGTATTATCTGCTGCTGCATCTCTTCGCAAATATCTTACACCATGCTTCACATCATGAATAGCTCTATACACAGCGTTCAGTAATGTACCGGTTCTTTCTTGAACAGTTTCCGCTATTGGATTCCATCCTAATCTGTAATCTACAGAAATAGCTACATAACCTCTTTTAGCCCATTGCTCACATAATTCTACAGCAGTTAAATCATCTTTTCTCCCTGTTGGAGAGCCATTTATAGGTGGTGGTAAAAAGTTACCTGTATGGATATAAACCATTACTGGTCTCGCTGTAACATCATCATTATCTTGGATTGGTTCATAAACATCCATGTCTACATTAGTAACTTTAACAGCAGTTGATGGATCAGCTGGATCAAAGTAAGCGGCTGGAATCTCAGCACCTGGTGTCGCAGCTGCGACTTGAAGTTCAAATATATTAGGGCCAAAGGTGGCTGCGTCCGAAAAATCAGAAGTAAGGAAGTTAATGTTTGTTCCGAATGTAACAGTAGTCATCATTATTTCCTCATCTGTAAATACCTCATCAAGGTATCTAGTTTGTGCGAAACCTAACTGGATCGTACAAACCAAGATTCCCGAAAGTAAAATTTGTAAAGTTCTCTTCATTTTATTTTTATTTGTTGATTATTTATTTTTATGGTTAAAATCATATAGGATAGAAAAGTAAGCTAATCTTCCTATTTGGGGGCCTCCATATACTTGAACATTTCTATTGTCGAACACTGTATTATCTTCAATTCTATTTATAGTGTTTTCATTTGTAAATAAGGGCATTAACCCAAATAAATTCGAGCCTCCAACCTTAAAGGTACAATTCCATTTGGGAACTGTGTAATTAACTTGCGCATCTACCATATCATAAGTAGGTATTGACCTGTAAATTGAGGAGATCCTTCAAAAGTAAACCCTTGAATCCATTTATAATTTACTCCAAAGCCTACGTTCTTTATTTTGTCGAACAACACAAGTTAAATTAAACCCAAAATTAAATTTATGCTCGGGAGTATTAAAAGCTGGGATTATAGGATCATCATTAGAGCTAGTTAACTTATTCCATGAATAGTTTCCACTTAATGAATACTTTTTAAAAACTTTTTCTCCGTGAATTATATCTCCTAGTGCTAGCAATTCTAGAGAATTGGAAGCCACTCTGAAAACTTGCAAGCCACCATCAGGAAAACCGTTGGTTTGGTCAAACTTTCCATTTAAACCTATATTATATCCAATAAAATCATTGTAGAAAGTAAGGTAATACCCCATGTCTACATAGAGCCTTTCAAAATGGGTTCCACGGTAACCTATCTCTATGGTCTTCGCCTTTTCTGGCCTAATTTTATCGAGGTTATAGTACTCTAGTTTATTTAACCCTTCTGCTAAAGAGGTAGTATTTCTATATTCGGTGAAACTTTCTAAAGTGAACAAAGAATCCTTCCCTTCCTCAAATCTACCATCTATGTTTCCAAGGAGAATAGCTCTACCTACATCATAGAATAAATATTGATCAGCTAAAGTTGGATTACGAATAGCTGAGGAAAAATGTAAGTCTGAATACCCTGTTTTTATTAGGTGAATACACTAAACTCGTTACCTTGTAAAACTATAGAGTTATTATCTGGACTGTTTCTATTTTGTATTGTTCCACTATTAGTAATTGTAGAATCTGAACCAACATGAACAACTTCATTTGTATTTGAATTATACATTACACCCGAAGAATTATTTGTAATAGTAGCTGTATCAGCGCCACTATATAAATAAATTGCTCTTTTAGTATCACTAAAAATAGTTCCCGAATTGGTTATCACTGTGCCTGACACTGCCTCAAAACGATAATCAGCCCATTCCTTATCTAGTTGGTATTCTCCATGGACATGATAAAGAGCACTTTTGTCATAAAACCGACTTCCACCCTCTGTAAATTCTTTTCCGGTTATATCATCGAACAGCGAATTGAATCTTTGGGTTTCTGGTGCATAAAAAGGTTCTAAAAAGTCTCCGGAGAGCTGATTAACTTCATTTAAATTGGCCTCATAAAAAGGACTAAAAAACTCAGAATCGGAGTTAATCCAATTATCCATCAAGCTACCATACAGCTCTAAAGAGGCGTCGGGGTTATCAGCGGCTGACGCCTGAGAGAGAATATCTGCATGTATGGGGTTAGCTTCAACAAGATCTGCATAATTAGCTAACCACCTGTCAGCAAATAATGTATTCCATTCACCAGTAGAACCACTAGATTCTTGCATTTTTATAGCTGTAGTAACTATATCATAGGTTTTTCCTGCATCTTCATGAGTGGCATAACCTCGTATAAACCACTTTCCAGGATTACTAAGCTCTAATTGGTTTTGGTAAAACTTAATTCCATCCAGCCTGTACCTGTTATCTCCTTGGTAGACCGTACTTCCTGTACTATAATTGAAATTATACGTTGCTAATAAATTTTTATTCAGATAGTAGTGTAACCCCGTATTGAACTTAAAGTTATCTGTATCGTAATCTACCAAATCTTTTTCTTGGTAACCGTTTCGAGCAAACACTCCCAGACCTTTATAAGCAAAAGGTTGATCAGTATAATCATTATTAGAGGCTACTGGCTCATCTCCATATACATTGACCGCATCGAATCCAAATGGATAATCAACGGCCACCTCCGAGCCATCTATTGGGTTATAGTTTGTAGCTTCCCAGTCATTGGCTTTCATACCAAAGAGGTTTATTTTATATCCAAATTTTTTCTCGCCTTTATCATTGATGAAAAAGTCTGCCCACCTCAAAGCTATCTCTCCTAACTGTCTTTCTCCTACTTTAAAGCTGGCACTTAATCCAGGAAACAGAAATGGATCTTTAGTTTCCATGTTTATTACCCCATTAAATGCACCTGGGCCATAAGAAGGCCGAACTGGCTCCTGCTATAATATCTACTCTTTTCACATCTAAATCAGATGCCCCAAGAAAATTTCCTAGACTAAAATTCAATCCCGGCGATTGGTTATCTACTCCGTCAATTAACTGAAGAGATCTTACTGGTGATGTACTGTTAAATCCTCTCGTATTAATTACTTTAAAACCTAAACTCGCAGAGGTTAAATCCACTCCCTTTAAATTACCTAATCCTTCATAGAAGTTTCCTGACGGGGCTTCTTTGATTGCTCTAACATCCATAGACTCCACAGTTAGCGGTTGTTGCTTTTGCTTATCAGAAATTCTATCTCCCAAAATATCAGCTTGATCTATATTTATAGCTGAACTTTTAAGTTTTACTAGTATCTTCTTTTGTGCAGAAGTATAGGTTAGTTTAACTGTCTCATAACCCACGAATGAATATTCTATGGTCACAGGGAAAGTAACATTCGTTAGCGAGAATTCTCCATCAAAATCTGTAGTGGTTCCTGTTAGAGTTCCATCAATAAGGACGTTAACGAAAGGCACGGCTTCTCCATTGGAGTTATCTTTCACCTTGCCTTTAAGCTCAGACTGACTAGAACAGTCAAGACTGAAAACTAGAGATAGCAGCAAAATAAAACTATTGCAAAAAGCGCAATTCTTCAAAAAACCAGACATACGAGTTAATTATTTAAGCTGCACACTGTTTATTGTGTGTTACGCATACTATTAAAATTAAATTTACAAAGAAATCATGTAATCAAAACACAGTTATGGTGACACTTTCAAACAGAATGACATCTCCTTTTCTAAGTTTTTTCGCTCTTCCTCGTTTCCACTTCTCCATTTACAAACACTAAGCCATCAGAAATAGCTTGTTTGGCTTCTGCGCCGCTGGCAACAAGGCCTTCGAACTTAAGTATTTTGTTTAATTCTATAAACTCCTTAGTCAACTTAAATTCTCGAGTATCACTCATATAAACTAGGGTATTTAGTTGGATTAGCTTCGTTCATCATTTGGTAAACAGCATCAAAAACATCTTCTTCTGATGGCTTACTGTAGTAATCTCCATCTGTCCCGTAAGGAGGTAAGTGTGGTTTTGCAGAAACAGTGACAGGCTCAGAATGGAGTAACCAGCCATTGATTTTTATTTATGATTTAAAATATATGCTGAAGCGCCTCCAGGAACATCTTCATCCACTATGATTAATCGGTTCGTTTTCTCTAAAGATGTAACAATAACATGATTTACATCGAATGGCAATAGTGTCCTCACATCTACCAGCTCTGCTGAAATCCCTGCTTCTTCGAGGTCTGCTAAAGTTTGTACACAGATATTAAACGTACTTCCATAACTTACTATAGTCACATCCGATCCTTCCGAAACTACTTCAGGAACTCCCAATGGCACAGTGAATTCTCCTAAATTTTCTGGCAATGCCTCTTTAGTTCTATACCCGTTCAAGCACTCTATCACCAATGCGGGCTCATCACTCTGCAGCAGTAAATTATACATACCGGCTGCTTGCGTCATGTTTCGGGGAACACATACATTCATCCCTCTTACGGAGTTAATGATAGCTCCCATAGGTGATCCCCAGCATGCCATATCCCTTCTAATCTATGCCCTCTAGTTCTTACTATTAAAGGAGCTTTTTGTCCGCCATGTGTTCTGTAATGGACCGTGGATAAATCGTCACGCATAATTTGCAACGCGTAATACAAGTAATCCAAGTACTGAATCTCTGCTATAGGCCTTAGTCCTCTCATAGACATTCCTATTCCCTGCCCTAAAATCGTGGCCTCTCTAATCCCTGTATCTGCTACTCTCAGCGCACCAAATTTCTCCTGCATTCCCTCCATAGACTGATTTACTCCGCCTATTTTTCCTGTATCCTCTCCAAAGGTTAAAACCTCTGGGTATTTATCGAATATTTTCTCGAAGTTCCCTCTGAGGACTATCCTGCCATCTACCATCTCTGGTGAGTCTGAATACTCTGCTTTTACTTCTGCTATATTTCCTACTCTTTTTTCTGATTTACTATATAAATAGCTCGAGTATGTATTCTGTGTTCTTAATTGGTATCCTTTTAACCAGCCATTTAATGCGGTTCTTTCTGCGGATTGTTCGTTTATCACTAGACGCATCACTTTTTTGGCTGTAGCTACTATGCTTCTTCTAATAGGCTCTGTATCTGAAACCAACTTCTGGATGAGGGCCGCTACTTCTGAAGATGAATTAGAAACAGAAACCAATGGCTCCATAACTGAAACAGCTTCTGCTGCTTCTGAGTCTAACAATGCTCTGAACTCTGCCCAGGCTTCTTTCTGAAGTGTTCTCACCTGTTTTTTAGCTGCTGCTCTTATCTCATCTAGTTCTTCCTGCGTAGCAATTTTTATTTCCTGAATAAACTCACCAAACTTCCTGATGCAATCGAACTCCTCTGCCCATTTTAATCGCTCTGGTGATTTATAACGCTCATGAGACCCTGAAGTAGAATGTCCTTGAGGCTGAGTAAGATCCTCTACATGAATAAGCACTGGCTGGTGCTGAGACCTGCACACATGAACTGCCTCCTCATATATTTTCATAAGGTCTGGATAGTTCCAGCCTTTTACTTTATAGATCTTCACTCCATTCTCTCCCGGCATAGGGTCAAATCCTGCCAACGCTTTAGAGATGCTTCCTTTAGTAGTTTGGAATTTTTTAGGAACCGAAATGCCATAACCATCATCCCATACACTCATGCACATAGGCACTTTCATCACTGAGGCGGCATTCATGGTCTCCCAAAAAAGGCCTTCTGAGGTACTGGCATCTCCAATTGTTCCGAAGGCTACTTCATTTCCTCCTTTGGTGAATTTCTCGAATCCTTCGCTTAATAGTGGGTTTTTCTTAAACACTTTAGAAGCTTGGGCTAACCCTAACAATCTGAGGCATCTGGCCTGCTGTAGGAGAAATATCAGAGGATGAATTCTTCTGTGACATTAAGTCCTTCCATGTTCCATCATCATTTAAGTTTCTGGTAGAAAAATGTCCTCCCATTTGCCTACCCCTGATTAGGTTCTTTTTCTAAATCTGTATGTGCATACAGCCCAGCAAAAAATTCTTGAACACTAAGCTCTCCAATTGCCATCATGAATGTTTGATCTCTGTAATAACCAGATCTGAAATCTCCATTATTAAAGAATTTAGCCATTACAAGCTGAGGCAACTCTTTGCCGTCTCCAAATATCCCGAATTTGGCTTTACCCGTGAAGGACTTCTTTTCTTCCGAGTAAAGATGCTTCCCTACTTAAACAAGCTATTCTGTAATCTTCTAGAATTGCGTTTACATGCGGAGTAGAGGCTCCATTAGTCGAGGACTGTGTTAATGTTTCTGCCATTTTGTAAGTTATTTAGATAGTTCCTTTATTCCATCCTGAGAATTAATAAAAGATTTTGCAAAAATACGGTTTACGGAGGGTGATGTCAATTCGTATTTTACCAACCAGTTACTATCAGATAATTATTGATGCTTTAGTTGGCCATATTTAATGAGATTTAAACTGTTCTGAAAGTCTATATAATACTACTAACAGTTAATTTATTTCTGCTCGAAGAAATAGAACAAAAATCTGAGAGAGCTATTAAAAGAAGATACGTCACGATTCGCACCTAACTTTAAAATCACAAATTACTTATAATTCCATTATTTTCAAATAATTAGTGAAGCTTAACGAAGGGAGCGATCTGTAATTACAGCTTTCTCCTTAGATGAAAACCTATCCAGCACTACTATAACCACTACACCTAATAAAGCACAAACTATAGAAAGACCTAACAGATGATCTCCTTTTCCTAGCTCTTCGTATATAAACGGTGATACGTTTTCTACAACAATTGGAATTACTTCTTCTTTGTCAGTTCCAGGGTGTTTTGTAAAAGTCTCTAAAACATTCTTCCAAGGATATATCTTATTTAAGCTTCCAATTAAAAAACCAGTAAGTACTGCTATAGTCACATTTCTGTAGGACTTATAGAGCCAATTAAGCGCTTTAGAAAAAAGAATTAAGCCTGCTAAACAACCGATCATGAACAAGATGATGATTTTACCCGAAACAGCTAACTCAGTCCATGCGCCAGCGGTAGCAGTTTTCACAGAATCGCTTAACGCCCCCAGTATTGTAGTGTACATTCCCATAAGTAAAAGAATAAAACTCCCCGAAATACCTGGTAATATCATAGCTGTAATAGCCACAGAACCACTAACAAGAATATACCACCAAGTTTCACTGCCGCTAGTAGGCGTGATGGTAGTGATAAAATAAGCTACAACACTTCCTATAATCAAAGAGAGAATTGCAGCCAAATCCCACTTAGCGACTTGCTTTCCCATGAGCCAAACCGAAGCCACTATTAATCCGAAAAAGAATGACCAAAGTAAAATAGGGTGATGCTCTAAAACATACTCTACTCCCATAGCCAGCGAAATTAAGCTTGTAAATATTCCTGCAAATAAAGTAAGTAAGAATCCTCCGTTTAATTTTGACCAAAAAGCACCGAAACCGTCTTTTCTTAATGTTTTAAGTAATCCTAGATTTAACCCAGAAAGAGTTTCTAGTAGCTCTTCATAAATACCTGTAATGAATGCTATAGTTCCGCCTGATACTCCCGGAACCACATCAGCACCACCCATAGCTACACCTTTAAAGAATAAGGATAATCGAGCTGAAAAAGTCATGTTAATAGCAGTCTAATGAATCATCTATATCAGTAGCGTATCCCTTCACACCTCCTTTCAGGTTATAGAGATTCGTGTATCCATGCTTTTTCTCTAGCATATAAACTACTGCCTTAGAGCGGTTTCCCGCTTGGCAGTGAAATATTACTGGTACATCTCTTCTAATCTTGGCTGTGTTTTCTAATATCTCAGCCATAGGAATATGCTCTCCATTAATTCCACAGTATTCTACCTCGAACTCTTCTCGAATATCTATTAACTGAAATTCTTCTTTCTGAGCTATTTTCTTCTGGTATTCTTCTGGTGAAATCTCTTTCATAAGCTTCCTATTTAGGGGCTCTTAAATTTACTATGTCTTCTGGTAACCAACTGAAAAACGTATCTCCCCTTAGCCCAGCTCTTAATGTTTCTAAAGGAATAACATCATTCGGAGCTATGTTTCCTAGGTTTACATTATGTCCTAGAAGCTTAATAAACCAAACCTGCTGTGGCTTTTTAGGTGCTTCCCATAAAATTTTATCTCCGTCTACTTTAGCCAAAATTTTATTTACAAGCATCGTATGCGCAGAACCATTTGGTCTATAAATCCCAACGTTTCCGCTTTCTCTAGCTTCAGCTATTACTTTCCAACTTCCAGCTTCCAACTCAGTCTGCATCATGCTGATCCATTTAGCTGGAGCAATAAGAATTCCTTCTTCTTTAGAACCTACTTCAGAAAGGACTTTGTAATTTTTAGCCAGCGTAGATATAAGCTCTAGCTTTTCATCATGAGGAAGTACTATAGAACCATCAGATACTTCTAATGTGTTTATTCCTAAATCGTCTATAAACTTTAAATACTCATCCAGCTTTCCTCTAACATAACATGCCTCGAATAATGTTCCACCTAAGTAAACATCCATTCCTGCTGCCTGATAAATCTTAACTTTCTCTTTATTATTATTAGTAAAATAAGAAGTTCCGAATCCTAATTTTACTAAATCCACGTAGTCACCGCTCACTGAAACCATGTCTTCAGCCTCTCTGGTAGAGAGCGCTTTGTCCATAATCATGTTCACACCATTTTCACGTGGCTTGGTTGTTCTTTCAGGAATATGAGGTAAATGTAATTTCATGCTTTTAGTCTAGTTAGAATTCACTGAGAAGTTTTACAAACTCTGAGTCTTTTAATAAATCTGACCCCGAAGCGGCTAGTGTATCTTTTACACTTACATCTTCTACTAAGAGTTCCCTAGCTAATTCTAGGGCTTCTTTGCGCTTTCCAATTTTGTGCAAATAAACTACTTTTTTTAACCAAAGCTGCTCATTTGAGTAAGCAGTTTCTATTCCCTCCTCCACACTGGATAGTGCTCGCTCTATATTTTCTTCTTTAGAGTAGATAAAAGCTAACTCTATCCACGCCTCTTCTAACCCTTCTTCTATAGATATAAGATTTCTCACGACCGCCTTAGCCCTATCAAACTGGTCTAATTCGCTCAACACACTGGCTAGCATTAAGTGTGCATTATAATTCTCCTCATCTAAGCCTACTGCTTTTTCATAAAACGGAATAGCTGCCAAATAATCAAACTGAACCTCTTTCAAGAAACCAAGACCTATATAAGCCTCAGAGAAATGCTCATCTACTGCTATGGCTTTTAAATAATAGTCTTCTGCTTGTTTAAACTCGCTCAGGTTCTCGTAACAATCTGCTATAATACAATAATTAAGAGCCATTGGAGCTCTATACTTCATCTCTTCAAAGAGTGACTCTAGAGCCAGCGTATACTTCTCCTGCTTGATTAATACCTCCGCTTTTTTATAATAAACCATGGCATAATCTTCTTTTATAGCAAGCGCAAAATCATAACTATCTATGGCACTTTCCAATAAACCAAAATCATACTTCATCATTCCTAAACAGAACCAAACTTTGGCATTGTAAGGATTATTACCCAAGTGTTTCTGCAGAATCTGTTCACCTTCTAAAAGAAGGTCGTTTCGTTTTACACATGATCTAAACTCCCGTAGAACTAAATCCGTGTTTAGCCCTAACTCTAAGGCTTTTTCATAACATGAAAGTGATTTGTTTGGCTCTTCTGTTATTTGGTATTGCAACGCTATTTCAACCAGAACTTCTGCCTGCAAGTCATCATCTGCTTGGTCATAAGCCTTTTTAAAGTAACTGATAGCTCTCTTAGGCTCTTTCACCTGAGCATAAGCCATCCCTAACCCGAAAAGAATTTCTTGGTTTTCAGGATCAGCCTCTAACAATATATCTAGAATTTTCCTTCCTTGCTCGAACTCACCCAAACTCACAAGGATCTGACCCTTCCTAAGTTTTAAAAAGTGATTATCGTTAAAAATAGAGAGTCCGTGATTTGCTGCCTGAAGAGCGTCCTCAGGTTTAGCGCGTTCTAAATAATGGTCTATAATGACTTCTAACTGGTCTACGTCAAAGTAAACGCTAGAAGCGTTTTGTCGCATGGAGTTGAATTTTTTAACCAACCCCTTCGAATTTTGCTCTTCTAAACGAGCATCTTCATCATCCATCCACATTCGTTCCTAGTTTTTCATATGAAAACACCCTATTCAACACGTATGCCAAGCTAAAATAGCAAGACAAAGTGGCAGTAATTGTTGTTATTCTCAAATATAACGATGAATTATTTGACTCTCACTAATTATGTCCGATGTTTTTAACAAATCACAGCTTAAGATGTTAATAGTTGAGAATCGTCTTTTAATAACCCTTTATGAATAGCTGTGCAGCTCTGTATGAATCACTGTAAATTTGTAAGTGGTGTTTAGTCAGGAATAACTAATTTGTTTTTAACCTCTCTTGAGGAGATGATGCCTTAGCATCACAAGATTAAAATCAAGTTCTAGTAGAATTAAATGAATCGATTTTTAATTCTACTTTATCTCTGATCAGACACTGAAGTATTTAGTTTATTCATAACAGTAGCACCGCATAAAAAAAACCGAGCCCTTGACACTAATAAAATCCATATCAGGTATCCGTGGAACTATCGGAGGAAAAAGAGATGAAAATCTCACGCCTGAAGATATCGTAAAATTCACTTCTGCATTTGTAACATTCATCCAGAACAGGTCTGGCAAGACTAAATTAAAAGTGGTGGTGGGCAGAGACGCACGAATTAGCGGGAAAATGGTAAACCAGCTCGTCTGCGGCACACTCATGGGAATGGGAGCCGATATTATAGATTTAGGATTAAGTACTACGCCTACTGTGGAAATGGCTGTCACTATGGAAAGTGCTGATGCTGGAATTATCCTTACTGCCAGTCATAATCCTGCTCAATGGAACGCTCTTAAATTACTCAATGAAAAAGGGGAATTTATATCTGCCGATGATGGCGCTGAAGTGCTCGCGAATGGTGATGCTGGAAATGCTAATTACGCAGAAATCTATGAACTAGGGACTTATACGGAAGATAATAGCTATATCACCAAGCATGTGAATGAGATTCTGAAACTAGACTTAGTAAATGTAGAGCTCATTAAAGCGGCCAATTTAAAAGTGGCCGTAGATGCTGTAAATTCTACAGGAGGAATAGCCATTCCCGCTATGCTAGAAGCGTTAGGAGTTCAACAAATAGAAAAACTGTACTGTACTCCAAACGGAGACTTTCCGCACAATCCAGAACCTTTAAAGGAGCATCTGACAGAAATCTCTAAGGTAGTTCAAGAAAAGGGATGTGACATGGGGGTGGTAGTAGATCCTGATGTAGACAGATTAGCTATGGTGTGTGAAGATGGGAGTATGTTTGGTGAGGAATATACACTAGTCTCTGTGGCTGACTATGTTTTAAGTAAAACCCCTGGAAATACGGTGAGTAACTTATCAAGCACGAGAGCGCTAGCAGATGTTACTCATAAGCATGGTCAAGCATATATTCTTCTGCTGTAGGTGAAGTAAACGTGGTAAATGCGATGAAGGAGACGAACGCTGTCATAGGAGGCGAAGGAAATGGTGGTATCATTTATCCTAAGCTTCATTACGGCAGAGACTCACTAGTAGGAGTGGCATTATTCCTTTCACTTTATGCTGAGAAAAAGATAAAAATGACCGAACAAGTAATTGAAGAATTCACCAACACCGATCTAAAGTGAATTTATCTCCTGACTTAGACGTAGATAAGACGCTTTCTGAGATTCAAAAAAAGTATGCCGCTGAACGTTTAACTACTGTAGATGGTGTGAAAATAGACTTCAAAGAAGGTTGGGTTCATTTGAGAAAATCAAATACTGAGCCTATAGTGAGAGTATATGCTGAAGGGAAGTCTCCTGCTGAGGCTGAAACTTTAGCTAAGAAATTAATGGATGAAATAGTCTAGTTTTTTCTAGGCAAGAACAAAAGTGACCCGCATGAAGCCAATTTATTTAGATAACGCAGCTACTACTCCTATGGACCCTGAGGTTATCAAGGCCATGATTCCTTATATGGAAACTCATTTTGGAAATCCTAGTTCTAGCCATTCATTTGGTAGAAAAACGAAGACTGCTATAGAACAGTCTAGGAGAAGAATAGCTGGATTACTTAACTGTTCTCCAGCTGAAATATGTTTTACTTCAGGCGGAACTGAAGCTGATAATTTGGCTATCTGCTCTGCGGTAAAAGATTTAGGCTGCACCCGAATTATTACTACATCTATAGAACATAGTGCTGTTATAAAAACAGCTGATACTATGGAAGCTTTGGGACTAGCTAAGGTGATTCATGTGAATTTATTAGAAAATGGCCATCGTTAATATCTTTCTGCTCTTCTTTCTAATGGAGAGGGAAAAGCTCTGGTAAGTCTTATGCATGGAAATAATGAAATAGCTAACCTTCTCCCGTTGGAGAAAGTAATTACGCTTTGCAAAGCGAATAATGCGCTATTTCATTCTGACACTGTGCAAACGATGGGGCACTACAAGCTCGACATGCAGGAGCTCCCTATAGACTTTATCACTTGCGCTGCTCACAAACTACATGGACCTAAAGGAATAGGATTTCTCTATGTAAATAAGGATCTGAAAATAAAACCGCTTATAGTAGGTGGTGGCCAGGAGCGTCAACTGCGAGGAGGAACTGAAAATATTTATGGGATAGTAGGCTTATCTAAAGCGCTAGAAATAGCTAGTAGAGATCTAGAGGAACACCAGAGGCATGTAAGTGAGCTAAAACAACACATGGCTCATCGATGCGTTTCAGAAATTTATGGGACAGAATTCAATGGTGACTCTGCCAGCGAGGACAGCCTTTACACTGTTCTTAATGTGACTCTTCCTCCATGCGAGAATGCGGGCATGATGCTCTTTTTACTTGACCTAGAAGGAATCGCTTGTTCTGGCGGAAGTGCCTGCTCCTCAGGAGCTGCTAAAGGTTCACATGTACTAGAAGGTATAAATGCGATCAAAGAAGGTAGAGCGAGTTTAAGATTCTCATTCTCTAGGTTTACTAAAAAGGAAGAAATAGACAGAGCCGTGGATAAACTGAAGGAGCTGTGCACCGTATCCGAATTGGCTTGAATTTGAAACTTCGGCAAGCGCTCAGTGACTGAGGATTGGAAATTGACATTAAATACTGCTGTTATTTTACGGCATAAAAAAACCACTTAAAAAAATTGTATTATTTTCATTTTTAATCTTTTTATTCAGTTTTACTGAAGCTGTACAGATTCTACTCTATTAAATGGAATTATTATCCCGCCCTTTAATACGATGTGCTTTTGCGTGGCTTGCCAGACAGCAGTCTCTACCATTTTTAAGCCTGTATCAGGCTCTGCATATAATTCTTATTTTCTCTTTATAACTGTTCCCCAACTTAACAGCCGTTTCTAGCATGAAAGCCAAATTAATCTGATGTTGTCTTTCCATAGGCAGCCCTTCTGTAGGAAAGGATAACGAGGGAACTAATTCTTTTTCTATAAGGAGAGGTCTTTCACGAGTCATGAATTTTAGTTTCTATATTTAACGATAACCGAGCTCAAGAAGTTTCGAAAAAAGAGTGATTTCATCTTAAAAAACTAAACACTCCATATTTAACTCTACTTTCTAGGGTCTGACTCAAGAATAGAGTACTCATAATTATCTGACCATCCAGTGGATAGAGGGAGGATTTGACGACCTCTACCTTCTTTAATCATCCCTACTTTTTCTAAAACTTTAATAGATCCCAAATTGCCTACAGCACATCCCGCCTGTAGACGGTGCAATTTCAAATGGTCAAACCCCAAATCTAACATTAGATTTAATGCTTCTGTAGCTATTCCTTTCCCCTAATGCTTTGGATGAACGGTATACCACACTTCACCTCTGCGGTATCTGGCTGCTCCTAATTTAAGCCCAATTAAACCTACAGGAGAATCCTGCTCAGAAATTACAAAATGATATTGTTCGATGGGTATTTTGGCATGGTGTTCTTCCCAGTTTGTTGTTGCTTTTCTAGTTACTTCCTCGTTCTCTGGAACTCCTGGTGTATTGAATTCTGAAGACTGCGGAAATGACTGAAGATCATGAATGAATGCCAAGTCTTTCAGGCTCGCTAAAGTTAGCGTGAGTCGACTGAAGGTGAGAGTTGTTTTCATTGTGGGCGGGAAGGTAGTGATAAAGAAATGTTTACCGAAGCTCAGTGGCTCTGAACACACTTCCTTAATTGAAGATGTAATGGCATTACCTGCACTCCGAATTGCTATAAGGAGGATTTCCTAAACTCCTGACTTCGTTTTCGCAATTCACCCTACTTCGACAAGAGCTAAGTATACGGCTTAGCAAAGCGCTCCCGATGAGAGAAATTTGATTTGTATAAATTTTGAGTCACAAAAAAAGTCCTCGCTCTGGAGGACTTTAAATTTATTGTGAAATGAACTTTTCGCGTTAGAACTTCGAACCAGAAACATCAAACTCTTTAGTTTAAGACTAAAGATGAATAACCTCATCATAAGCCACTGCCGCAGCTTCCATTATAGCCTCACTCAATGTAGGGTGTGGGTGAATGGTTTTGATGATTTCGTGTCCTGTCGTTTCTAATTTTCTGATGGCTACTATTTCTGCTATCAGCTCAGTTACGTTGGCTCCTATCATGTGACCTCCTAAAAGCTCACCATATTTAGCATCGAATACTAATTTTACGAATCCTTCTTTATGACCTGATGCTGATGCTTTACCAGAAGCTGAGAATGGGAATTTACCAATCTTCACTTCATAACCTGCATCTATAGCAGCCTGCTCTGTATATCCTACAGATGCTATCTCAGGAAAAGAATACGTACATCCCGGGATGTTACCGTAATCTATAGCCTCCGGGCTTTGACCTGCTATTTTCTCCACACAAGTGATTCCTTCAGCTGAAGCTACGTGAGCTAAGGCTTGACCAGGAACACAATCTCCTATGGCATAATATCCAGGCATATTCGTTTGGTAAAAATCATTTACCTGAATCTTTCCTTTCTCTACGATTATTCCCACGTCTTCTAGACCAATGTTTTCTAAATTAGAAATCACACCTACAGCCGAAAGAACTACATCTGCCTCTATCTTCTCTTCTCCTTTCTTGGTTTTTATAATAACCATACATCCAGCGCCTGATGTGTCTACTGACGTTACCTCTGAGCTAGTCATAATCTTCACGCCAGCTTTCTTGAAGCTTTTTTCTAACTGCTTACTCACGTCAGCATCTTCTACAGGAACTATTCTGTCCATGTATTCTACCACCGTTACTTCAGTTCCCATAGCGTTATAGAAATAAGCGAACTCCACTCCTATAGCACCTGAACCTACTACTACCATTTTCTTAGGCTGCTTAGGAAGCGTCATCGCTTCTCTATATCCTATGATTTTCTTACCATCCTGCGGAAGGTTGGGAAGTACACGTGAGCGTGAACCTGTAGCTATAATTATGTGATCTGCGCTATACTGTGTACCATCAACATCTACCTTCTTTTTTTTCCTGGAGCTATTCTTTCCAGTTCCCATAATCACGTCTATCTTATTCTTTTTCATAAGGAATTTCACCCCTTTCAGCTCATTCCTTCAGCTACTCCTCTTCTTCTCTTTACCACTGCACCGAAATCATGCTTAGCTTCTTTCACCTCTATTCCATAATCAGCAGCGTGATTGATGTAATCAAACACATTGGCACTTTTCAACAGAGCCTTGGTAGGTATACATCCCCAGTTAAGACAAACTCCTCCAAGTGATTCTTTCTCTACCACAGCTACTTTTAAACCTAGCTGAGAAGCTCTAATGGCAGTTACATATCCACCAGGGCCCGTACCTAAAACTATTACATCGTATTTCATGTGCTTCTAATTTTTTTGCCTTGCAAAGCTATTTATTAATTTGATATTCGAGATTTGAAATTTGAGATTATTTGTCACGAGACCCCATTTTTGATTCTGAACGTTAGACATAACATTCAAGGCTTAAGATTACAGAGCTAAGACTCAATAAACCAACCGATAAGTCGCTACCTCTGAAGTCCTAACTATCAGTTTACTCCACCACTAACTTGACCCAAAAGTTCTTCCCATCTTCTGTTACTTGAATCACATCCTTTCCTGCTTATACAATTTCTATTCTGTGGCGGAAGACATTAGCCATATTTCAAAGTAATTTCATGATGAAACTAATGACCAACGGACTAAATAATTTCAAATTTCGAATCAAAACGACTTGTACCTTTACCCAAGTGAAAAACCAATTATTCTCATATAACGATTACACCATCAGCTATGCCCAAATAGCCTCTGGTGAAAATCTGATTCTGCCTTTCATGGGTTTGGGATGGATCGTTTTGCTTTTGAGGATTTTCATTCTTTGCTGGAACCTCATCAGAAACTGGTTTCGGTGGATTTGTTTTCTCATGGGAATAGCAAGCCTAGGGATTTTAATGGGCTTTCTAAGACTGAATGGAAAGGTATGCTACTTGCATTTTTAACTCATTTAGGACATGAACGATTTTCTATGATGGCTTACAGCCTAGGAGGAAAGGTAGTGCTGGAAACGGTGAACCTTTTTCCAGAAAAGGTGGAATCTCTGCTGCTGTTTTCTCCTGATGGTTTTAAAAGAAATAGATTCTATGAGTTTCTCAGCCTTTCTGCTCTGGGCAGATGGACGTATAGAGGTGTGATTAGAAAACCTCAGGCTTTTTTAAACTTCGCTGATAGACTTACCAAGTATAATGTGCTTTCTCTTCGGTTAAATAAATTCGTGCATTATCATGTGGGTGACAAAACGAGAAGGGAACAGGTGTATGATGCACATAGAGTGTACAGGCATTTTCTTCCTGACTTAAACGCATTGCAACGCGGATTAGAAAAGCACGAAATCTCCATTACGTTCATATTTGGAGAACACGATAGAGTGATTCACCACAGCTTGGCCCAGAGATTCATGGAAAGACTTTCCAATAAATCATTGGCAACTTTACATCTCCTAAACAAGGGGCATGTGATATTGGAGGCTTCTACTGCCTCTTTCATTAAGGAAAATAATCTGTGGTTTAAATAGCACCAATTAGACCTTAAAGCGCCTCATATAACTCATCCCTTTTTCCTTTTATCTTCATCTAAAAGTCAATTTCTAAAGTGGCATTTTAAAGTTCAATTGGCATAACTTTTCAGCAGTAAACCGTCCTAATCTTGTACATTTGTTTCTCGTGAACGTTTATAACCACATATCATCTATTCAGTCTGCTAAAAATCGCGGCTTAGCGGTTCTGCTAGACCCTGACAAACTGGGTGATTCTGAAAGGAGAAAGCATATTATATCTATGGCTGCTCAATGTGGTGTAGACCTGTTTTTAGTGGGAGGAAGCTTGATGACTGAAGACCACCTGAACGCGTGCTTCAAGGATATTAAAGCGCTCAGTTCTATTCCTAGTGTATTATTTCCAGGAAGTCCTGTTCAACTGAGAAAAGGTGCTGATGCTGTTTTATTTCTTTCTCTAATTTCCGGAAGGAATGCGGAGCTTCTTATAGGACAGCATGTGATAGCTGCTCCATTAATTAAGCAATATGGCCTGGAGACTATATCTACCGGTTATATGCTCGTAGACTGTGGCGAGAGCACTACGGCTTCTTACATTTCTGGAACACAACCTTTGCCTTATGACAAGCCTGAAATAGCTGCTGCTACGGCTCTGGCTGCTGAAATGCTGGGACAAAAAATGTTTTACCTAGATGGTGGCTCAGGAGCTGCTAAACCAGTTTCTCCAGAAATGATTTCTGCAGTGCGCCAGTCTGTTTCTGCCCCGTTAGTAGTAGGAGGCGGAATTAAAACTCCTGAACAAGCCGATGTGGCTTATGCTGCTGGTGCCGACCTAATCGTTATTGGAACTGCCTTCGAAGAGAATCCTGATTTGATATTTGACATCAATGCGGTGAGAGCTTCAAATAGCTAAAAAACGCTTATCTCTTTATGATCTCTGTAATTAACACTCTCTTTTCTCCTCCGAAGATGGCTAGCTGGTAAACACCGCTGGCCAGCATAGAAACTGATAGCGAGTGAAGTAATTCCTGAATGAACCAACACCTCTTTAACAACAGAATCATAAATGACTACTCTTGAGTTTATCAAACTAGAATCCGATGAATAAATAGTGTTTCTGAAACTGGATACGGTTAGTCAAAAATTAGATAGTAGCGGAAAAAATGTTAAAGTATAGATCTTTTTCATTCTCAAGAAATTAAGGTTACAGCATACGCTGCAATAAAGCTACATCCAACCAAATGTCAAATTTGTGACCTACTTCTCTTAAGAGTCCCGCTTCATGAAACCCGTGCTTTTTGTGGAACGTGATACTTCTTATATTGGTTGCATCCACCACTCCTATCATTGACCGTGCTCCATGAGATATGGCCAGGCTGATAAGTTCAGTCAATAATTCTTTTCCCATGCCCTGAGCTCTGTATTTTTCGTGGACATACAAAGAATGCTCGACTGTAAATCTGTAGGCTACTCTTTTTCTAAATGAACCAAAAGTGGCATACCCAGCGCTTTATTTTCTTCCTCAAAAACGATTACTGGAAAACCTTCTGATATTCTGGACTCATACCAAACGGACATTTTCTCTAGACTCCAAGTCTCGTATTCATATACGGCTGTCGAGTTAAGAATAGCAGCATTCAAAATTTCTAGAAGCTGAGGTAAATCAGAACTAAGAGCGGGTCGAATCATTAGTCTAAAACTCTGGTTTTTGTAGATTCATCTGGCAGTTCACAGGAATTGTTTTTCCCGAACCACTCATACCTGCGCTTAGCGATTTTATCATATGCCCAATCTCTAAAAAATTTGGGGAAAACAAAAAGAATTTTTAGCACGCTCCTCCATCCTCCTATATCTGAGATCACATGAAGTGCGGCAGAGCTTTTATCATATAACATCTCATTCCTCCAATAAAGAACACTGTCTAATGAGTTTAATTTTTCTTTAGGCAGACTTTTTTCTGCTGTTTTACCTTGAAGAGAGGCCACAGAAATAGACTTATCTCTATTGTTTTTGAGGATATAATTGGCCAGCCTATTGCAAAGCACACAATACCCATCAATAAATACAATTCTACTTTCCAATTTTTTATGGTTTATTTACAAAGTAACAGATTTCCGTGAATGGAAGGTCACTATTTTTGACACATTCAACATGGCAAATCCTTCAATTCGAAATAACAACGTTAAATTCAGAGAAAGAAAAATCTGAATGGGCTGATTTTGTGGGAGATAATCACCCTGTCTTGGGGTTAGGGAACATCGAGCATAGAAAGAGCTTCGGCACTAAACTGTGGTCCGTGATTTTCAGAAAAGATTCTAAGATAGCTGGTGTTGCTCTATTCGAAGAAGTGACTTTCACTTTTCAAGAGAACTCTCTCGATGTTTCTAGTTTCGTGAAAAATTTGATTTCTGCTATAAAGTTCGTGGCAGGAATGAGAAATATTCGCCTTCTGTTATGTGGAGATAAAATCTTAGATGGTGCGTTAGGTTTTAAATTTAACACGCTTATACAGCGAAGCAGAAAAAACGGACTTCCTCCTTAAATCCGGAATAGCGATTACAAAGAAAAAGGGCATTAAGCAGCAGTACATTCTTCTTAAGAGCGGAGAAAAAAGATTTTTTCAGCGCCCATGGATATATGTCCCTACAGAAGAATCTTTCTGTCTCGATATACACTGGGAGTCCTTTGACGAATATAAGAGTACACTGAAAAAGAAATATCGTAAAAGAGCGAACTCGCTTCTTAAATAAAACAGCTCATTTAGAAGTAATAGAACCGACCCAAGAATGGTGGAAATCCAACTTAGATAAGCTAACAGAGCTCTACACGATAGCTAGCGAAAAATATAGATTTCACTTTGATCATTTTGATTTAAACATCGTAACCAATCATTTACAGCGAGAAAACCCGTGCTGGAGAACATACGTGTATATGGATGGGAATGAAATAGCGGGGTACTTTATAGCCGGCTAGAAAAGAGGATTCTTATTATATCCATTTAGCTATACAGGAATATAGGGAGAACTCAACCTTTAGCGTTTATCACCGAATGCTCGTAGATATGGTGAAAATAGGAATCGAGCATAAAATGAAGAACGTGAAATTCGGAAGGACTGCACCAATAGCCAAATCGAGCTTAGGTGCCATACCTGTAGAAACCTCAATCTTCCTTCATTCTAAAAAATCATGGAAAAGAGATTTTCTAAATTGGTTGTTCGGTAGAACTGATTTTGAACCTGCGGAACTCAGAAATCCTTTTGAAGAGTAAGCTATAAATCTATCCCATCCATCTCCTCACTGCCAGAGACACCCCTATTCCTTTTCTTTTTATTCTCTAATTTACCGAAATTATAAGAAAAACTAAGGTAAACGTTTCTGCTTTCTCTCTTCCTTCTGCCCTTCTGCGCGAAGTTAACTCCTGAAGTCTCGAAATTAAATTCCCTAGAATCTAACATATCACTTACCCTTAAACCTAAGGTTCCTTTCTCTTTCATTATACTTTTTTTCAGCGCCAAGTCAGAGAAGAATATACTCTGAATTTCTCCTTGAAGTATGACAAAAGGAGACCTGTACCTAGCAGATGCTTGGGCTTGCCAACCTTTGTTTTTATAGGTAATATTAGCATTTGCGTTTCCGGCATCTCAAAAATTTACAAATCACTATCTAAATTAGAGCCATCACTTGCTGTTTTATAAGCATTCCCGCTAAGCATCATATTCCACTTATCCCATTTATTCCAAGTAAAAATAATCTCTAAGCCCTGATTTAAAGAGTTGTTCAAGTTCTGGTAGCTCACAGTAGAAACCTCATCTTCTAAACTAACCAATCTGCTCATCACACCATTTACCTGCTTGTAATAAACGGAAGTCATAAACTGAAAAACCTCAGTTCTATAAGCTATACGAAGCCTCAATAGCATCGACATACTCAGGTAGCAAAAAAGGATTTCCTACTCTTATAAGCAATGGATTAGAGAAATCTGTGAATGGGTTTAACTGCCTAGTTCTTGGTCTATTTATTCTTCTGCTATAACTTAACATAAGCTCTTTTTCTTGGCTAAGCTGATACTTTAAATGTCCACTCGGAAACAAGGAGAAGTAATCGTTTTCAAAAAGTGAATCACTAGTCACCAAGTATGAATCTGTAAGCGCCTGCTCTGCTCTTAACCCTAACTGAACACCTACTTTCCCTAAGCTCCTTCCCACTATCGCATAACCAGCCATAATAGTTTCTTTATACTCGAAATCATTAGACCTGCTGGTGTCTAACAAGAGGCTATCAGAAACACTAGAATTGGTAAAAGCCCTAAAGTCACTCCTTACAGTTCTCTGTGTGCTTTTAACTCCCGTTTCTAATTTCCATTTTTCTCCTATCCTATCTATGTAATCTAACTGTCCAGAATAAAACTGAAAGCCTCCCCCGATATCATTTCTTTCTATATAGTCGAATGTTCTACCAGTGTTTTCAAATTCATTAAATATTCCCACTTCATCTGATTCCATTATTTGAATATGAAAAATCTAGCTATGTGGGCAGTAATTGTTAGGAATAAAACTTAGCTCATAACCTAGATTTAGGTCTATGTTATTTCCTGAATCTTTCTTCTGTGTTTTCTCTAAAATATTCCTCCTTTGAACTTAGGTCATTTATATCAGAGAAGATTAAAAAATCATTTCGATCTTCATCATTACTTTCTTTAATCTGATAAGTACCGTTCACATATAAAGTAGATTTAGAGGATAGATAAAGTTCCGTACCTAAGCCCAAATTATGGCTAATTTTTTCTCTGCTTCCCTTTCCATCTTGGATTAGTTCTGTAGAACTGGTATCGTCATAAGTAATTCTATCTGTCCTTCTCTCACTGAATCTATCTGCATATCTAAAACCATAATTGGCGAAAATATTTAACTTATCATTTCTCTTACTCACACTGAAAGACCCGTTATAATTATCGCCTGTAGCAGCTATAAGGCTAACATTCCCGCTATAACCAAAGAGTTTGTTTTTCTTTAATATTATGTTAATAATCCCGCCCATCCCATCAGGGTCATATTTAGCAGAAGGGTTCGTAATAATCTCCACAAATTCTATGCTACTCGCTGGTAATTGGTCCAAGACAGCCTGGCGAGAAGAGCCTGTTAAGCCAGAAGGTTTTCCATCGATAAGAACAGTTACATTTTGACTTCCTCTTAAACTCACATTTCCATCAATATCTACCTCTACCGAAGGAATATTCTCTAAGACTTCATTAGCAGAACCACCCGTGGAAGTAATGTTCTGAGAGACATCAAACACTCGCTTGTCTATCTCTAGTCTCATGAGTTCTTTACCCGCCAACACCTCAACATCTTCTATCATGGTGCTCGCAGGTTCTAAGAAAATTTCACCTAAATCTCGCTCTACGCTTTCCTTAGGCGATAGTTTTACACCAGATAACACTTGTATTTTATAGCCTATGAAATTTACTTCTACAGAGTACATCCCTACGGGGATCTCTACGATTCTAAATCTCCCCTTTTCATCAGTAATACCGCCTGTAACGGCTGAACTATCTCTCTTTGAAATTAGCGTAATAGTGGCAAATTGAATAGCCTCCTTTGTGAAGTCATCTGTTACAGAGCCATAAACGACTCCTATCTGTGGGCGCTCTCTCCCAGGAGACAAACCTGTTCTTTGCGCCTGCAGGTGGAGCGTTGCAACGCTAAACCAGACCAAGCACAATCCCTTAATTATAATCTTCATTCTTCCGCAAAATTAACTCTTCGGTTCATTAAGTGTTCATATTGGATACTAAATTCATCCCTGAATCTTTAGACGATTATCATCGCTTTATCCCTCGGCATTATACCAAAAACAGAATGTGATACTTTAAGTTAAAAAACTTATTATTTTTGCGCCATCTCAAACAGGGGTGCCAAAAATCCAATCGTGGACAAAGGCTGAGATTATACCCGTAGAACCTGACCGGATAATGCCAGTTAGGGAATTGTTTAACCAAGAGTCATCCCCCGGATGGCCATTAAAAATTGTTATGAAAAATTTATTTTTGAGCACAGTGCTCGCTTTTGTTTCCTCATGTGTGTGGGGACAATTCACCATTACAGGAACTGTTATGGATGAAGAATCTGCTCCTCTGACAGGAGCTGTAATATCATTAAATGATGCTTATACTTATGCTATCTCAAACAGAGAAGGTAAGTTTAGTATAGCAGTTAATAGTGGCGAAAGTGCCACTATAAGAGTTGACTTTCTTGGGTATAAAACTTCGGAAAGACTTATCGCTAAATCAACCTGTTCTGACTTGGAATTTCTCTTATTACAAGATGCTTTTTCTATTGCTGAAGTACAAGTAGCTAGTGTACAACTAAACAAAAAAACTCCAATGGCATTCACCGAAATGAATGAGGATGATTTGAATCCAAAAACTTTGGTCAAGATTTACCTTACCTATTAAACACACTTCCTGGTGTAGTCACAACTAGTGATGCAGGAGCTGGAATAGGATATACTGGTATAAGGATAAGAGGCTCTGATGCCACTAGAATTAATGTTACTATTAACGGCATCCCAGTAAACGACTCAGAAGGTCAAGGAGTTTTCTGGGTGAATCTGCCAGACTTCGGAAGCAGTGTAAATAGTGTTCAAATACAAAGAGGAGTAGGAACTAGTAGTAATGGAGCAGCAGCTTTTGGAGGAACAGTAAATCTTCAAACCACTAGACCAGATAAATCTAGTTATTTTAAAACAAGCTTAGGAGGTGGTTCTTACAATACACTTCGTTCTAACCTAGAGTTTTCTACTGGCATGATAGATAACAAGTGGAATTTTAATGGCCGATTGTCGAAAATAACCTCAGATGGATATATCGATCGTGCAAGCGCTAACTTGAGTTCTCTTTACCTAAATGCTGGCCTTTATTTGGCTAACACCACCATTCAAGCTGTAGCCATTAAAGGGCAGGAAAAAACATATCAGTCATGGTATGGAACTCCCGAGGCCGTTCTAGAAAACGATCAGGCAGGATTAGAAAATCTAGCCGACAATGTTTTAGGACTAGATGCAGAAGATAGAGAACGTCTATTAAATGCTGATAGGACCTATAATTTTTATGAGTATGATAATCAGGTAGACGATTATAAGCAAGATCATTATCAACTTCACTTAACACAGATCTTTTCTTCAGCTCTAAGCCTTAATGTTAGTGGTCATTACACTTCTGGAGCTGGATTTTTTGAAGAGTATAAAAAAGGAGAAGACTTAACTGACTATGGAATAACCGTAGAAGACGACCAAGTCCCAATTGGTCAGGTTTCTAGCTCTGATATTATTAGAAGGAGATGGTTGGATAATGATTTTTATGGTGCTGTTTGGGCATTGAATTGCATCAGACATCAGCTTCAACACATTGTAAATGCAGTTTTCGGTGGTGCTAGCAACCACATGTACAACAGGAAGACCATTCTCTTGGAGAGGTTCTGTGGGCTCAGTACGCTGGTAACTCAGGCATTTCCAGCAGATCGTTACTACGAATGTGAACTCCCTCACCAAGAATGATTTTAATGCTCTTCTTTGAATAGCTAGGACTATGACGTAAAGGAATACTTTCAACTGTGTTCGCACATGTTCAGGGACGTTTCATAACCTACGTTAGCTTGATAGGAACTGTTAGCAATGACTTAATGAAATATTCAGGCAGATAGCTTCATGGTCATTTCTTAACCCTAAAATAGGAGCTTCTTATGCCAAAGGTAAGAACAGATTTTATGGTAGTTTCAGTGTAGCCAATAGAGAGCCTACTAGAGGGGATATTATAGATGCTGTTCCAGGAACATCTCCTAAGCATGAAACACTTAATGACCTCGAAATCGGCTATTCCTACACTGCTAGTAAATTCGCCTTCAATGCGAATATCTATAACATGATGTACACTAACCAGCTCGTACTAACTGGTGAGGTGAATGATGTAGGTTCTGCCATTAGAACTAACGTAGATGAAAGTTACAGAAGAGGTATAGAACTGATAGCAGGTGTGAACATTACTAAAAAACTAAACTGGCAGGTAAATATGCCACGGTTCAGTGAAAACAAGATTCAATCTTTACACTGAAACTATAGCAGCTACCAATATGATGAAGACTTCAACTATTTAGGTGCCGAACTACTTACGACTGAACTAACTGATACCGACATTAGCTTTTCTCCTAACCTAATTAGCTGGGTCTGACTTAGGATTCATACGCTACTAGATAAAGGAAAACTCTGCTCTTAACGTTAGTATTCTCACCAAGTATGTAAGTGAGCAATACTTAATTAGACAACGCAAGCAATGAGGATAAGACTATAGATGCTTATTTGGTAAATGATGTCGCTGTATGAGATATGCTCTTAAAGAACACCTTTCGTAAAGGAGTTCGGACTGAGCCTTCATCGCTGAACAACTTCTTCTCTGAAGAGTACTCTTCTAATGGCTATACGTATAGTTATGCGTATCAATATCCAGGAGCAAATGACGAAATGATTACTGTCAAAGAAGAGCAAAATGCTTATTACCCTCAAGCACCTATCAACTTTCTGTTTCAGCTTGATGTGAAATTCTAATTAAAGTTTCTATTTTACCAGAACTATAATAAAAGCCCCTTCCAAACTAGCAAGAAAGGGGCTTTTTACCCGCAAGCTCCATTGAATATATTAATCAACATCCGATAAAATTTTAAAATAAACAAGCATAATGAAAACACTAGTTCTATTTTTGACATTTGTTACAATTTTCAATATTTCATATTCTCAAAACGGAGTCTTAAAAGGGTACGTTAAAGATGCAACTAATAATGAAGAAATTCCTTTTGCTAATGTATTTGTAGAACAGTTAAATTCGGGGTTAGCAACCTGGCTGGACAAAGGTGTCCTTGCCAGACTTTTTGGTCTTTTTAGCCGATAAAGCTTTTCCCTCTTTATACTCCCCAAGAACTATTACTATCTTAGTTTTAGAGTACTCTTCGATGGCATCTTCCATCTCTTTTAGAGTGTCTCTTCTAATTTTTATTCCTTTACTCGATGCTGAATTCTTCAACTCTAAATAAAACCCGTCTCTTAGGTCTAATGCTCTGGTCGCTGGTCTTCCTTTTCTAGCCATGTCTGAATGTGTTTTTGAAAATCGCACGCAATCTAACAGAAATATGTGACGAAGCAAGAACATTCTAGCTTTAATTACAATCGCGTTATAATTAATTAAGATTTCTTCATGTAGTGCATTCTCTTATTTACTGTTTCTTAGGTACGGTTCTAGTAGCTCTTAACTCTATGAAGAAAATCATTTATCATCCCCATCCTTCTAATTTCCCTAATGCTGAATGGAGCTTAGTCTCGCAGGCGCAGGGAACACAAAAGATATTTTGGTCAGAAAGTCAGCAATTTGACTGGGGAATGTTTAAAGAAAAGAGAGCAGGTTACGGGTTTGTCAAAGCCATGACTCATTCTGGCATTAGCTATGAGAGTAGATGTAAAAGAACGGGTTTATTGTGCTTAATGTAGAAGCCTACTTCATCTATGGTAAAAGCTGGGTTATGAAAGGATATAAAAAACCCCATCTACTCGCTCATGAAAAAATTCATTTCGATATCTCAGAGATATTTAAAAGAAGGTTAGATAAGCTATGCGTAATAGATATAGAGTGGACTACGACACTTTCGTAGAGAAGAGATTATCAGGAAGCATTGCAACGCCACTTCGACATAATATTCGATGAAATGGATGAATATCAGCCTGAATATGACGGAGACACCTCACATGGAACTATTTCTTTCAAACAAAAAAAATGGGAAAAAGACATTAGAGAAGCGCTGAAAAACACTAATCGTTAAGCGCAGTCCAAATCAAATCCTTAAGAGGTAAAAGTCCCTGCTGAGCCACACTAGAAAAGAATAAAAGCTCTACTTCTGGCATTTGTTCTCTTATTTCTGCCATCAACTCTTCATCAATGGATAAACGACCTAGAGATAGTCACCAAGTGCTTTTTATCTAGTAAATCAGGATTATACTTTTCTAATTCATTCACTAAAATGCGATACTCTTTTAGATGATCCTCTGAATCTGCAGGTATTAAAAAGAGTAAAACAGAATTTCTTTCTATATGTCTTAAGAACCTTAATCCTAATCCTTTACCCTCAGAGGCTCCTTCTATTATACCCGGAATGTCCGCCATAATAAAAGATCTATTGTCTCTGTAAGGAACCACCCCTAAATTAGGAACTAGGGTAGTAAATGGATAATTGGCTATTTCTGGCTTGGCCTCTGAAACCACAGACAGAAGGGTAGATTTTCCTGCATTCGGAAAACCTACTAATCCTACATCTGCTAATACTTTTAGCTCTATAACTCTCCAGTCTTCTTGGTGGTCTTCACCTGGCTGCGAATATCTTGGAGTTTGGTTAGTGCTCGTTTTAAAGTGGGCATTTCCTTTTCCTCCTCGGCCTCCCCGCATGAGAATAAACTCCTGACCTGGTTCAGTGATTTCTGCTATAATTTCTTCTGTTTCCGGATTTCTGATAACGGAACCTAAAGGAACATCTATGTACATATCTTCTCCCTCAGAACCTATCATTAAATTTCCTGAGCCTGAGCCACCATGCTCTGCTTTAATATGCTTTTTAAACTTCAAATGAAGCAACGTCCAAAGCTGCTTGTCTCCCCTAACGATGACATGGCCTCCTCGACCTCCATCCCCTCCGTCTGGACCACCTTTGCTGGTAATCTTAGAACGATGTAAGTGTGTAGATCCGGGACCACCATTTCCACTTTTACAGTGAATTTTTACGTAGTCAATAAAATTGGCGTTGGCCATTGCAAGAAAACTGGATTTGGTGTGATTAAGCTATTACTTCTTCTAGGTTATGGAACAAACGTTCAGAGACGTCCTCAACGGAACCTATTCCATTGATCGATTTATGTTTCCCCTGAGTTTTATAAAACCCTGCTACTGGTGCCGTTTGAGTATTATAAACGTCTATCCTGTTCTGAATCACTGCTGGGTCTGCATCATCTGGTCTACCGCTACCCATAGCTCTTCCTTTGAGTCTAGTTCTTAGCTCATTTTCCTCTACCTCTAACTCTAGCATGCACGAAACAGCTCCTCCTTTGGATTTCAAAAACACATCTAAAGCTTCTGCTTGAGCACTAGTTCTGGGAAAACCATCATAAATTACTCCTCTAGCATTAGGGTATTTCTTTACCTCTGACTGCAATATTTTAATCGTAATATCATCAGGAACTAAATTTCCTTTATCCGCATAACTCTTGGCTAGCTTAGCTAATTCACTGTCTGGGTCTAATCCTCTAAAAACATCTCCTGTAGATATATGTACTAGATCATACTTATCCTTAAGAATAGCACTCTGAGTTCCTTTCCCACATCCTGGAGGTCCGAATAATACGATGTTTAACATTCCTTTCTTTTTTGAAAGCTCCAAAGGTACTGAATCTATCTTCTTATAAACCGAATTTAGATTTCTTCCGAGCCCATCTATATCGAGTCCATATCCTACAATAAATTCTGGAGGAACTTCCATTCCCACGTAATCAGGCATTAAAGCTCCTTTATAAATTTCTGGCTTAAGAAACATGGTAGCTACTTTCACCTCTTTTGGGTTCATAGCTAGCACATCATTAATCACATTGGCCATAGTAAGCCCCGTATCTATGATGTCTTCTACCACCACCACTACCCTATCTTTTAAGGGGTCTCTTAGACCTATAAGCTCAGTTACTTTACCAGTAGACTCTGTTCTTTCGTATGATTTTAGTTTAACAAACTCTACCTCACAGTCCATAGTAAAATGAGAAAACAGGTCATTTAAAAATCGGAAAGAGCCATTTAGCACACCTATAAAGAGAGGCTTTTGACCGCTTAGATCGTTTTCTATCTGCGTGGCAATGTTTTTTACAACATCCAGAATCTGTTGTTCAGGGATATACTCTTCAAATGTGAAGTTTTGGTAAGAAATCTTTTTTGCCATGCGGTAAAATTACTCACTTAAACTTCCAAATACTCCTAAAAATCCTCATAAATCTGAGACCGATACAGCTACATCACCATTGAAGTCTCCTAAACACCCAACCACAAGATCGCAGAGGGGTATGACCAGGAGCAAAGAACGTTAGCACTACAGATTCCGGGACAGTCCGCACAAGTCCTTCTTCCGCTCCATTCGGTAAATCCAAAACAATAAGAATCTGTCCAAAACCACGAATTATTAAGGCACTAATGACTAGACTTATTGAAATTAATTTCTTGATGAATGTTCTAGGCAGCGCGCTGAATTCCGTGCTTTTTAGATAAACTGTGACCCATACACCATTAGTTTTTTTTTAATAAAAATTAAAAAGTGTGCTATTTTGTGAAAAAGTATTCCTTGTTAATCTCATTACAACAAGTATTTTTGCGCGGAATTTCTAAGTGGTTTTAACCACTGCCCACAATCTGTAATTTACAGTTTTAGTGGGCGGTTAAAAAAAAAATGCCTAAAGACAAAAGTATCAAGTCGGTTCTCATCATAGGAAGTGGACCTATCGTTATCGGACAAGCATGTGAATTTGACTACTCAGGCTCGCAAGCCGCCCGTTCTTTAACCGAAGAAGGCATCGAAGTTACTCTAATCAACTCTAATCCGGCTACCATTATGACGGACCCTGTGATGGCAGATAACATTTATCTGGAGCCATTAGAAACAGAATCTATAGAGAAGATTTTAAAAAACCATAACATAGACGCTGTTCTACCTACCATGGGTGGACAAACAGCTCTAAACCTAGCTATTAAATGTGACGAAATAGGTTTATGGGAAGAGTATGGAGTAAGAATGATAGGAGTAGACATTAAAGCCATAGATGTCACAGAAAACCGGCAAGCATTTAGAGAGCTAATGGATGAAATAGGTATTCCTATGGCACCACAAAAAACTGCTAAATCCTTTCTAGAAGGAAAAGAAGTAGCACAAGAATTTGGTTTTCCTCTATGCATTAGAGCTTCTTATACCTTAGGAGGAGCAGGTGCTTCTCTAGTACATGACCCTACTCAATTTGATAAGCTTCTAAGTCGTGGACTGCCATTTATCTCCCATTCATGAAGTAATGATAGACAAGGCGCTATTGGGATGGAAAGAATATGAGCTCGAACTTCTCAGAGACGCCAATGATAACGTTACCATTATTTGTTCCATAGAAAATTTCGATCCTATGGGAATTCATACTGGAGATTCTATTACCGTCGCTCCAGCGATGACATTAAGCGATAGTACCTATCAGAGAATGCGAAATATGGCCATCAAAATGATGCGCTCCATTGGAGATTTTGCTGGAGGATGTAACGTACAGTTCGCGGTTAGCCCTGATGAAAACGAAGATATTATAGCCATAGAAATTAATCCTAGAGTCAGTCGCTCTTCTGCTTTAGCTTCTAAAGCTACTGGATACCCTATAGCTAAGATAGCAGCCAAACTTGCAATAGGCTATCACTTAGATGAATTAAAAAATCAAATAACGAAGTCGACAAGTGCATTCTTCGAGCCTACATTAGACTATGTGATTGTAAAAATTCCAAGATGGAACTTCGATAAATTCCACGGAGCTGATAGGGAGCTAGGTCTCCAAATGAAGTCCGTGGGAGAAGTAATGGCTATAGGAAGAAGTTTCCAAGAGGCGTTACAAAAAGCATGTCAATCTCTAGAGTTAGGTAGAAATGGATTAGGAGCTGATGGCAAGGAAATGAAAAACCAGGAGGCTATTCTTCAATCTCTTCAACACCCGAGTTGGAACAGAGTTTTCCATATCTATGATGCTATTAAACTAGGAATTCCATTTAAGACAATTCAAGAAAAAACTAAAATTGATTTTTGGTTTTTAAAACAAATAGAAGATTTGATCCTTCTAGAAAATAAGATCGAGAAGCATACACTTCAGTCACTTCCAAGAGAGCTTCTTTTCGAAGCTAAACAAAAAGGATACGCAGATAGGCAGCTAGCCCACTTAATGAGGTGCTTAGAAAGCGAGGTGAATGAAAAACGCCATGAACTTGATATTAAACGAGTATATAAGCTTGTAGATACGTGTGCTGCAGAATTCGAGGCTCACACTCCTTACTACTACTCTACTTTCGAAGATGAAAATGAGAGTATCGTCTCTGACAAAAAGAAGATAATAGTTCTAGGTTCAGGACCCAATAGAATAGGTCAAGGTATAGAATTTGATTACTGTTGTGTTCACGGGGTACTAGCGGCTAAAGAGTGTGGCTATGAAACCATTATGATCAACTGCAATCCTGAGACTGTCTCAACTGATTTCGACACTTCCGATAAATTATATTTCGAGCCTGTTTTCTGGGAGCATATTTATGACATCATCCTTCATGAAAAACCAGAAGGTGTAATCGTACAATTAGGTGGACAAACAGCACTTAAACTTGCAGAAAAACTAGAGAGATTTGGCATTAAAGTTCTTAGGAACGTCCTTCAAGGCGCTAGACTTAGCTGAGGATAGAGGCAGGTTCTCCAACCTGCTTAAAGACAACAACATTCCTTACCCTAAATTCGGAGTAGTAGAATCTGCAGAGCAAGCAATAGAATTATCTCAAGATTTAGGCTTCCCCCTATTAGTTAGGCCTTCATACGTACTTGGTGGACAGAAAATGAAAATCGTTATAAACGAGCAGGATTTAGAAAAGCATGTCGTAGATATTCTTCAAGCATTACCAAACAACCAAATTTTACTTGACCACTTTATAGAAGGAGCTATAGAAGCTGAAGCAGATGCTATTTGTGACGGTGAAAATGTTTACATTCTAGGAATAATGCAGCATATAGAACCTGCAGGAATTCATTCAGGTGATAGTTACGCTCTTCTTCCTCCGTACAATCTAGGGGATTTAGTAATGGATCAAATTAAAGAATACACGAAGACAATAGCAATAAAACTAGAGACCAAAGGCCTACTAAACATCCAGTTCGCTATTAAAGATGACAAGGTATATATTATAGAAGCTAACCCGAGAGCATCTAGAACGGTTCCATTTATAGCTAAAGCCTATAGAGAGCCATATGTGAATTACGCTACTAAAATAATGTTAGGCGAGAAGAAAGTCACTGATTTTGATTTCAATCCACACAAGGAAGGATATGCTATTAAAATCCCTGTATTCAGTTACGAAAAATTCCCTAATGTAAATAAGGAGTTAGGACCTGAAATGAAATCGACTGGGGAAGCTATTCGATTTATAAAAGACCTGAAAGATCCGTTTTTCAGGAAAATTTATTCTGAACGAAATCTTTACTTGAGTAAATAACTATGGCTCTATATAGTCTTAGAAAAATTAATTTAAAGGCTTCAGAAATGAAGCCTTTTTTTCCTGCGCGATTTAATAAGCGTTGCAACGCGAAAAAATAAAGTATTTAAAATGGATAGGATGCGGGATATTAATGAAGCTGGTATTAATAATTACCCGAGGGCTAAAACGCGAATGATTTTCACATGATTTATTAATTCCTGTAGTAAAGTTTCCGTTAAATATTCTTTTCTTTACGGCATGAGTCAGATGTTTTATTTAGGGGAGGTTACTGGATTCTTAAAAACAGTATTAATAATACTAGTGGTTATTTATGGGCTTCGTTTCATATCTAAATTACTAGCGCCTTGGATGATGAAAAAGGCACGGAATAAGCTACAAAATATGGCGGAAGACCAAATGCGCCAGAGAGGGTTTAATCCTCAAAATCAAAAACCTGAGGGTTCTGTTACCGTAGAAAAAACTAAAGAGACAAAATCTAAATCTAAGAATTCCTCTTCGGATGATGATTACGTGGAATTTGAAGTAATTGAATAGAATTTTCAAGGCATAAAAAAAGGTCGGAAACCACCCCGACCTCATATTACAAGTAATATTTATTAACCTTAACCAAAAAATCAGTCTGTTGACTTTTTTTTCGGAGCACAAAAGTAGTTGTTCTAATCATTGTTGCGCCTAAATTCTATACTATTATTTTTTCTGACCGCCTTTTCATTTAGCTCTCCCGATTTGGCCATTTATTTAGAACAACCGCCACTCTCAGAGTTTCTATGAAATGTCCGTTTTCATAAGAAACTCTGGCTAACATAACTTCAACGTTATACTCCTGAAGCCAACAACGAATTTTTGCTTGAATACCAATTTCAGAATGCAAATCTTCTATTACTGGCCGACGCATACGGGGCAAACCAATTATGTTTAGAGAGTAATACCCAGCTATTATCCCCTTTAAAAAATTCAGAAATCTCACTCTCCTTTAAAAATAACCCCGCATTATGATTGGGGAGACTTAATTGAGGAGACTTCGCTCCTTTTATGTTTTTCCAATGATAAAAAAAGAAACCCTTCATCATTAAAAGTGAATTAGGTCTGCTTAAGCCTAACTCGTCTAATAGAGCACCCCCTTCTTCTCTATCGAAAATAGTTAACTGCTTGCGAAATTTAGTCATTTTATCCTCCAAGGTGTCTTTAGCGTTAATTCCTTTCCAATTATTCCACAAATGAGAATTATCATACCCTAGGTAATACTTAGACGCCACTTCTAAATGCCAAATTTCTCCTGAAAATATATCACGAAACACATAGTCTATTTCTCCAAGAGTTATTTTATTCCGACTTACAGGCCTGTTAGAAATGAGAACTTCATACTTACCACTATACGTTAGCCAGTACTCGACAAACCGCTCAAACCGCTTTCCGAGTAGCTGTCTTCCTTCGGAAGAAACAAATTCGGCAAGCCTGCTAGGATTCGCATCTTCAGCTTTCAAGAAAGACTCACACCTTTCTGCCTCGGTTTTAAACCATTGGTCGTCTAGTCCTATATACGCCTTTTCCTTCGGGTTAACGGACATTAGAGGCGCACTGGATATAACCCAAGCTAAATCATTTACTATTTTATGTTTAAAACCCATCTAGTTTAAGCGCTAAAGTTATCTTTGTCTGCAAATTTAATGAGAGTAATAGCAGAAATACCGCATTCACACTTTAAGATTCAGATTTTTAGCTGGAATGGAAAATATCAGTTGAAAATCGAGATCGATCAGTATGAACAGACCTACAAGGTTTCAGAAACAAATGTGAATGGGCTGGATGACGTGAAAGCTCTAATTACAGAAGATTTTTTAAGTAAAGTAATGGGTAGAATGATTTCTATGAGAGAAGATTGGAATGAAGCCCTTAAATCAATTTAATCATGGCCGGAAAAATTAGCTTGGCATTAAACATCCTTTTAGGAATAGCCGTTATTTATCTTTTTACCAAAATCTCTACGCCAGCAGAAATCCTTACAGAACAGGAAACAGCTAGCACAGAACTAACAGCACAAAATGAATATCCTTCTATAGCATTTGTAGACAATGATTCTCTTTCTATCAATTATAAGTTTAGAATCGATAAGTCTAAGATTTTAGAAAAAGCATCTGCAGATATAATCGCTGCTGGAAAATAAAATAGCGAAAGCCCAAGAAGATTATTACGAAATAATGAACAAGTCTCAGACTGGGGGCTTTACTTCTGACGCAGAAATAGCTGCGGCTGAGAAAAAAGTAATGAAATTACAAGAGGATGTTCCTTACCTGCAAAGCCAAATGGAAAGCCGATTAAAACGACTAACCAAGCTAGAAGGCGAGATAAATGACTCTCTTTATTCTAGATTATATAGATATATAGACTCTTATACTGCAGATAAACCCATAGATGTTATTATGCTCTACACTAAAGGGATGACTGGCCTTTATAACAATGGTTCATTAGACGTAACTGCAGAAATAGTAACCGGGCTGAATGCAGCTTATGAATCCGAAAAAACTGCTGAATAAAAATATGCCAATAGCTCAAAACAAACTTCAAGAAAACATAGCCGAATACATTCTCTATGTGTGGCAAATGCAAGATCTTCTGCGCTCTGTATCTCTAGATGTAGACGTTTTGTACCAAAAACTAGGATTAACTGATGCTAATGACCCGAATAGAGAAGAACGAAACTGGTTAAAAAATCTAGCCGAAAGAATTGAAAGTTGAAGATATTTCTAAAAAAGGAAACACCTCTGAAATAAGCACCATTTTAGCAGAACTGCATTATTTACACAATACGCTAATTGACCTTCTAAAGGATAGTAAATATGTAGAGATATATGCTAAATCTGCGCCTCACATCAAAGGCCTAATGGCTAAATCTACAAGTAACCAAAACATCATGGAGCATATGCTAATAGCTCTATATGGCTGGTTAATTCTGAGAATGCAGAAGAAAGATATTAGTAAAGAAACAAATGAAGCTATGGCGTCTTTTTCTAAAACTATGGCTTATGTAAGCCTAAAGTACAAGGAAATGAAAACCGGTTTAATTAACTCAAACTTGAATTAATTGTACTGTTTTATTGCCTTGTGTTCTTTTAACAACATGCTCTTAACAAAAAGTCGTCAACTTCTGTCTTAAACATTTTTTTCTACAGACCTTAACTATGCTCTAAAAACGTAGTAAAATGACTGTTCCACATCTGTCTAAAAGCACTGTATTTAACCATGTGGTTAAACCGACTCTGTATGATTTGAAGAATTCTAAACATCTTGAAGATTTTCAAAAACTCGTCAGGAACACCCCTAACCTAATAGTTTCTAACAATATAGACAGCCAACTCAAAGAGTTGATGCAAATAAATCACCCTAAAAAAACGCTTTCAGAGCAACAAGCATTAAAATTAGCAGAGAAGCATGTAGGCCATTCTAATTTTATGACATATGGCAACTGGTTTCATTTCAACTGGTTAAATACACTTGTTCACCTCCTTCCTGAGGAAGAATTTATAAAAACTAGAACTAGTAGAAATAACTACAAAATATCTCCTGAAGAACAACATAAACTTTCCACTAAAAAAGTAGGCGTCATAGGCCTTTCGGTAGGGCAAAGTATCTCCATTACAATGGCTATGGAAAGAACTTTTGGAGAAATTAGAATCGCAGATTTCGATGAGCTTGAACTGACTAACTTAAATAGAATTAGAGCTGGAGTGCATGAGTTAGGGTTGCCTAAGGTGGCCTTAGTAGCTCGTGAAATAGCCGAAATTGACCCTTACCTTAGAGTTAAATGTTTTTGGGAAGGGATTACAGAGGATAATATTGATGACTTCCTTCTAGGCGACGGGAAATTAGATTTAGTAGCCGATGAGTGTGACACCATCCATATTAAGTTTCTCGCACGCATACATTGTAAGAACCATGAAATCCCTGTCATAATGGATACTAGTGATCGAGGAATGGTAGATATAGAAAGATTCGACTTAGAGCCTGACAGAAGCATATTTCACGGGTTAGTAAATCATCTAGATATAGAAAAATCTAAAAATCTAAAAATCTACTGAAGATAAGATGACCTATGCACTCCCTATCATAGGACTAGAAGACGCTAGCACTAGAATCAAAGCGAGTATGCTGGAAATCAATCAATCCATAACAACATGGCCGCAGTTATCAAGTGATGTAGCTCTCGGAGGCGCGATATCTACTAATGTGATAAGAAGAATATTTCTAAATCAATTAACCGACTCGGGAAGATATTATGTAGACACAAATGCTATTATTCCCAATTCCGGTGAACCCCATTAAAAAAGACCCAGAATCAACTAACACCGCAAAATTACAAAACTCGGCGCTGTACGAACTAGCCAAAAGTTTTACTCTAGATCCTGAAAGGGTAACCCTAGAAAAAGAAATAGAGCACTATCTTTTAGAAAGTGCACTGCACGCGCCCAGCGGAGCAAATTGTCAACCCTGGAAATGGCTCATAAGTGAAAACGCATATTACCTTTTCCATGACAAATACTACAGCGAGTCTTTTAATGATTTTAACGACCTAGCATCTTACCTCTCATTAGGATGTGCAGCTGAAAATTTCATTATAGCAGCTCAAAACAAAGGGCTAGAAGTAAAAATGAGTTCGCTTCCATTCGGCACAGAACATAAGCTAAAAGCTGTTTTCCAGTTATTTAATCAGGATACCATACCTCCTCTCATTATGCCTCATGAAAGCACACATTTAGCACCTCATATTTTCAATAGACATACAAACAGAAATAAGGGCTCACAAAGTAAAATATCAAGTCAAGACTTATTAGGCTTAGAAGAATCAATAACATCTATAGAAGGAGCTTCTCTAAGATTTGTCCATTCTAAAAAATCATTAGATGAGCTCGGTGAGTTAATAGCTATGGCTGATAAAATAAAAATGCTTCATCCACAAGCGCACGAGGAGCTCTTTAAAAATGAAATTCGGTTTACTGAGGAAGAAAACTTGAAATACAAGGATGGAATAGACATCGACCTAGTAGACCTTACAGAAAATGAAAAACTAGGGATAAAACTCTGTGGAGATTCTCAAGTAATGTCATTAATCAATACCTGGAGTCTAGGAGAAGGATTAGGGAAAATGAGCAAAGACTTAATCGATTGCTCTTCTGCTATAGGATTTTTAACTATAGACTCCAATAACCCAATTGATTTTTTCAATGGAGGTAGGGCAGTAGAAAAGGCATGGCTTAAAGCTACTGAATTAAATTTAGCATTTCAGCCAATGACTATTCTCCCTTACTATTTCACTAGACTCCTTAAAGGAAAGGGAGAAGGCTTTTCTTCAAAAGACAAGGATACTCTAACTCACATGTGGATCCGATTCAATGCTGTATTCCCTACCCCTAAAGAATGCGGCCAGCTATTTCTGTTTAGATTATCAGAAGCTAAAACACCAACAAAACAATCACTAAGACGCCCATACAATGATATCGTCTGTACTTAAAAAAAACGCAAGCCCATTTAAACTGCTAGCCTTTAGAGCTAATGAGAACAAAGCCCTAGCTAAGCGATGTGTTAGAGCGCATTTAAAAGAACTGCAAAATATAGGAGTAAAGAATATAGCCTCTAGTGATCCTGAATGGATTAACGATCCAGAAGTGATTGTTTTTTGTCTGATAAGTCTTAAAACAAACGCTCCTGTGGCTGGGATGAAATTAGATATATGGAACAAAAACAAATCACTCCCTATCATTGATAGCCTGAGTAATCAAGCGTTTGATATGAAGAAAATAGTTCAAGATCATAGCTCTGAAAATATAGCTGAAATTTGTGGACTGTGGGTTTCTAGTGAAGCTTCAGGAATTGGGATAAGTAAAATAATCACTCGAGCCGCGGTATCCTCTCTTTCTACACTTCATTCGGGATTGGCAAATCCATTGCCTTCTGCCTCGCAGTACACAATCTAAACACTATGGGTTCTCACATGGGTTATCAGATTTATTCCGAAATCGGTGATGGAGGAAAATTCCATATCCTACAAAGGACTTTGAGTCCTATGTTGCACTTTTACATGACACAGAGAGCCTTACTGAATGTGATTCTATCAAAAAAAATTAGTCCGTGACTTACGGAAAAATCCGATGCTGATTAGATTAGAAAATGAAAAAGGAAAAAACACTCTTATACAATACGATCTTAGATTGGTTAAAAAAGAAACAGGTGTCCACACTGTGGTCTAATACCAAATATTTACTTTCCTGTCTACTTCTTCTATTCATAAACTGCGTTGGACTTAGCAATACAATTCAGGTACCTAAAAATGGAGACCCCACTCTCATTGGTAAGAGCGTATCTGTGTACCTCGATAACTCTGGAAACAAGACCTTAGATGAGATAATATCCCTTAATGACGAATTTGAACAAAATAATCTTGATATTGTAAATGCTCAAGTTACTTCTAGTACGGTCTGGTTGAAGTTTATAATAGAGAACTCAACTAGTCTAGAAGAGCTCCTATTACAGGTAATGACCTGTAATGCAGATGAAATTACACTATATAAACTAACAGAAGAAGGACTCCACAAGGAGGGCCCTTATGGGCAGACACTTCCATTCAAGGAAAGAAACTTTGACCATCCTCATTTCATATTTCAACTAAGGTTACCTCCAAGTAAAAGGGCTACCTATTTTATGAGTATTAAGAACAAAGATCAAACCACTTTCGCACTACAAATAGGTAGCCAAAAATCAATATTAGAAGGGATCTTCGACTACGATATTTCTAATGGAATATATCTTGGGATTTTTTTAGTTATGTTTATTTATAATGTTTTTCTTTACTTTAACACTAAAAACAAGTATTACCTATCGTACTCAGCATTTGTCTTAGCTTTTGGTATAGGCCTTTTTACTATGGCCGGATACAGCTTTAAATATTTCTGGCCAGCATCACCATGGTTGGAACAGAGGTCAATCGTTTTAGTCAGTGCAATTATTCCTATTTCAGCTCTAATTTTCGCCAACTCATTCTTAAACTTAAAAACAAACTTACCAAAAACAAGTAAACTAATATTAAGTTTTGTTATCACCTATGGGATTGTATTTCTCATATAGTGATGACGGAACAACTTGGTCAGAAACTAATCCTTGCATTATTTATTTCAGTTTTTTTAATTTTCGGAATAGCATTAAAACTCTCTTTAAGCGGCCACCGTAAAGCTAAATTTTATTTAGCGGCTTGGTCCGTATATTTATTTGGAATCATTGTTTTCGTATTGAAAGACTTTGGCCTTGTTCCTTATAACGTCATAACAAATCGCATGATGCATTTCGGATCAGTCTTAGAGGTAATTCTCCTTTCTTTTGCGCTAGGTGACTACATAAACATCTTACGAAAAGAAAAAGAAGAGAGTCAAAAGAAAGTTCTAAAAGGATTGCAACGCAACGAGCAAATAATTAAGAGCCAGAATAAAATGCTCGAAAAGAAAGTTCAGGAAAGAACCTTAAAACTAGAAACTACCAACCTAGATTTATCTCAAGCTATGAATGAGCTTAAAGATACCCAAACCCAGCTCGTAGACGCCGAAAAGATGGCCTCACTAGGACAGCTCACGGCAGGAATAGCTCATGAAATAAATAACCCTATTAACTTTGTCTCTTCGAATATTTCACCACTCAAAAAAGACATCGATGACTTAAGGGAAATTATAGCTAGATATGAAACCGCTACCACTGAGGAAGGAATTAGCGCAGCTCAGACCAAATTAATTAGGGAATTAAAAGAAGAAATCGACCTTGATTTCACACTCGTAGAGATAGACGAACTTCTACACGGCATTAAGGATGGTGCTGATAGAACTGCTGAGATAGTGAAAGGACTCAAAAACTTCTCTAGATTAGACGAAAGCTTGACTAAAGCTGCAGATATAAACGAAGGAATAAAATCTACCTTACTTATATTAAAAAGTAAGTTTTCAAATATAAAGTTAGTAGAAGATTATGGTGATTTAGTCCCTATTCAGTGTCTTCCGGGAAAATTAAATCAACTATTTATGAACATTCTTGATAATGCCATTTATGCCTGCACGAAGAAAGAATACCCAGCGGAAAGCACAGCAAGGATAACAATAGTTACCAACCAATCGAAGACAAGCACTACTATACAGATAAAGGACAACGGAATAGGCATGGACAATCAAACTAAAACTAAAATATTTGAGCCCTTCTTTACTACTAAAGAAGTAGGAGAAGGAACTGGCTTAGGAATGTCCATCGTTCACGGAATAATCACCAACCACTCAGGGGATATAAAAATTAAAACAGAAATAGGAATTGGAACGGAAATAACAATAAATTTGCCGAGGGTAACTCATAATTCTTAAAGCACTGCATATGCCCACTAATTTCGGTACCATCTTATTTATAGATGATGAGACTAACAATCTCTCTTCTTTTAAGGCGGCATTCAGAAGAAAATGGAACATTCTTACTACTTCAACTAGTCAAGAAGCGTTTGACCTGCTTTCAAAAAACGAAGTGAATATAGTCCTAGCCGATCAACGGATGCCAGAAACCACAGGGTCTGAATTTTTAGCAGAAGTAAGAACAAAGTATCCTGAAACTATTAGAATACTATTAACAGGATATGCTGACATTACCGCTATCGCAGAAGCCATTAATGACGGAGGAATCTATAGGTATTTTCAGAAGCCGTGGAATGAAGAATTACTAGAAGAGGCATTTATTCATTGTATGGAAGTATACAAGGGTAGAAAACAGTTAGCCGAAAAAAATGAAGCGCTAAGAAAGTCTTATGATGAGCTTGAAAGTTTCGTTTACAGCGCGAGTCATGACCTGAGAGCTCCTTTAGTGTCAATACTAGGTTTTATAAACTCCTACGCATGTTAGTATAAAGTTTCTGAAATTTTATCTAGATTTGATAGAAAAATCAGTAGATAATCTAGATAAATTCATTAAAAATATTATTAATTATTACCAAAACCGAAAGCAAGAAACAAATCTCAGAGAAATAGATTTAGAAATGCTAGTAGAGGAGGTATATTCTAACTTCCGGCATTACGATGGTGCTGAGAACATTAACTTCTCAAGTGAAATCCCCGAAAAAACTATTATTTACAAACCCCTGTTAATAAAAATTATTCTTAATAACTTGGTTTCAAATGCCATCAAATATCATAAACCTTCGCTAGAAGATAAGTTCGTGAATGTAATATATACTAAAAATTCTGACACATTTGAGATAGCTGTTCAGGATAATGGAAAAGGAATCTCTAATGACCAGAAAGATAAAGTTTTTGACATTTTCTTCACCGGAACCAATGGGCAATCTATAGGAACGGGTATCGGTCTTCACATAGTCAAGGAAGCCATAACTAAATTAGATGGAACCGTCTCTCTCGAAAGCACTGAAGGCGTAGGTTCCAAGTTTATCATTAAAGTCCCTCTTACAAGCAATGAGTCAACTAACTAAATTTATACTCATCGATGACAATGAGATAGACAACAAAGTCAATCTTAATCTTCTGAAGATTATGGACGTAGGAGATGATTGCGTGGGGTTTTTATCCTGTTGCCCAGCGTTAGATTATATAAAAGAGAATCTAAATCTATATAAAAATCATAAGTGTATAATTCTACTCGATATTCAAATGCCAGAAGTTGATGGATTTGAGTGTCTAGAAAAATATGGGGATTTACCTAAATCGTTTATAGACAATACTCAAGTATACTTTCTCTCCAGTACCATAGACGAACATGATGTAAAACGAGCCAAAGAGAACCCGCTCGCGGTTACTATTCTAGAAAAGCCACTAGATGTCTTTATTTTGAAAAAACACCTAGGGCTAGAATAACTATCTTATTTGATGTATCTAAAATCCTGTCCACTTTTTAAAGTTAACAGAGCCTCATAAATTAAGCTGATGACCGCTTCTACGTCGGATTTGTGCACCATTTCTACTGTAGTGTGCATATATCTTAAAGGAAGAGAAATTAAAGCACTAGCTACTCCTGAATTGCTATAAGCAAAAGCATCAGTATCAGTACCTGTTGCTTACTTGCTGCTGCTCTCTGAAAACTGATTTTATTCTCATCTGCGGTTGTAATAATATGCTTTAATAAATTGTTTTGCACCGCAGGACCATAAGTTAAAACAGGACCTTTACCCCCTTTAAAATCACCCTGCTTTATCTTACTTATCATAGGAGTATTCGTGTCATGACAGACATCAGTTACTATGGCTACATCTGGCTGAATTCTCTCTGCTATCATCTGCGCACCTCTCAATCCTATCTCTTCTTGAACAGCATTTACTACATAAAGCGTGTAAGGCAATTTCTTTTTGTTCTCCTTTAACATTCTAGCCACCTCAGCTATCATGAATCCTCCCATTCTATTATCTAGAGCTCTACCCACGTACCATCTGTCGTTTAACTCCATAAACTCATCTTCGAATGTAACGACACATCCTACATGCACTCCTAGCTTTCCCACCTCTTCTGCGTTATCACAGCCGCAGTCCAAGAAAATATTATCTAGCGTAGGTGGTTTTTCTGTACCAGACATTCTAGTATGAATAGCAGGCCATCCAAAAACAGCCTTTACCATTCCATTTTCCGTATGAATATTTACTCTTTTAGAAGGGGCTATTTGATGGTCTGAACCTCCATTTCTTTTTAAGTAAATAAATCCATCTTTGGTAATGTAATGCACAAACCATGCTATCTCATCAGCATGTGCCTCAATGACTACTTTATATTTTTGACCTGGATTTATAACAGCAGCTACAGAACCATAAGTATCCACTATATACTCATCAGAGTATGGCTTCATATAATCTAACCATATCTGCTGTCCTGGGCTTTCAAATCCTGTAGGACTGGCGTTGTTCAAGTACTTATACATGAAATCCTTCGCCTTTTTATTTATTAAACTCTTTTTTGCCATAATTAACTTGTTTCGTTAGAACTCAGCGGCTAAGTTATAGTTCTTTTGCATTGCAATAAAACATTTGTATCATGGATTCACTCACCCAGATTTGTCTAGGGGCGGCTGTAGGAGAAGCATATTTAGGAAAGAAAGTAGGGAACAAGGCCATTTTGTGGGGAGCTATATTGGGCACAGTGCCTGATTTAGATGTCCTGTTCAAACCGTTGTACCCTTTTGTAGAAGGATTAGTCATGCATAGAGGGCTTTCTCATTCACTTATCTTCTTCGTTTTATCCTCTCCTATTTTTGGCTGGTTAATTCATAAGATTCATCCTAGAGCGGCTTCTGTCAAGAAATGGGCTTGGTTTTCTTTTTGGGTCATGTTTACTCACGCCATCTTGGACTGTTTCACCTCTTGGGGAACTCAGCTATTTTGGCCTCATCCTATGCGGGTAGCTTGGAATAATATTTTCGTGGCTGATTTAGCATATACACTTCCTCTTTTAATCTGTCTGATCTGGTTAATGTTTAAAAGAAAAGACTCTGCAACTAGGACTAGGCTTAACCACATTGGTCTCACTCTTAGTTCATTTTACATGATATTGACCTTCGTGAACAAGGGTGCTGCTGGTTCTGTTTTCACAAACTCTTTAAAGGAAAATAATATTTCATATGCCGATTTCAGTACTCGCCCTACTCCTCTAAATACTATTCTCTGGAACGCAGTGGCAGAAGGAGATGACTATTTTTATTCTGGCTATTACTCACTTTTAGCAGATGACCACTCAATAAAATGGGATTCCATACCTAAAAATCATGCCCTTTTGAGTGCTCATTCTGATAATGAGGACTGGAAAGACCTTATTCTCTTTTCAGGGGGCGAATATGCATTGGAAAAAACTGAGTCAGACACTATCCTAATTCATGATCTTCGATTTGGCAAAATGCAGTTTCCTGATGGCACATCAGATTTTGTATTTACTTTTTACGGAGTTCCCTCTGAAGAGAATAACACAATAGATTTCTCTCAGAAACCACTGCCTAATGAAAAGCTGTCTTCCAAAGATATGAAACAGGTGTTTTCTGGTTTATGGGAAACTATTAAAGGAAATAAACTTCCTCCAAATTAATTCTTTAGTACTTTTCTTACATCTATTATTTCTTCATTCTCTCCTATTATCTGAAGATAATAAACGCCTGATGAAACTTCTCTAATATCTAACTGGCTAGATGCCCTACCTACCGGAACAGTTAAGCGCTTGTTCAGCGACTCTCTTCCCTGATTGTCTATTAACCTGAATTTTCTGATTTCTTGATTCAAGTCAGATTGAATTATAATTACATCAGATGAAGGATTAGGAAAGACTGCTAGACTAGTATTCTGCTCGGTGTTCTCAGTTAAACCTAAATCTATAGAAGTGATATTAATCTCGTCTATATAAATATGATTCCCATTATCATTAGTGAATCTAAACTTGAAGGAGAAATTCTCCGAAAAGTCTGATGATGCTAAGGGATATGAATAGTACATCCACTGAGAATCATCTGAAGGAATAAACTCAGACAGCTGAGAAGAGCCCACCGTATTCAGGTCACCTTCCCCTCTAAACATCTCACGCTGCACCCAACTCCGACCACATGAATTAGAGGTATAAAGTCTTAGCCTATCATCTGTCTCAGGATGCTTTTGTGCATAGGCATACCAAAAAGATAAATAAGCGGTATCTAAATCTGCCAAATTAAACTGCTTTGAAAACACTTCTGCTGTGTAGGGTTGGTCTAAATTTCCATTGTTAATCCATAACGCTCCTGGCTCATTATGTCCTACATCTCCGTTTATAATCCAGTTTATAATTCCTTCCTCTGGCTCAGAAATAAACTCAAAATCACTCAACGTTTCGCTCCCAGAAAATGATTCTGAATAAGGAAAAGACTCCTGGGCAGACTGCACTATGATATAATTTGTTCTTGTATATGTATCGGAACCTATTTCGTTTTGCACCGCTAATGATACGGCATAACTCCCTGCGGCATTATAATGAATCCATGGATTCTGTTCGGAGGAAATAACCTCATCACTACCCTCTAAACTCCACTCCCAGCCTGGCTCATGGCCATAACTCAAATCTGAGAATAAAATACTATCTCCTTCACAGATTATTCTCTCGTTAGATTCAAATAAAGCCTCTGGCTCTTCTGTAACACCTGAAAACTGGTTACTTCTCCAGATACCTCTCCCATAAGTAGCTGCTGTAATTATATCGAATTCATTATTTATTTCTAATTCATTCAAGGAGATGCATCCATCATTAAATGGAATCCAATTCACTAACGCTGGATTCCAGTAATAAATACCTAAATCCGTGCCTATGTATATAGAACCATCCTCTTCATCTATAGAAGCGCAGTTAGCCGGAATGTTAGGTAAATTAAAGGAGATGTTCTCCCAGTTTGCGCCTCCATCTATGCTATGGTAGACTTTTTCCCCAGCACCAAATCCACTGAACGTGATCACTACGTCATCTTCATTGGCTGGGTTTACATAAACATACGTCATAGAATATTGACTAATTCCCGTGGTGACTAATTCCCATGAGTCTCCCGCGTCTATAGATTTATGTAATCTCGTATTGGTAATGGCATAAATGACATCAGGATTAGACCCACAGTTAGAAATAGCTCTTAATGATGAGGCTGCTCCAAAATCAGAGGTTTGAATAAAATCACCTCCGTTATTAGTGGATTTCCATATTTCATCATAGCCCATTAAAATCGTCCCTGTTTCCTCAGGATGTAGAACGTATGGAGTAACCCAAGCTGCGTCACCATCTATTCCACCTGCTATATACGAAAATGAATCTCCTCCATCTACGCTGGACCTTAACCCCCCGTTCTGGCTCGCGCAATACATAATATCAGGATTCAAAGGATGAATCGCTGCTTCCATTCCATCTGCACCCAACACATGGGTCCAGGAGTTGTTAGATAAAAGAATAGTTCCGTTGTCTTGGGTTCCACCTATAATGAGCCCTGGATCTGTTTTATACCCCCCAAATCTATAGAACTGAGATATCTGAAGTCCTGCAGAAACATCCTCAAAACTTACTCCTCCATCTTGGCTGCGGAATATTCCACCATCACTGCACACAAATAACTCTCCATCTAAATACTGAATATTATGAATATCTGCATGCACATAATTAAACTGCATTCCAGGTTCATAAAACCAATGTGCATTAATTATGTAATCCGTACCGCCATTCAAACTTCTCCAGACATTAACTCCACCCGTAAAAATATTTTCTGCATTAGTAGGGTTTACGTCTAATGCGAGATCATAATAACCTTGGCCTCCCTCGCCTTCTCCATCTATAGGGTAGCTCAAAATATTAGGAGAGTCAGCTCTCAGTGAAAAAGAATCGGCTGAGTCCTCACTTCTGTAGACTCCTAATAAACCGTTATCATTATCATTTACACATAACGCATAGACATAATCAGGTTCATCTAGAGAAACCCCTAAAGCCATTCTCTCTACATTAGTAACTCCAGGCATTCCTTCTCCTGCTGCATCGAAATCTTCACCTCCGTTTATGGACTTATAAAGGCAGAAATTGAGCAGTAAATTATTTGCGGATTCACCTTATAAATTCTACATCTCGAATGTTCCCCGATTGAACTTGATACCAAACTTCACCGCCTGAAGTGGTTTTCCAAAGCCCCTGCTTAGTAGCTGCAAAAAGTGTTTCGGGATTATCTGGATGCATAATTAGTTTGTGAATTAAGTACTCTGTGGACAGGTTATAACTTAACCCAGTAGTCTGCCATGAACTCCCTCCATCGATGGATTTTAACACTCCATTCGAATAGGTATCTGAACCATCACCATCGCCAGTGCCTATATAAATAACATCAGAATTAGTTGGGTGAATTAGGATAGCACTTATGCCTAGCGTTGGGAAATCGTCTGTTAATGGCTCCCATGAATTAAAATCATCATTGGTTCTCCATAATCCTCCAGATGGAGTTCCTGCATAATATCTGCCTTGGATAGATGGATCTTTCGCAGCTACGTTTACTCTGCCGTTTCCTGGATTATATGATTGAGTATTCCACTCAGTATAACCGATGGGCTCCCAGCCTCCCGCAGATTTATTGGCTCCGCTTTTAGGTTTTCTTTTCTCCCACGCCTTTACATATTCTTTGGTAATATTGGTATTTCCACCTGGGAAACTCCTAGGCTCCATGTAATACTCCCATCTCTTATAAAGCGTATAACCGTTCCCTCTCTCGTATTCCTTATTCTCCCATTCCATTTCGAATGCTGCTTGCACATCATGAAAATTGGCTCCTTGGTCTCTCAAATCCTCCCAGTGCTGCTGCGAATTAACATTAAATGACACCAGAACTGTAAGTAAAATAAATATGAACTTCATGAATAATATTATAGCGTAAAAATATTACAACTTGGCCAAGCCAATGCCTAATCTATTATGTTATCGTAACTTTATCGGCATAAACTTATTTCACCTGTGATAAAACATATTTCTACCGGAGATGGCTCTTCCTCATTGTTTGTAGAGGAGCTCAATGAAACATACCATTCTATACATGGAGCCATTCAAGAGTCAGAACATGTTTTTTTAAAAGAAGGCTTAGACCAATTAGAGTCAGACTCAATTTCTGTTTTAGAAGTTGGTATGGGCACTGGTCTTAACGTACTGCTTAGCTGCAGGTATGCGTTGCAACGCGAAAAGACAATTAATTTCACCACCATAGAGCCATTTCCTATCCCTGAAAATTTAATACCCGAAATAAATTATCCTGAATTAATAGACGATTCATCTGCGAGAAGTTGGTTTAACCAAATTCATGCTTCACAAGCAGATAGCTTGACGCAAATACATGACTATTTTTCTTTAATTAAAGTATTGAAAAAAGCTGAGGAGTTTCAATCTGAGCAAAAGTTTGACATCATCTTTTACGATGCCTTTGGGCCGCATGCACAACCTGAATTATGGGAGGCTTCAGTGTTTAAACACTTAAGTAAATTCATGAATTTAGGCGGAGTTCTTGTGACTTACTGTGCGCAAGGTCAATTTAAAAGAAATCTTCGAGAAGCCGGATTTGAAGTGACTCGTTTACCTGGCCCTCCTGGAAAAAGAGAAATGACCAGAGCTTACTTTAAAGGTGCTTAGTTCGATTCTGAAGCAGTGATTATATCCAATTCCATTTCTGCCTCTTCCCATCTGCCCATTAACTCCCCGATACTATTTTTTAACACTCCATATTCTTCTAGGATTTTAGTGGATTTATTCTGCTCTGAATAATCTAACCCAGCTATTACGGCATCCATTTCTTTTATTTTCTTTTCTGTGCTGTCTATCTCAGACTGACACTTAGAAATTACGTTAGATAGTTTTCTCTTTCGTTTATCACGCTCCTTTCTAGCTTCATATGACTCCTTATTACTGCTACTCTCCTTGTTCTTCTTAGCTGCATTATCAGCTTTAGATCTTTCAAAATGCGCTATGGATTCAGTTTTCTTTTTGGCTAGAAATTCATAGATATCTCCTAAATGCTGGTTCAGCCCTTTAGGCGTTACCTCATAAATAGTATCTACTAATTCATGAAGAAAATGTCTATCATGACTCACCATGATTAACGTTCCGTCATATGAATTCAATGCACTTTTAAGCATATCCTTGGAACGCATATCTAAGTGATTCGTAGGCTCATCCATTATGAGAAGATTATATGGCTTTAGCATTAGTTTACATAGCGCTAATCTCGCCTTTTCTCCTCCTGAAAGTATTTTTACTTTTTTATCGATATCTTCTCCTTGGAATAAAAAAGTTCCGAGTAACCCTCTTAACTGCGTTCGAATCTCTCCCTGTGCCTCATCGTCTATAGTTTGGAATACGGTCTTCTCTGGATCTAAGGTTTCTGTTTGGTCTTGGGCATAATAGCCTATGTCTACATTGTGACCGATATCTAGTTTACCGCTGTAATCTAATTTGTTGTTCAATATCTTAGTAAGCGTAGTTTTCCCTGCGCCATTCTTTCCTACCAATGCTATTTTTTCCTGCCTACCTATAAGCAGGTCTATATCTGAAAATACGGTAAGGTCATCATAGGACTTAGAAAGATTCTCACCAGTAACCACTGCTTTTCCAGATCTAGGAGCTGCAGGGAAACTAAATTTCATAGCAGCAGAATCCAATTGGTCTACATCGATTCTTTCTAGCTTATCCAATTTTTTAATTAAACTCTGGGCAAATGACGCTTTATTTTTCTTAGCTCTAAACTTGTTAATAAGAATCTCAGTCTCCTTTATATACTTCTGTTGGGCTTTAGCCGCTTCTAGTTGTGCTTCTAATTCTTGCTCTCGGTGGTCCAAATATTTAGAGTATGAGAATTTATAGTCGTATACTCTTCCATTCGCTATTTCTACAGTTCTGTTAGTTATGGCATCAAGGAAATTTCTATCATGAGAAATCATAACAATGGCTCCTGGATAGCTCTCTAAGAAGCTTTCTAACCATTCTATGCTATCTATATCTAAATGGTTGGTAGGCTCATCTAATAAGACTAAATCAGGCTGGATAAGAAGAATTTTAGCTAACTCTACTCTCATTTTCCATCCCCCACTAAACTCACTCATCTGTCTAGACATATCTGATGTAGAGAAACCTAAGCCTTTAAGGACTCTCTCCACCATCTGTTCCATGTTACCTGAACCTAGAACTTGAAGCCTATCATTAATGTCATTGAGCTCTTCTATGAGCTTACTATAACTTTCTTCTTGGTAATCTTCACGTATAGAAAGTTCATTACTTATTTCTACTGACCTAGCTTCCAAAGCAACTATATCACTGAATGCAGACGAGGCTTCATCTAAGATGGTAGAGTCTTCATTATGCACCATCTCCTGAGGCAGGTATCCCAAGGTAGTTTCTTTAGGTATGGTGATTTCACCCTCTGTTCCCTTTTGGAGACCCACTATGGCTTTTAAGAGGGTAGATTTCCCTGCTCCATTTTTTCCGACTAATCCTATTTTATCTTTCTTAGACACGAAGAATGAAATATTCTTAAAAAGAGCTCTTTGGCCGAAAATGACACTAAAATTATTTATTGAAACCATGCGGGCGCAAAGATAGAATACCTTAAAAAATAAAGCGGGTTGAATTCCTCTTTTATTCCATACTACCTAATCTGTTTTCAGAGACTTCTAGGAATACCTAGAACAGTTAATGAAATTTTAAATTCTACACTCTAAAAAAACTGAAAAAAAAAGAGCCGCTTCAAATGAAGCGGCTCTTTTAATACTATGTAAATGCACCAGATTAGTAGTGCCATAAATCATGTTCTATTAAGAATAAATCTGATTTTATTCTTTCTGCTTCCAGTAGCGCATCTATCCCTAAAGCATAAGAAGCTACCGGTCTGTCATACACATTGTCTTCTTTGTGTATAAAACTAGCGAATCTTCTCTTCTGAAAAATCTCTTCAAAAGATCTTCTTTCTGCTCCATTTCCTGGATTAAATACCCAAGCATTTTGGAATACATATCTACATTCTGGGTAGTACAACCAAAACAATGGCTTGAAACCTCTAAAGTCTCCTGTAGTCTGATCATACACCTCTACTCTTGGACAAATACCTATGATTCTAACATACCGCTCAGAACGTTGTTTATCAAACACCCAATGTTCTTTCATTTGATACTGAGTAACTAGCTCTGACTCTATAGGAGCTGATGTTTCTATATAGGTTATCTCTCCAGTTAATAAATCTTCGTCTTCTAAAGTAATCGTTGGATTCAAAATAGAATCTACCTGAGAAGGAGCTAATGGGTATTTAAACTCATCATCATCTAAAGTAGGCCCTAGACCATAAGCAGTAATAGAACCATCCACCACAAGAGAATTTTTAATCACAGTGAAAAGACTGTTTCTATCATTTAGCTCCTCCAAGGGAAAGTATAGTGGGTGGTTTAATTTTTCTCTTAAATCTAAAGTTCTCCAGATTTTCTTAGACCACATCACATCAGACTCTCTCAGATATGGATAAGGAACTACTCTTTTAGTCTGAGTATGCTCGGGCACATATGCTCCATCTAAAACCGTATTAATGGTTTGAGACTTAGCTCCCACTGAACCTAGCATAAATGCTATACCTATAAAGATGATTCTTTTCATGATTACTAAAATTTATATTATTCTTAGTGAGATACTAGAAACTTTTCTATTACCCTCAGGCATTTTCACCATTATTTCTTCTATAGAGAACTTTTGTCCTTTTCTCATATTCCCTAATATACCTTTAGATGCCGCATTAAGCGTATTACCTGTACACTTAGCTTCTCTAATTTCTCCATTCACCACTGTAACTATTTTGAAAGAGGTAACAATAGGAGTATAGTCAAATTCAAAATCATCACCCATATCTGCCCTTAATCCTTTAGCGTTCTTAACCTTCAGCCCTGATATGACATTGTCTGTAGGCTTCGCTTGACTAAAAGAAGGCACCGGATCAGGAACTCTCTTCACTCTAAATGGAACTGGAGCCATCTGCTTTTTAGATCCATCAGGCAATTCTACTGATGCGCTAATATTAACAGTGTTCCCTTTACCTATATTCATTACATAACCCTCAGAGCCTTTAGAAAGGCTTCCTGCAGACGCCACAGGAAAAACTTTATCGGACGTAAATCCGGGCACTGAAATATTCACAGGATTAGGCAGACCCTTATAAAAAACATTCATTTTAGTAGGTGAAACTATTAACTGTGGAGCCAGTACCAAGTAATCTAAGTAAAACGGTTCCTTTCTTAGCTCACCGCCAACGGGTTTAAAGTAAATTACTCCATCTCTAGTTTGCTGGCCTAAACCACCTGCAGGAATCTTTAACTTTCCTGTAACTCCCTCCATAGGAATAATTTCATACTCTCCATCCAAATCCATAGTAGTAGAATCGAATCTAACACCAATATTTCCTAGTCTCACTTCAGGTGGATTGGCGTCATCAAATGCTGCCATAAATACATCAGCCTCAAAATCTCCCCCTTGAGTAACTGTCGTACTCAACGGAATAGATGCTCCTCTTAATGCATTAAATTTAAGCGATTCACCTTCCACATCTGTATAAAGCTTATCTACTAAATCAGATTCTGCACTTCTAATCTGAGATTGAAGTGTAGTAAGCATTGCTGTAGAAGCTGCTAAGGGGACATGATAGAAATTCTTCACTACCCATTGTTCTTCACCCGTTCCCTTCACTTCTTCTGCAGTTGGAAAGTCAAACGTCTGTTCCATGTTCAACACTAGAGTCTCAGTTCGTTTAATCTTCTTAAGCTCACCTATTATTTGCTCCCTGTATTCAATTAGCTTATCTCTCAGGACAGTCCCTGTATAATTATTCCCATCAGGATTATCTTCAATCGTAGGGTTAGCCGGCTCTTTGACCATGAGGTTCGTATTGTTATCATAATTATCGATACCAACCAGCGCTTTAACACTGTCTAACCCTATGAGAAATTTTCCATTTGCATACACTTCTGCAGGAATTTCTCCCTCCAGAGGAGCTCCTATAGAAATAGCAAAGGTTTTGGCTTTAATTAAATCAATATGCTTAATTAACTCTGTAGCCTTACTGTGAGCAGTTTTAGCAGAAATATTAGCAGCTCCATACAATTCCGCGTTTTCACCAGCATTTGTTGCCAACGCTTGTAATTGTGTAGACAATTTACCATCTATTGCTGCTAACGTTTTTCTTTGACCTTGATCTATTGTTACAAAGGCATCCACTACCTCTTTTGATACGTTCATTGCCAGAAGAGCGGTCAGTACTAAGTACATCATTCCTATCATCTTCTGCCTACTGGTTTCTTTTCCGCCTGACATGTCTACTTGGTTTTAAATATTATAAAATAATTTAATTGAGTAAAGTAGCACGCGGCTTACCCTTGATTGGAACCTGAACCCATAGCGTTTAGCATATTGCTATAAACCTTGTTCAGAGACTGTAAGTTCGTAGATAACTCTCTTATATTTTCTTTATAAGCTTTAGTATCATCTACAGAATCCTTAAGACTTTCTACCAATTCAGTAATTCCAGAATACATATGTCTAGATTTCTCTAAATCGGTTAGCTGAAGCTCATACATATTGTTTAATGCTCCTAAGTTGACTGTCATTTTCTCTAGATGCTCACCAGCAGCAGCTCCTGTTTCAGCACTATTCGTAAGACCAGTTAATGACTCTGATGCCGCAACAAAAGTATCAGTTAACTCTCCTACTTTAGAATTCGCTGTTCTAAGTCCATCTGCATATTCTTTAGTGGCTGAAGATGCATCTGTAATATTTGACAAATCTTTAGCTTGAGAGGAAAGGGATCTCATGCCATCTCCTAAACTCTGTATTAATGAGGGTTCAATTTTAGCTTCTAAAAGCATATCATCAAGCTGCTCTGTTATTCTTTTACCTCCGTTGGAAGTATCTTTTTCACCTGAAGCTAATTCTGGGTAAACTAACGTCCAGTCTGGATCTTCATGAGGTGGCTCAAATGCTGAGAAGAAAAATATAATCGCTTCTACAGTCAATCCACACACAAGCATCGGACCCGCAAAAGGCCAGTGTTGTATTTTAAACATCGCTCCTACAATTACAACTGCTGCTCCTATACCGTAGAGCTTTGCCATAAAATTTTTCCACTTTTTACTTCCTGGTCTCATTTTTTTCTTGCTTTAAAAGGTTTACTAAAATATTCTTCTTGGTTTCTATTCTTCTATTTTTACTCTAGGTTCCAGTCTTCTGGATTACCTGTTTTTCCACGTCCCAGGTAACTCATTACACTTCTAAATCCGATATAAGATTTTGCAGTATCTTGATATTCGTATGTTCTTGTTCCAGTTTGGATATAGTATCCAATATCTTTCCAAGAACCACCTCTTATCACTTTTCTTTTATTTTTAGAGGATCAGATTTATCGGCATTATATTCATATTCTGTACTCATGTCATGAGCGAACTCATATACAGAAGGATCGTAAGCCGTATTGCACCATTCAGCTACATTTCCTGCCATATTATATAAACCATAGTCATTTGGTGAGTAAGAATCAATAGGCACAGTGTAGCATCCATTATCTTCCACGTAATCGCCTCTCATTGGCTTAAAGTTAGCCAATGGACAACCTTGAATATTTCTTACGTAAGGACCACCCCAAGGAAACGGAGATAAATCTAAGCCTCCTCTAGCTGCGTATTCCCATTCTGCTTCACTAGGAAGTCTGAATCGTTGAACGAAAGTCTCGCCTTGAGCTTGTTTCCAAGAGTTTAAATAAGCAGTTCTCCAGGCATTAAACGCTTTTGCCTGACCCCATGAAACTCCTACCACTGGATAATCGTCAAATGCAGGGTGCCAGAAATAAGTTTCAGTTAGCGGCTCATTAAACCCGTAAGTGAAATCATGAACCCAACACAACGTATCTGGGTAAACATTTATTACCTCCTCTACTATGAACTGCGATCTATCTGAGTGTCTGGCTACAGAATGAAGCTGGTCTAGCTCATTAGTGATCCCCAATTCTAAATCTTTACCTTCTTTATTGGCCGCTGACTTATAGTTAAACCACCAATACCTAAAGTTCATCTCAGTAGTCTTAAGCTCCTTTCTGTTATAGAAAGTTTCTACACCTTGACGATAGAACCTGTCATAAAGTGCATCAAACACATCTTCATCTTCCCAAGCAATATCTTCGTCCCAATTGATGATATATCCCTTCTTAACAAACCTATCTATCTCTCTTCCGTATTCATCCTCTACGAAAAAATATCTTTCATCATCATTGTTGTAAAGCTCCGTTCGAAATAAAGAATCTCGAGTGTAGTTTACAAATTGGCGATACTCATTGTTTGAAATCTCATGCTGATCTATATAGAAAGCCGGTAACTGTTACCGTTTTGGAAGTAGCATTAATAGCATAGGGCACATCCTGGTCACTAGGTCCCATTGTATAGGAGCCGAAATGGATGTAGTTCATCCCATAAGGATTCACCTGGACCCAGTCTTCACGAGGATAGACTCCCACGAGCTCTCCTCTGTCGCCACCGTAGCAGCTCGCTAAAAAAGAAGCGACTAGTAAATATAACAACGATTTTTTCATGATTTCCAAAATTTAACTCGTTTCAAAAAATTGACTCAAGTAAGAATAGCAGGTTCTTATATAATTCCTTAATTACGAAGATTTAACTCCATTTGTTACGCATTTATTTTAAAGGAACCTTGGATTGTAATGTTTCTTTCTAATAACAAGCTCAATAGGCTTGAAGCAATATCCTATAAATAGTTCATGTGACCCTGAACTAAAGTTCTTTACATCACTCAGTGTGACGTCATAAGAATAACCGAACTGTATGCTGTGCTCCAATGTTTGAGAACCAGGCAACTTATAATTTAACCCAGCCATCGGTGAGATAGCATCTAGACCACTTCTAAGAGAGACTCCAGCCCAAACAAAATCATTCCACAATCCTCGGACATTAACATCTAAAGAAGCGCTAAGAGCATCAGACTTCACCATTACAGATGGAAGTAATTTCCAAGAAGAAGTTAGCTCAGCCTCATAACCAGTCATAAAGTAGTAATGTCTAGAAACAGAATAATCAAATGATGTTCCTTCTATATCTTGTGCGGTTAAATGAGTAGAGCTTAATCCAGCCCAGAACTTAGATGTTTTATAAAACGCACCAAAATTTAAATCCAATGATCCGGCACTGTCGTCCCTTGAATCCGGAATAGCGCCATCATTAGCTACACCATCGATAGCGTACCAATCAGAACCAGCATTGGTTCCTTGATAACCAATCCCAGACCTAACCCTAATCTTCCGGCCCAAGAGGCAAATGGAACGAGTAATTCAATCTAACCGCATTGGTAGTAATAGCATTCCCATCTACTCCAGTTACCTCTCCACTTGAAGGGTTTTGCTGAAGCTGTGTTCCTAATCTATCATTAAATGCACTTATCCCTAATCCACCTTTCAGTTGCTTAACAGGTTGGTGGTAATTTAAAAGGTATGTAGTCGGATTTCCACTGAAGCCAACCCATTGTTGTCTGTAGAAAACGCCAAGACAATTATCGTTTAATCCTGTAGCTCCAGGATTAAAAGAAACTTTGTCGTTAAAGAATTGATTAAACTGATAATCTTGTTGAGATATGGCAGTAAAAGAGCAGGTAAAGAGTACTAATCCACACAGTAATTTTTTCATATTATTTTACTCAGGTTATATGGTTCCAAATAATTTTTTTCCGGTTTAAGAAAGTTGCTAAAATAGTCAAATTTAAATATTCACCAAACATTGTTAATCAATGATGGGGTTTTTAACACATAAACAGTCTTTATTCAGACTTACCTTCTCATTTTATCACCTGAATTTTCAAAAAGAACAGTGCGATTTATAGTTTACCAAAGACAAAAAAAGAATAACTCTAAACATTGTAAAGCAATAACTTAAACCAATTTCTGATAGGTTTTCCACCATTTATCAGGCATTTCTTCATTAGTAGCTTGAACATAATCATTATACGTACAGGGAACAAAATGATGGCGCTCATAACGATTCTTCATTCCTGCTGGATAAGGCACATCCATCCACCATCTATCCGATTTATCCGATTTATAAAACACGATTTGATGCTTTGATGCACTAAGATCGATTATATACTTCGTATAGGAGTCTTTCGATCCTTTCGGATAGTCATCTTTGCGCTGCAATACACCATCAATAAAACACCAAATCATTTGTGCTATTAAATGGGCACTGGTTCCAGCGATATCGTTATTTGTATTGTACTCGTAAAAGCCCACAGAAGTCAATTTATCGCTAATACCTGCATATCTGGATAATTGACATGCTTCTTCCCCATACAATCCATTGGGCCCAGACTTCTTACTTCCTGGACAATCTGCCCAGCGAATAGCTGAAATATCAAAACTGACTATGTCTGCATTGCGAAGCAGCGGCTCTGCATCCTGAATATTTCCAGTTACCTCACCTAAACGCATAGTCTCGAAATGGAGTTTTTCCATTAACTCGAGTATAGATGGAGTCTGTAAATATCTTTGATGTCCTATGTTCGAGTAATTGAATAGGTAGTTAGGCTGGTGAAGAATAATCTTACTCATGAAATTCTCTGAGCTTATATCCTCATCATTATCTCCTACATCTAGCTTACTATCTACAGTAACTAAATTAATAGTTTGTTCTAAATCTTCATAAGCAGAATAATTGGCATAGGTAATATCCTGGCTCCCACCTATTATTAACGGAATTATTCCCGCTTTAATTAGTTCGCTACATGCTGTTTTCACGGCATAGTATGTGTCATTTGTGGTTTCTCCAGGGGTAATATTCCCTAAATCTACTAGGCCGATCTCTTCATCAAACTCGAATAACTTATACAGATAGCTTCTTATGGCATCTGGCCCACTAGCACACCCTGAATTACCGATTGAATTCCTGTCTTCTAAGACTCCTATAATAGCGATTTTAGCTCCTTCAGTTTCAGGAAACCCCTGCTCGTTATGAGCATTTATCACATTCCCTAGCGCTTCTTTCTCTAGATTTTCGAAAAGCTCAGCCCCTAATGGCTGAAAAAAAACTTCTAATCCCTCCATTATTTCTTTTTACCTCTTTTCTTCGGTGGATTTTTAGCAGCTTCTTCAGCAAGTGCTTTTACTTCATCCCAAGTAAGGTCTTTAGCCTCTGTATCCTTAGGGATTTTCACGTTTTGTTTACCGAACTTAATGTACGGCCCCCATCTTCCTTCTTGAACAGAAACATTCTCGTCCTCTTCAAAGGTCTTTATCATCTTCTTAGCATCCGCTTCTCTCTTTTCTTTTACTAATTCGACTCCTCTTTCTAGAGTTATAGTAAATGGATCGTCTCCGTCTCTTCTTTTATAGACACGAACTTTCCGTCATGTCTGACATAAGGACCAAATCTACCGATAGCGGCTGTAACCACTTTATCTTCAAACTGACCTAACTGACGTGGCAATTTGAATAAGTCTAATACTTGCTCTATGGTTATCGTTCCTATACTCTGATCTTTTAATAGTGAAGCGAATTTCTTCTCTTCGTCTTCTGCATCTCCTATCTGAGCCATTGGTCCATAACGCCCAATTCTTACTAGAATTACTTTCCCGTTTTCTGGATGATTTCCTAATATCCTTTCTCACTTGCTCTCTCGAGTTCTCTAAGGTATCCTCTACATCTTTATGAAAAGGAGAATAAAATTCTTTAATCATTTTATTCCACTCCTTAAGCCATTGGCTATATCATCAAATTCTTTTTCTACAGAAGCAGTAAACCCAAAGTCTAATACATTCTCAAAATGCTCAACTAGGAAATCATTAACTACCATTCCTATATCCGTAGGTTGTAATTTTCCTTTTTCTCTTCCTGTAATTTCGGAAAGTTTCTCCGTTTCTAAATCGTCTTTAACTAACGTTAATTTACCATATTCTCTTTTGGTTCCATCTCTTTCGTCTTTATGAGCATACCCTCTTTTTTGGATAGTAGAAATGGTAGGAGCGTAGGTGGAAGGTCTTCCTATTCCTAACTCCTCTAACTTTTTCACCAAACTGGCTTCTGTATATCGCGCAGGATGCTGAGTGAACCTTTCAGTAGCTGTTATTTCAGCATAATCTAATATTTGACCTTTCGTAAGGGCAGGAAGGCTATCTTTAGTTAATTCATCTTCTACATCTTCTCCGTCTTCATCAGTTCCTTCTAAATAACTTTCAGGAATCCTTCAAAAGTTATAATCTCTCCCTTGGCAGTGAACTTTCGTCAGTATTGTCTAAGAAATCCCACATTAGTTCTTTCGAATTCTGCATCGGACATTTCAGAGGCTAATGCTCGTTTTCCAAATAGAGATGCTAACTGAAAGACGTTGTTTTCCATTATCATACTCAAGTCGAATGTCTGTAATGAGATCTTCGTGGCTTCTTTAGCATCTTTGTTGCAATTTTCTTTTAGAGAATTTATCTCCGTAAGATGATCTAGATTTCTTTTTCGGCAGCTTCTAAAGCGGTATCACTGAGGTTTACAGAGTCTGTTCTCATATATGTAATCTTTCCAGACTCATATAGTTTTTGAGCTATGCTCATAGTCACCCCTACTGGATAACCTAATTTCCTTCCAGCTTCCTGCTGCAAAGTAGAAGTGGTAAATGGTGCCGCTGGTGATTTTTTAGCTGGCTTCTTTTCTAGTTTATCGATACTAAAATTAGCCGTTTGACATTTTTTCAAGAATGCCTCTGCCTCTTTTTGAGAGTCAAATCTTTTCCCTAACTGGGCTTTGAATTTTTTACCATCAGTAGTGAATTCAGCTACGACTCTGTAACTAGAAGTCGATGTAAAACCTAATATCTCTCTTTCTCTTTCTACTAATATTCTTACTGTGACAGACTGCACACGTCCTGCAGATAAAGATGGCTTCACCTTTTTCCATAAAACAGGAGAAAGCTCAAAACCGACTAATCTATCCAGTACTCTTCTCGCCTGCTGGGCATTTACTAAGTTGTAATCTACTTTTCTAGGGTTTTCTATGGCTTTTAAAATAGCGGGCTTAGTTATTTCACTAAATACTATTCTTTTGATTTTATCATCTGTTAGCTTTAATGCTTCCATTAAATGCCAGCTGATAGCTTCTCCCTCTCGATCCTCATCCGTCGCTAGCCATACCATTTCAGCATTCTTAGCTAATTTCTTCAACTCAGCTACTACCTTCTTTTTATCCTCTGTTACTTCATAAGTAGGCTGGAAAGCATTGTCTACATCGATAGCCTTATTTCCAGATACTAAATCTCTAACATGGCCATAAGATGACTTAACTATGAAGTCTTTACCGAGGTAAGATTCTATAGTTTTGGCTTTGGCAGGGGACTCTACTATAACGAGATTTTTCATGAAGCTTCTTTTGTTAATTGATGCTTGAGGACCCACTTTTGAGCATTGCAACGCAACAATACATTATCTTAAAAACGTGCAAATTAACACTAAAGAATCTGAGTTCACCAAATAATATTCTTCATATTCCAATAACTCTTGGTGATAAACTAATGACTTAAGGAATCCCACAACCGTCTTAGAATCCTATTTGCTAAAGCTTTAAATCTGTTTTATGATGATTATATTTTAGTGATAAAGAGGCTAAAAGTTTAAGCCATTCATAACAGCAGTATTTTAGCCCTTCTAAAGAATGGGCGTGTCTAAGAATTATTTAAATAGAATTTACAGTTCATCATCAAAGGTGTTTATCTTCCTTTTTATTATTACTCTAATCGCTAGATTCTTCACTCTATTCCCACTGGTAATAGACCATGACGAATCTACTTACCTAGTTATAGCTAACGAATGGCTGAAAGGGTTTATTCCATTTAAAGATTATATAGATATAAAACCTGTGGGGATCTATGGAATATATGCTCTAGCCACAGGGGTATTTGGCCAATCCATAATAGCCATTAGACTGCTGACGATAGCCGCCATAAGTACTTCTGCATATTTTTTATTTAAAGCCGGGCAAGCTGCTGGAAAAAGTAATTTCACCTCGCTTTCGAGTGGATTACTTTACATCTCCCTTATCTCTGTGGATCAGTGGGGCTGGTCTGGTAACACTGAGATATTCTTCAATCTATTTACTGCTGCCGCTTTGTTTTTTTTAGTGAAACAAAAAAAATCTACTGCACATTATTTTGTTATTGGTTTTCTGATGGGCATAGGCTTCATTATAAAATATCATGTCGCTTTTGATTTTCTAGCTTTTTTACTACTAATAGCGTGGGTAAACAAGAGCAGTTTTAAAAATTTAATTTTTAGAATTTTAATTACTGGTGTTAGCTTTTTAATTCCCTTCGGGTTAGTGAATTTATATTATTATTTCAGCGGTAATTACACCGAATTTATAGATGTTTCATTTATTATTCCTTCTCGTTATTCTTCATCTGTAAATGTTTTAGACAGCGGTCTCTTTGTCGTTCAATTTTACCTGTTTTTTCTCCCGTTAAGCATCTTTTATTTTATGGGCATTTACAAACGAATAAGGCTTAGTCAGTATAAAACTAAGGAAGCTATTCTATCCATTCTATGGCCTGTTTTAGTATGGGTAGCTGTTTTATTTACTGGCAAACTGTTTCCCCATTATTATGCCCAAGCCCTTATTCCTTTTAGCTACTTCGCGCTTGACCACCTTGAGAGTCTAAACATCAAGAAAAGAAACCACTCACATTTTAGAAAGGGAGCTGTATCTATATTAGGAATCCTCTTCTTAGTAGGTATAATGAGTCAGTTCTTTTCTCTGATAATGAAATCTGATAATGAAAAGGCGGTTTTAGAATATTTAACTGAGCATATAAAGCCTGAGGATAAATTTTACTCGCAGAAGATGGTTCTTCATTACATGCTAGATAAGTCTCCTCAGACTAAATATATTCACCCCACTATTTTTAGTAACAAGGAACATATCGAAGCTTTTAGGATTAATCTAAAAGAGGAGTATGACTCTATTAGAGAGAGCAATTCGAAATACATTTACTGTTACACAAATGGCGGCTCTATGCTGAGGAAGATGATTCAAGAGGAGTATAAATTGGTGTTAACGAGTCCAGATAAATACTCTCTTTGGCAGAAAAAGGAGGAATAATCCACTAGCATCAACGCTCATTTCCCTTTATATCACAATAGTGAGGCTGTTTTTTGAATAAAGAGTAACTTTGAAGTTCATTACAAATGATATGCAGACAGAATCTGGAGATAAGACTATAGATGAGTCTAGACAAGGTGAGGCCGTCATGGTCGAACCAAAAAGAGGACATGGCAAGAAGCTTCTTTTAGAAAGTTATGGCTGTGCCATGAATTTTTCTGACAGTGAAATAGTAGCATCTATACTTACCGAAGAAGGTTTTGGTACCACGAGAAACGCAGAAGAAGCTGATGTAATTCTACTGAACACCTGCTCTATTCGTGAGAAAGCCGAAGACCGAATTAGAAATAGGCTACTGGCGTTCAAAAAAATGAAGCGTAAAAACCCGTCTTTAATAGTCGGTGTTCTCGGATGTATGGCTGAGCGGTTAAAAGAAACTTTACTCGAACAAGAAAAATTAGTAGACCTTGTAGTAGGCCCTGATGCCTATAGAGATTTACCTAATCTTATAGAACAAGTAGGAACAGGACAGAAGGCTGTAAACGTCCTTTTGAGTAGAGAAGAAACCTATGCCGAAATAAGTCCAGTGAGACTTAACTCTAATGGCATTAATGCCTACATCAGTATTATGAGAGGGTGTGACAATATGTGCTCTTTCTGTGTGGTACCTTTCACCAGAGGACGAGAGAGGAGCAGAGATCCAGAATCTATAGTAAATGAAGCTATAGAATTAGCTAATAATGGCTATAAAGAAGTTACTCTACTTGGCCAAAATGTAGATTCATACAAATGGAACCTCACAAAGAAAGGTGAAGTAAAGGATGAAAATCTTCCTACTGTATCTTTCTCTGAACTTATGGAATTGGTAGCTAAAGCTTGTCCAGAGCTCTGGATTAGATTCAGTACTTCACACCCTAAAGATTTAACAGATGATGTGGCAGAAGTAATCGCTAAATATGATAACATCTGTAATTACATTCATTTACCTATTCAATCTGGAAATAACGAAATCTTGAAAAAGATGAACCGTGGATATACTAGAGAATGGTATCTAAATAGAATAGAAGCGCTAAGAAGAATAGCACCCAAATGTGCTATTTCTACAGATATAATTACAGGTTTTTGTGGAGAAACTGAAGAACAACATGCAGATACGCTTTCTCTAATGAAGGAAGTAGGGTTCGATATGGCCTATATGTTCAAGTATTCAGAAAGGCCTAAAACATTAGCAGAAAGAAAATACGAAGATGATGTTCCTGAAGAAGTCAAAGGAAGAAGATTATCTGAAGTAATAGATTTACAGAGGGCCTAATTCCTACGACCGAATTAAGCAGTATGTAGGAACCATACAAAAAGTATTAGTAGAAGGACCTAGCAAAAAATCTGATGATGATTATTACAGCGTACTGCACAAAATTCTATGGTAGTATTTCCAAAAGGAAATGCCAAAAGAGGAACATTGGTAGAAGTGAAAATTCTAGAATGCACCTCTATGACACTTAAAGGAGAACTAGTCGATTAATGGAATTGCAAAGCATAAAACAACGATTCGGAATAATAGGAAATTCACCTGCCCTAAACAGGGCTATAGATGTAGCTTCTCAAGTAGCCTCTACGAATATAACCGTGCTTATTAACGGTGAAAGTGGGACTGGAAAAGAAGTGATGCCTAAAATAATTCACCAGTTGAGCACCAGAAAACATGGCCCTTACATAGCGGTAAACTGTGGTGCTATTCCTGAAGGCACTATTGATAGCTGAACTATTTGGTCACGAGAAAGGCTCATTCACTGGAGCTACAGGGAGTAGAAAAGGATATTTCGAAGAAGCTGATGGCGGAACCATTTTCTTAGATGAAGTAGCCGAGCTTCCTTTGCAGACTCAAGTTAGGTTATTAAGAGTTCTAGAAACAGGAGAATTTCTAAAAGTAGGCTCATCTAAAGTCATTAAAACTGATGTAAGGGTAGTCGCTGCTACTAACGTAAATTTCTCTGAAGCAATCTCTAGAGGAAAGTTCAGGGAGGATTTGTTTTACAGACTAAGCACTGTACCTATCATTATCCCTCCACTTAGAGATAGAAAGGAAGACATCCATTTACTATTCAGGAAATTCACTACAGATTTCGCAGATAAGTATGGAATTCCGATTTTAGAACTAACTCCAGATGCAGTCTCTCTATTAGAATCCTATTCATGGCCCGGAAACATAAGACAACTAAAGAACATCACCGAGCAGATTAGTGTAATAGAGAAAGAACGTGAGATTAACTCTACCAACCTAAGGCAATACCTTCCAGAACAAGGTTTCAGTATGAAACCAATGGTCATTGACCAAGATCAAAAAAAAGTGACTTTAGTACAGAAAGAGAGATTCTATATAAAGTCAGTTTCGATATGAAAAAAGACATACATCCAAACTAACTGGTTATGCGAGTGATTAAAAGCGAAGGAGAGTTCACTCAAAATGAAGAGAATTCGGAATTAATACGAAAAGTATTTGACGAAGATTACCATGACGAAAATGAGCCTAGAAAAGACTCGATGCTCGTACCATCTAAGCCAAGCTCTTTCTCTAGAGTCTCTGAAACAAAAGAACCTACCACCATTCATGTGGAAGAAACACTTTCTCTAGCAGAAACAGAAAAGGAACTTATAAGAAAAGCGCTTAAAAAGCATAATAATAAACGTAAACACGCTGCCAGAGAACTCGGTATTTCTGAAAGAACACTCTACCGTAAAATAAATGAATACGACCTGAAATAAGAAGAATAAACTATTTCAGCTTAATTTGCGTTGCAATAAATGCTACAAATGCTTAACAGATTTTTTCTCATATCGTTTTTATCTCTCAGCTTAGCTGGGTGCGGGGTCTATAGCTTTTATGGAACAGATGACTCTGGAGCTAAAAGTTTCAGTGTGAAAATGTTCGAAGTAAGAGCACCTAAGGCCAACCCGCTGATCGGTCAAACCTTCACTGAGGATTTAAGGGATTTAATTCAACAACAATCTACAGTTCAGCTAATAGACGAAAAAGCAGAACTCAGATTCCAAGGATCTATTAATAAATATGACACTCAGCCTATTTCTGTTCAAGAAGGAGAAACAGCTAGTCAAACTAGACTTACCATAGGAATAGAAGTTAAGTATGAAAACACCATAGAAAAAGACAAGAGTTTCGAAAGGAACTTCTCCTGGTATACTGATTACCCTAGTGATGCAGACTTTCTTTCTATAGAAGAAGAGCTTATAGCTCTAATCGTAGATCAACTTACGCAGGATGTGTATAACGCTAGTTTAGGCAATTGGTAATGGAATTACTCATATCCGACCTCATGTCTCCTTCTCACAAGATTACCAAAGAAGAAAAAAACAGGCTCAAACTTCTAAAAGAAGAATATCCCTGGAGCGCTGACATACGCATAGCCTATCTGAAAGGGCTTAAAGAAACCAGTGACCTATCTTTCTCTGACGAACTGAAGAGAGTAGCTCTAGTGACTAATGACAGAGCTAGGCTTTATAAAATTCTTTACGGAGCAGCATTAGAAAAAACCATCCTTAAAGTAGAACAAGAGATGGAAGCCCTTCCTGAGGTGGAAGGACTGATTCCCGCTGATTGGGAGAAAGTATATTCTACAGACACGGAGCCAGAAGCAGAAGTTTCGGTGGACATCACTCCTATCAAGATTTCACCTTTAGAAGAATTAGAATCCAGTCCTGTAGAAAGTAAAGACGAATTACCGAAAGAGAGAAAAGAAGATTCTGAAGAAATAGAAAAGATTACAGAGCTCAAACCTATTTCAGAATCAGAAAATCAAACAGAATCAGCAGAAGAAGCTTAGAAACTAAGCTAAGTGCTGAAATAAATGAGGAAATTGAGGAGCTAAATCACTTGATTATTTCAGAGGCTGTAGACACTTCTATCACTATGGATGTGATGGAAGATATTCAAGCTAAAAAAGAGCATTTAAAGGACAGTATTCCACAGGGAAATAGCGCAGATTTAACGAAAAAACCGGTAAGTTCTGATGACTTTATTAACTGGTTAATAGCGAGCGCTCAATCGGTGAACTACCCTTCTTTCAGTGATAAAGGAGCTGTTAAAACAACTGATTATGCAGATTCTATCATAGATAATTTTATCCAAAAAGAACCTCAAATTAGCAGAGGAAAATCTAAGGAGTATTCTTTAGAGAACCTAGCAGCAGAAAGTCTGGTAGATAACGAAGAATTTGTAACAGAAACTCTAGCTGAAATATATGCGGATCAAGGAAACAATTCGAAAGCAAAACGAGCTTTCCAACTTCTTTCTTTGAAATATCCAGAAAAAAGCATTTATTTTGCAGCCCGAATTAAAAGGCTGGGACGAAAAAAATAAAAACATGGAAGTAGTAATTACAGTATTAATCATCATAGTAAGCATAGTAATGGCACTTTTCGTGCTCATACAAAACCCTAAAGGTGGTGGTTTAGCGTCTGGTTTCTCAGGAGCTAGTCAAATAGGAGGAGTTCAAAAAACAGCTGATTTTCTAGAAAAGGGTTCCTGGGCTATGATGATAGCACTATTCGTTTTGTGTATCGTATCTGCTTCCTTCCTTCCAAACAGTGGAATTCAGGAAGTAGAGCAGGACACTATGAAAATTAGATGCACCAGCTAGCATACTCCAGGAGCTGAATAAGAAATTAAGATAAAAGCATATTATAAATGTCAGTCTGACTTACAGACTGACATTTTTTTTGCCCAAAAATGTCAATATCTGCCATAAAGTCCTTATCGGACGGTTGGCATAAAAAATGACTAAGCCCTTAGCGAGAAATGGAAAACCATTGCTACGCAAAAAACAAAAAATTTAATCCTAAAATAATTAGAAACATGGCAGTTAAATTCAAGCCGCTAAAAGACAGAGTTCTTGTGGAATCTGCAAAAGCAGAAGAAAAAACAGCTAGTGGAATTTTTATTCCCGATACCGCTAAAGAAAAGCCTCAAAAAGGTAAAGTAATAGCAGCGGGACCAGGTACTAAAGATGAGCCTATGGAGGTAAAGAAAGGAGACACTGTTCTTTACGGAAAATATGCGGGTACTGAAATTACTCTAGATGGAAAAGACTTTCTAATCATGAGAGAAAGTGATATCGTAGGTATTATCTAATTCATTCAATTTTTTAAAAAAAATTTCAAAAACACGAACAACATGGCAAAGGACATTTCTTTTGACGTAGAAGCTAGAGCGAAACTTAAAGAAGGTGTAGACGCATTAGCTAACGCAGTTAAAGTAACGTTAGGACCTAAGGGGAGAAACGTAATTATAAGTAAAAAATTCGGTGCTCCATCTATCACCAAAGATGGTGTATCTGTGGCTAAAGAAATAGAGCTTAAAGACCCTATCCAAAACATGGGTGCTCAAATGGTAAAAGAAGTAGCTTCTAAAACTGCTGACCAAGCAGGTGACGGAACTACTACGGCTACTGTATTAGCTCAAGCTATAGTAGGTGCAGGTTTAAAATCTGTAGCTTCTGGTGCTAATCCAATGGATTTAAAAAAAGGTATAGATAAAGCTGTCAACCATGTAGTAACTGGTCTTCAGAAGATATCTAACACAGTAGGAAAAGACTTTTCTAAAATAGAACAAGTAGCTACTATTTCTGCTAATAATGATTCTAAAATCGGTGCACTTATAGCTTCTGCTATGAAGGCTGCTGGTAAAGAAGGTGTAATTACTGTAGAAGAAGCTAAAGGTACTTCTGATGAATTGAAAACTGTAGAAGGAATGCAGTTTGATAGAGGGTATCTTTCTCCTTACTTCGTTACTAACGCGGAGAAAATGGAAGCTGAATTGGAGTCTGGATACATTCTTATTTATGATAAGAAGATTTCTAACATGAAGGATTTACTTCCTGTATTAGAAAAAACAGCTCAAACGGGTAAACCTCTTTTAATTATAGCTGAAGATGTAGATGGTGAGGCATTAGCTACATTGGTGGTAAATAAAATGAGAGGAGCACTTAAAGTAGCGGCTGTTAAAGCTCCAGGTTTCGGAGACAGAAGAAAAGCGATGCTTGAAGATATAGCTATCGTTAACTGGTGGAACTGTTATTTCTGAAGAAAGAGGATTCAAATTAGATAATGCTACTTTAGAAGATTTAGGTACTGCTGAGAAGATTACTTTAGACAAAGACAACACTACTATTATTAATGGTGCTGGTCTAAGAAAATGATATCAAAAGCAGAGTAAAGCCAAATTAAAGCTCAATGAAACTACACTTCTGATTACGACAAAGAGAAGCTTCAAGAAAGACTAGCTAAATTGGCTGGTGGTGTAGCTGTAATTAAAGTTGGTGCTGCTACTGAAGATTGAGATGAAGGAGAAGAAAGATAGAGTAGATGATGCACTTCATGCTACTAGAGCTGCCGTAGAGGAAGGAATAGTTCCTGGGGGTGGTGTAGCTTACATTAGAGCTTCAGAAGGATTAGAGAAAGTTAAAGGTGAGAATGAAGATGAAGTTACTGGTATAGCTATCGTGAGAAGAGCTATCGAAGAGCCTATTCGTCAGATCGTAGCTAACGCTGGTGGTGAAGGAGCGGTAATCGTTCAGAAGATCAGAGAAGGAAAGAAAGATTTCGGTTACAATGCTAGAACTGAGAAGTTCGAAGATTTACTGAAAGCTGGTGTAATAGACCCTACTAAAGTAGCTAGAGTAGCTCTAGAAAACGCTGCTTCTATAGCAGGTATGTTGCTTACTACTGAGTGTGTAATTACAGATGCTGAAGAAGAAGGTGGAGCTCCATCTATGGGAGGCGGAATGCCAGGTGGAATGCCAGGGATGATGTAATTTCCTGATTATAGTTATAAAAAAAGCGACCAATAATTAATTTCTGATACTAAGATCAGTCTTAGTAAAACAATCATTTTAGATAATAGTAAAACCGTTCTTCTTTTGGAGGACGGTTTTTTTATTACTTAAACAACTCCAACTTGTCACTAAATTAATCCACGATTAAAAAAAAGAACTCACTTAAGGCATTAGCCATTACATAAAAAGCCACCCTTTCGGATGGCTTCTAAATAAATTTACTTATCAGAATAAAGCCTACCTAGTCAACTCCTTAAACACATCCTCCATACTCTTTTCTTTTCTGACCATAGAAAGAACAGCCTTTCCATCATCGGAAATAGCTTTTGATATTTCGGCCCGAATGTCTTTCGCACTGGAGATTTCAATGGAATAATTCAATCCGCTTTTGGAAATCACTTTATCTACACCATTTATAACAGAAAGTAATTCTTCGGAGATAGCCTCATTTACCTCTACCTCCAAACTATATCCTTCTGCATTCCCCATGTTTTTCATCTCTGAAACTGGAGCATCTGCTACTATTCTTCCTTCGTTAATAATGATAACCCTGTCGCAAATGGCTTCTACCTCTTGCATAATATGCGTAGAGAGCATTACTGTCTTTTCCTTTCCTATATCCCTAATTAGTTTTCTAATTTCTACCAGCTGATTGGGATCTAAACCTGAGGTAGGCTCATCTAAAACAAGCACGTCTGGATCATGAATCAACGCTTGGGCTAACCCTACACGCTGCTTATATCCTTTACTTAATTCTTGAATTTTTTTATGCCTTTCGGGAGAAAGTCCCACCATTTTTATGATCTCCTCTACCCTTTCTTTTTTATTCTTCACCTTGTAAATACCCGCTACGAACTTTAGGTATTCTGTAACATACATCTCTGGATACAATGGATTATGCTCAGGCAAGTAGCCTACTTTTTTTCTTACTTCCAAAGAGTTTTCTACAGCATCTAATCCGATCACATAAATATCTCCTTCATTAGGAGGGAAATAACCAGTTATAATCTTCAGCATCGTAGATTTACCAGCACCATTTGGCCCTAAGAGACCTACAATTTCGCCTTGATTTAAAACTCACCTCATCTAATGCTTTTTGCTTTCCGTAATATTTACTAACCCCTTTTGCTTCTATAGACATAGTTCAAATTTAATGGTTAATCTTTTTTAATGATTAATTATTAGTGGTTAATGATTAATTCAAATTCTAACACTAATTAATGGCCTCTTCTTACTCTGAAACTATGCGATTTTTATACTTGGCAATTCCCGATTCAATATTCGCCAATTCCTAATTGAAGAACTACATTTGTCCTTGGAATGGATAGAACAGGTTTAGTCATAAAATCTACGGGGAAATGGTATAAAGTCCGCATGGAAGATGGGGACGTAGTAGATGCCCAGATTCGCGGAAAATTTAGAATTCAAGGTCTAAAAACCACCAATCCACTCGCTGTAGGTGATCATGTGACTCTAGAAGAAGAGAAAGATGAAACATGGGTGATAAACACTATTCTGGAAAGAAAAAACTACATCATCCGTAAATCTGTAAATCTCTCGAAACAGTCGCACATCATAGCTTCCAACATAGATCAGGCATTTTTATTCGTCACTGTAGCTCGTCCTCAAACCAGTTATGGTTTTATCGATAGATTTTTAGTCACCGCTGAAGCCTATAAAATTCCCGTAGTTATTCTTATTAATAAAATGGATGATTATGATGAGTTTGAAATGGAAAAAGTGATAGAAATAGAGGATATCTATACTGGGATAGGTTACGAGGTTATGAAGATCTCGGCTTTGCAGGAGTCTAGCGTTGCAACGCTTAAAAACCGATTCACAGCCAAAGTAAGTATGCTAGGAGGGCACTCTGGCGCAGGAAAATCTACTTTGGTAAACGCCATTAGTCCTGGTTTAGATATAAAAGTTATGGAAGTTTCTGCCTCACATAACAAAGGACAACATACCACGACATTCGCAGAGATGCATGAGTTAGATGATGGTGGATTTATCATAGACACTCCTGGAATTAAGGGATTCGGAATAGTAGATATAGAAAAGGATGAACTTCATATGTTATTTCCAGAAATGATGGCTCTCTTTCCTGAGTGTAAATTCAATAACTGTAGGCATATAAATGAACCTAAATGCGCAGTGCTAAAAGCCCTAGAAGATGGGAATATAGAAGAGGTTCGGTACCGCAGCTATCTGGCTATGTATGAAGATGAACAATCTAGCTCTTACAGGTAAATGTTCTTTGGTTTTCATTAATCAAGAATCGCCTTACCTTTAACCCACTTAAAAATCACTGATGAATACTCTATTTAAGAAGGCACTGCCTCACCTTATAGCCATACTTAGTTTTTTATTAATCTCTGTAGCTTTCTACAGTCCAGCTATCTCTGGCAAGAAATTAAAACAGGGTGATATTAATCAGTGGAGAGGAATGTCTAAGGAGGTTTTAGACCACCGATATGCCGAGGATGAAGAACCGCTATGGACCAATAGCATGTTTGGAGGAATGCCTGCTTATCAAATCAGTGTAAACGACTTAGGAAACTTAGTAAAGAGTGTAGATAAAGTTTATAGGCTATGGCTCCCCTCACCTATCAGTACTTTATTTAAAGCCATGCTTGGTTTTTATATCCTGCTAATGTGCATGAAGGTTAGGCCTGCCGTAGGAGCCGCAGGAGCCATCAGTTTTGGGTTAAGCAGCTTTTTCATCTTGTACTTAGGAGCTGGACACGCCACCAAGATGAATGCCATTACGTACATAGCTCCTATGCTCGGTGGAATTCTATTTGCTTTTAGGCGCCATGCGCTCAAAGGGTCTTTAATCACCGCATTTTTTCTTTGTTTACACCTCGGAGCCAACCACTTTCAGATGACGTATTACGCACTATTTTTACTTGGAATAGTGGGAATTGGCGAACTCATCAGGAAAGTAATAATGAAGGAGTCTACTGAAGTCCCTAAGATCGTAGGATTCTTACTTTTGGCTGGCGTTCTAGGGGCTTTACCTAACTACACGCTGCTTTCTACTACGGCTGAATATGGAGAATACTCTACAAGGGGCTCTTCCGAACTAACGCTGAAACCTCAGACTGAGGGATTAACTTCTACTACAGAGGAAGGATTAGGTAAGGATTACATTCTGGAATACAGCATGTCTAAAGCTGAGTGGCTAGGTGCTTATGTTCCGAACGTAAAGGGAGGGAAAACCAATCTTTTAGTAAACATTCCTGAAGCTAAAGCGGAACTTAGTAAAAGTGCTCAGCAATTTTTAGGTCAAAATCAAATTCTCAGTTACTGGGGAGAACAGCGGGGAACAGCGGGTGCGTTCTACTTCGGAGCGTTTATGTGTTTCTTAGCATTCTGTGGTCTTTTTCTCTTAAAGGATTCTATTCGATGGCCTTTACTCATAGTGGCGGTTATAGCCATTTTGGCTTCTTGGAAACTCGGTGATGTGCCTGATTTTTTTCTAAATAACGTTCCTCTATGGAATAAATTTAGAGATACCAAAATGATGCTCATGCTACTCATGATTATCATTCCTTTCTTAGGTACATTATTCCTAAATCAATATTTAGAAAATGCTGAACTAAGAGAGAAATCCAAGAAATTCTTCTATCTCGTAGGAGGAGCATTCGCCCTGTTCAACATCGTTCTTTTAACTTCCCCCGGTTCTGTTTTCGACTTCTTCTCTAGTGCAGAAAAAGAAGCCTTTCTCGGACTAAAGGAGAGTAAAGAAGGAAAGGAAATGCTGAACCAAATAGTAAAAGGCAGGCAAGGAATATTCACAGCAGACGTAATGAGGAGCTTTATCATTTTCATTCTAGGCTTAGGCGTTCTGCTGGCAGTAACTTTCCAGAGTAAAATGGCTCAATACGCTGCTTATGCGCTTGGATTTGTTTTTATTGTAGACATGTGGTCAGTGGATCACAGGTATTTCGATATTAAAGAAGGCTTTCAATCTGCAAGACAAAACAGCGTTCCTTTTCCAGCCCAAAAAGTAGAAAGGCAGATTCTAGCGAAAGAGAAATCAGGGGTTTCTGAATTTGACAGCAAACTGAAAACTGCGACCAATCTTTACAAAGAAAAAACGGGTGACACGCGTTCAAATGACTCGAAAAAACTTCAACGCCAGCTCGAAGTACTCAACCAGAATACGAACTTCAGAGTATTAAATCTAGGCAACCCCTGGAGTGATGCCAGAACATCTTATTACCATAAATCTATAGGTGGTTATCACGGAGCCAAACTGAAGATTTACCAAGAATTGGTCGATTTTAATCTAGGTAGTGAAACTAAAGAGATTCTAAATCAACTACAAACTTCTGGAAGAATTACTGGAGAATTTCCTATGCTGAGCATGTTAAACACCAAGTATATGATAGGAAATCCTGAAGGTGAAGTGATTCCATTTAATGGCGGTTTAGGGAATGCTTGGTTTATAAACGAGATAAAAACAGTAGCAGATACAGATGCTGAAATGAATGCTATGTCAGGTTTAAACCCTGACAGTACAGCGGTCATTCAAAGCAAATTTACCGATGGATTAAGCACTAATTATAGCAGTACTGGAAGCATCGAGCTAATCCATTATCAGCCAAATAAATTAACCTACACTACGAATAACAGTGAAGCTGCCTTCGCTGTGTTTTCTGAAATTTATTACCCCGCTGGCTGGAACGCCTACATAGATGGAAAGCTCTCTGAGCATGTAAAAGCGAATTACATTTTAAGAGGATTGAATATTCCAGCAGGAGCTAAAGAAGTGGTGTTCAAATTTGAACCTCAAACCTATTATACCGCTAAGACTATATCTACAATGGGGAGTTTACTGCTACTTCTTCTCTGTTTAGGAATGCTGGCGCAATGGGGAAAAGGAGTATTAGCCGAAACGAAGAAGGCATAAAAAAACCCCATAGAACTAAATCTAGGGGGTGGGCAATAGTTAAATTATTTTTTTTGCTATTCTATTTTTAGTTGGCTTACTTTAAACGCACTGCCAGACTTCTCTATAAATATAGTTACTCTATATGTGCCAGTGCTGGTAACAAGCTCACCTATTCTGTACACCTCATTGGCTCCACTAGAACCCCGATGAATTTCTGAAAAACTTGACGGTTTATGAGCTGAAAAGAATTCTGATAGTTTAACCTTCACCTGAGGTTTGTTGCAGAAATCTTCAAAATCGAAGACTGTTAAGTCCACTTCATTCATTAATTGAGCCTCTATTAAAGATACATTCCCAGCCTGTAAACCAGATATCACCTCTAGTTAAAGTCTCTTCCTGAGAAAACGCAGAAAAAGCTGCTAAGCTGGCCGCGAATAATAACACACTTTTCATTTTACTTTGATTTAATCTTCTCGTCCAATTTACTACAATTTTGGTTACTCTATGTTGGACGAAAAATAACAAAAGGTCATCTTAAGGAAATACTATTTTTATGGCCCTGCTCTCCTCCGAATTAGAAAATGAAAGAATATAAACTCCTGAATGTTCACTCACCACATGCTCAGTGGCTTCATTTTCATAAAGCAACCTCCCCATAACATCATAGAGATTTACTTTAGTAATCATCTCTGACTTGATAGATAAAACTCCCGAAGACAGTTTAACTTCTGTTAAGCTGTTTGCTTGCTCATCTAGATTATCTATCGCATAAGTGAATTCCTCTGAATAAGAGGTCACACACCCAAACTCATTTACCACTTCTAGTGAAACTGTATATTCTCCTTCAGTTTTAAGGAGCATAGAACCTATGTTTTCTTCTGAGATTAGAAGTCCATTTAAATACCACGAAGTATCAAATAAAGTTAGAACGGAATATTCTAAAACATTCTGTTCTAGGCTTACATCCCATGCCACATCTGGACTGGGAGATGCTTGAACAATAATGCTACTTGATTCGCTGGCCGCTCCTACTTCATTATAAATAAATGCGGTAATAATCGCTGATTGACCTGTAATTTGAACAGCTATTTCTTCATCAGAAGTCTCTTGATAGTCTCCTCCTTCTATTTCCCAACAGACGCTTTCTCCTTCAGCTAACTCTACAGAATAAGTATAATTTTGTCCTTCACATATAAATTCTGACCCAGAAATAGCTAATTCCTGAGGTCTAATTAGTTCAAAACAGAACTCTTCTACACTACTAAAGAGCTCTTCCCAGAAATCATTTGGGGGACCTATCCAATTGCCATTTAAAGTACCGTGAGGTTCATGACCTTCTCCCTCTGCAATAATTAATTCTGAGGAAAAACCTTGATTCTGTAATCTTTCATGGATTAATGAGCTGCCATAAACATCGGGCAAAGTGAAAAACTGAAACGGAGGGCCTGACTCGAATGGCACTATAGGGTCATCAGTGCCATGAGCTAAAAGAGTATTTACATCACTATTCACCCAAGTAGTATCTCCTATAGCTCCCCATAACCCTATTATACCTAAAGGATTTACTTCATGCTGAAAATTATTACCAGAACAATCAATACATCCTAAATCAGGCGCTAAAAACTGGTCAAAACTAGATTCGGGTCGTTCTTCTTCTTCCATAAACGCCAAGTGAAGTGCTATGAGTGCTCCTGCGCTGCTCCCTCCTACGAAAATCTTAGTGGTATCTATTCCATACACCTCATGATTTTCCACTAAGAATCTATAAGCTGCTCTTCCATCTTGTAATCCTCTATAGACAGCTCTTTCAGAGCTGGCAGCATCCAAAGGGTTGAATCCTTTTCTATACCCCATGGTAGCAGTTACAAATCCCCGCCTAGCAAAACTGTCACATAGGGCTACCATATCATCTGCTTGCTTATCTCCTAGGGCAAATGCACCAGAATGTGCCCAAAGCATGCATGGCCTTTTTTCAATCGGGTCAAGCAATGGTTGGTAAACGTCCATCAATAGTGTTTCATTAAAATAAGGAAAATTCCACTGAGGAGCTTGTCCGTATTCAACATCTGTCTGCACATCAATCACATTTAAAATTGGTGAAATATACCTAGAGGTATCACATTGCGCGTTACTCTGCCAAGAGAGAAGTATTAAAACTAAAAGGATAATCACTCGATTCATATCCCAAAAATAGAGCATTAATAATTGAGATTAAAACGAACAAGCCTAATCTTGTTTTAAAACCACTTGATGAATGCTTTCACTATCAATTGTTTCCATTTTTTATCATAAGGAGGATAAATCAATTTGGCGGAAGTAAACCCTGTGCGCTGTCTAAGTTCGGCTCTTTGGTTGGTGAATTCTAAGAAACCAAATTTACCGTGGGCTTTTCCTACCCCACTATTTCCATGACCTCCGAAAGGTAGGTTTGGCTGAGCGAATTGGATCGTTGTATCATTGACACACGTGGTTCCAGCTTGGATTCTAGCTAAAAACTTCTTCTGGTTCTTTCTGCTTTTAGAAAAAATATAAGCCGAAAGAGGTATGGGCTTCTCTTGGAGATCAGAGATAACTTGGTCTAAATCCGAATACGCTGTTAAAACCACCACTGGGGCGAATATCTCTTCGTTTCTAAGCTTACATTCTTTAGGAACATTAACCATAACAGTAGGACTAATCCATCTATTGGCATCATCCATTTCACCACCAAAAACAGCTTTAGCTCCTTTACCCAAAGCTTCTGTCACCATTTCCTTTACATTAGAAAAGTGTTGGTCGTTTACCAGGACAGACATGGCATCACCTTGCTTATAACCGTTTGGGTATAGCTTTTTCTCTGCTCTATGCAGCGCGTCTACTAGCTTCTCTTTTACTGATTCGTGGACGTACATTTCATTCACCGAAACACAGGTTTGAGCAGAGTTCATGGCTTTGGCCCACAGAATTTTTTCTGCTGCATCTTTTAAATCAGCTGTTTCATCTATAACCGCTGGATTCATTCCTCCTAATTCTAAGGTGACAGAAGTTAAATGCTCCGCTGCAGCTTTCATTACTATTTTTCCTACCTGTGGGCTGCCTGTAAAAAAAATGTGGTTAAATGGTTTTTTAAGTAACTCCTGAGAAACGGTGTAATCTCCTAGAAAAACAGCTAACTCCTCTGGTTTAAAAACTTCTTCTGCCATTTTTTTTAACAAGCCGGAGGTGTGAGGAGTGTTTTCACTGGGTTTTAACATTACTGTGCATCCCGCAGCTATGGCAGAAATTGCAGGTTCTAATGCCAACATGAATGGATAATTCCACGGAGAAATCACTAGACTTACTCCCTTTGGCTCCTTTCTTATTTTACTGGAAGTGAACAAATAACCCAAGCCACCTTGAGCAGAATCATCCGAAGCCCAGTTTTCCATGTTTTGCAACGCATGCCTTATAGCCGAGACTGTAGGAAATATTTCTGAAATTCTAGTCTCGAAGTATGGTTTCTTAAAATCAGCATGAATGGCCGTACAAATTTCATCTTCATGAGATAAAATCCACTTTTTAAGTTTCTTAAGCTTGGATTTACGCGCAGAAAGAGGCGCAGATTTCAGGTGATTGAGGAAATATTCGCGTTGCAACGCAAAAACTTCAGAGACTTGATTTTTTAAAGCTTCCATCGTGATACCAAATCTAGAGTTTTGAAATCAATTTACATACTGAAAGTGTTAAATTTGCGTATCGTAAACAAATCGGCTAAAGCTGAGAAAACAAAAGAAAATGCGTACAGACCAATATAACGGACACGATTATTTTAATATGGATGACCTGCTTAGTGAAGAGCACAAACTGGTAAGAGATTCTGCCAGAGCTTGGATTAAGAAAGAGGTTTCTCCAATTATAGAAGATGCTTTCGAAAAAGGAAAATTCCCTAGACACTTAATCAAAGGGTTAGGAGAAATAGGTGGTTTTGGCCCTTACATTCCTGAGCAGTATGGCGGACCAGGACTAGATCAAATTTCTTATGGTTTGTTAATGCAGGAGCTAGAAAGATGTGATTCAGGATTGCGCTCGACTTCATCTGTACAGAGTTCTTTGGTGATGTATCCTATATGGAAATATGGAAATGAAGAGCAGCGTATGAAGTATCTTCCTAAGCTAGCTACTGGAGAATTCGTAGGATGTTTTGGACTTACAGAGCCTGACCATGGATCTGATCCTGGCGGAATGACTACCAACTTTAAAGACATGGGTGACCATTATCTTTTGAATGGTGCTAAGATGTGGATTTCAAATGCTCCTTTTGCAGATATAGCTGTGGTATGGGCTAAGAATGAAGCTGGTAGAATTCATGGATTAATAGTAGAAAGAGGAATGGAAGGTTTCACTACTCCTACTACTCATGGAAAATGGAGCTTGAGAGCTAGTGATACTGGTGAGCTTGTTTTCGATAATGTAAAAGTGCCTAAAGAAAACTTACTTCCTAATAAATCTGGTCTTGGAGCTCCCCTGGGATGCTTGGATTCTGCTAGATATGGAATAGCTTGGGGTGCTATAGGTGCGGCTTTGGACTGTTATGATTCTGCCCTTAGATATTCTAAAGAGAGAACTCAGTTTGGAAGGCCTATTGGAGGATTTCAACTTCAGCAGAAGAAACTAGCTGAAATGATTACTGAAATCACTAAAGCACAGTTACTGACTTTCAGGTTAGGTCAACTGAAGAAATGAGGACAGAGCCACTTCTGCTCAGATTTCAATGGCTAAAAGAAATAATGTAGATATGGCTATTCATATCGCTAGAGAAGCTAGACAAATTCACGGTGCTATGGGGATCACTAATGAATACCCTATAATGAGGCACATGATGAACCTAGAATCTGTAATTACTTATGAAGGGACACATGATGTTCACTTACTTATTACTGGTATGGATATTACAGGAGAGAACGCTTTTAAGTAGGCTTATCTAAACGATGAATTTTAAGCCCTGTCAATTTTTTTGATGGGGCTTTTTAGTTCATGTACTCTTGCCACATGATGAGCTTGTATTTGGTTTTCCCAGCAGACTGAAATTCTAAAAAGCCAAATTCAAAAATAAATTTATACTCCTCTCCTTTACTGTTTTTCCAGGAGTGGGTGGTGAATCTGGGATTAAACCCCTCAGCGGTTAGAGTGGCAGCTCTAGTAGATGCAAAACCTGCCAGGTTATATTTCTTCATTATTTTTCTGTTCACTTGAAGCGCTTTCTTAACCTTTTGGTAGAAGGGTTCTCTGCTGATGTTTAGCATATATTGAAAAGCGGAGCGGCAGTGTGCATTACAGAATTTTTTGTCACTTCGCCCTTCGGTAATTTCAGCGTTGCAATAGTTACATCTCCTCTTAGTCATTTTACAAATGCTTATAATCGTTTAAAGTACATAATATACGTATATTCTACGGTTAATTAAATGATTTATACTTTGTTTAATTGTTATTAGCTAGAGAATTAACTCCCTACAAATGACTCAACAGCTAAAAAACATCACTTTAAGGCATATCTACTCTAATAAAAAACAACTAATAGGCCTAGATTTCAAGTCGAACAAAGTACTTACTGCTCTGGTTCTGCAGCTTCCAGAAATCACATGGAATGAAGAATTTCAGCTCTACACTACTCCTAACGGCAAGCATGCCCTAGATCATTTATTCAATACTTTTAAAGGAGTAGCATGGCTAAACTGCAAGTATTTCTTTCCAGACAGACCCGTATCTAAAGGAATAAACGAGCCCATTAGCCTAGAACGGAAATCTAATTCCGAGAACTACCAGAGATGTCCGGAGAAATTCTTAGCCAAGCTTGAGCTCAAACGATATGCTCCCAGTACTGCTAAAACTTACATTTTCTACTTCGAAAAGTTTATGAATTATTATTCTACAAAGGAATTATTAGATCTAAACGAAAATGATATTAGAGCATACCTGATCCAACTGTCTAGGCAAGGCGCATCTGATTCTAGTCTCAATCAAGCGAGTAAATTCCATTAAATTCTATTATGAACAGGTCTTAAATATGCCCAATCGGTTTTATAGAATAGAAAGACCTCGAAAAAAGAAACCACTGCCAAAAGTGATCTCCAAGGAAGATGCTCTGAATTTAATTAGGACCACTAGAAATGTAAAGCATCGGTGCATACTCAGCCTATTATATGGCTCGGGACTAAGAAAAAATGAGCTCTTAATGCTACGCCCAGAAGACATAGACAGCAAGCGCATGATGGTATTCATTAAAAATTCCAAAGGAGGAAAAGACAGGTACACATTACTAGGAAATAGTCAACTACAAGATTTACGCACATATTTCAAGAAAGAGCGGCCTAAGGAATATTTATTTGAAGGAGCGCAGGGAGGACCCTATAGCGCTACTAGTGTGAGCGCGGTGGTAAAAAAGAATGCCACGCGCATAGGTCTAAATATAAGATTAACGCCACACATGCTGCGTCATAGTTTTGCCACTCATCTACTAGAAGCAGGAGTAGATTTAAGATATATACAAACTTTATTAGGACACAGTTCTAGCAAAACCACAGAAATTTACACACATGTAGCTATAAAACAACTGACTAGAATAGAAAATTTACTAGATTAGCCAATATATATATAGTGTGAATAAACGCTATAGTGTATACACGTACGTTGTGTACAATGATGAAGATGAAAAAAATGAAGCGATTACTAATAAGATTATGGAATGCCACACATTAGGACAAGAAAGATGACCCAGTGAAAATTGACTTGAATCAGAGCAGTACAATTGATAACAATTTAATATCAGGTAGTGGTACTTCATCATTTTATCCGGGTTATTGGGGGAATAGATCTAGATGGTCTTTATTCTGTAAAACAAACAATAGGTGGCGGATTCATATTCTGTGGTTTTACTGAGAATCAAGCAAACTCTGAACGAGACATTTTACTCTTAAAGACGGATAATACTGGAGAAACGGAATGGGTTAAAACTTTCTCGGACAGTTATACAGATCAAGGTTGGTATATTCAAGAAACAGATAATAATGAATTTATCATTGCTGCAACCTCTACTAATCAAGCTGGTTCTTCCATGAGTTCATCTCCTTATGTAGGACAGGCTATTAAAAGTAAGTGGAAATGGGGTTCTGCAATGGAAAAAATCATATAATATGGGTTCATACACTAGTTTTTTCGACAGTTAAACAGACTAGTGCTGGTGGGTATATCATCTGCGGTTCGGAGTACTCTTCAGAAACTGCATTTTTAATAAAAACTGACGCTTCGGGTAATGAATTGTGGCAAAAAATATTTTCAAATAAAAAAGAATTTAATCATTGTACAGCTTACGACAGATGGAGGATTTATTATCACCGGTGCTACAGAATCTTTTGGCAACGGAGGGAACAGACATTTTCATAGCAAAAACCGACAATAATGGAGATACACTATGGACTAAAACATGGGGTGATAACTACGATAATACTGCAAGAGCAATTAAACAGGACGGAAAACGACTTTGTAATTTCTGGTTATAATACTAATACAACTTCTGGAGCATCAGGTTTTGTAGTATCGGTTGATTCTATTGGTAATGAGAATTGGTCAAAAGATTATCTATCTGATAACATTCAAGCGCTAGATTTTATTGAATTGACATCTGACAACGAATACATAGTAATTGGACGAGAAAGTTTTGGGAATAATTCAGAGTGTTATTTATTGAAAGTTAGCTCAAATAATGGAGATGTATTATGGAAAAGTACATTTTCTGAGGGAAATTATAACCTTCTAAATGAAGTAACAACAAACAAATGACAATGGATATATTATTGCTGGCTACTCACTAAAAAACGGAAATGGGAACGGCTTAATAATAAAGACAGATCAAAATGGAAATTAAAACACTGTACACAACAAAACCTAAACTGCATTAAAACGCAGCTTAGCCAAACCGATATTGCTGCATTAAAAACCGTTAGCAAGTTAAATTGACAAATCAATGAAGAAAGTTTTACAAATAGCTATTTTTTTAGTGTTGGGGTATTCAGCAAAATCTCAAACCAATTTAGGATGGAAAACAATCCTAAATGAGCAATT